>JANWVU010000002.1:292-43403 GCA_025056465.1 Verrucomicrobiia bacterium | reverse complement strand
GTGGGCATCGTTCATGTTGAGGGAGCGCACCCGCATTAGGCCGAACAACTCACCGGATTGTTCGTAGCGATAACAGCATCCGTACTCTGCGAGGCGCAAGGGCAAATCCCGGTAGCTTCGCGGCTGGGCGGCGTAGATGCGGTGGTGGTGCGGGCAGTTCATCGCTTTGAGGTAGTAGCGCGTGCTGACGGTGCCCTCTTCGCGCACCTCCATCGGCGGAAACATGCTTTCTTCGTAGTAGGGCAGATGACCCGAGGTGCGATACATTTTTTCGCGCGCCACGTGCGGAGTGCGCACACGTTGGTAGCCGGCGAGAAATTCGGTTTCTTTGGCGAGTTTTTCCAACTCCTCAGCAATCGCGGCGCCTTTGGGCAACCACAATGGTAAACCGGGCCCGACATAGTCGGGATCCATCACATACAACTCCAGCTCACTGCCGAGTTTGCGGTGGTCCCGTTTCTTGGCTTCCTCGAGCATCGCGAAATGTTGCTCGAGTTCTTCGCGACTGGGGAATGCGGTGCCGTAAATTCGCTGGAGTTGGGGGTTGCGCTCGTCCCCTTTGTAGTAGGCACTGGCTACGGAGGTGAGTTTGAAGGCTTTGATTTGCCCCGTGCGTTCGATGTGTGGGCCCGCGCAAAGGTCTAGGAAGTCGCCGTTGCGGTAGTATGTGATCGGCTCGTCGGCCGGTATGTCATTGATCAGGTCGAGCTTGAACTTGCTGGGATTGCCGGGGCGATCGCTCAACGCGCCGAGCCGACCGCGCTGGGCATCGGCGATGGCCTGCTCGCGCGTGACGGTGATTTGCTCGAAGGGATGATCAGCGGCGATTTCTTTCTGCATTTCCGCTTCGATGGCGGGGAAATCATCCGGCGTGATGCGGTGCGGGAGCTCGACATCGTAGTAAAAACCGTCGGCCACCGGTGGTCCGTAGGCAAACTGCGCTTCGGGCCAAAGTCGGAGGATGGCGGTCGCCATCACGTGCGCGCAGGAGTGGCGCAGGCGGTCGAGGTCACTCATACCAGGTCGGTTGTTCATCGGCCTGATTGACCTGCTACTACGGTGTGTCAGCGGTTGTCAACCCACGGTCGGCAAAACAGTTTTCCGGGCGATGGCCCGGTTTCTATCTTTCGGGCAGTTGCTTACGCGGCTGTTGTTGACGAGGGCACGGGCCAGCGCATCTGGCCGGTTTTCAAAAACTCCAATACCTGTTCAATCGTCTGCGCGGCCTTGCGCTGCAAAGCTTCCCGGGTGTTAAACGCGTTGTGGGGTGTGAGGATGACGTTGGGGTGGCGCCGCAGCTCGGTCAAAACAGGCTCACCGCGTCGCAAAGCCGTGGCGAGGTGGGGTTCATCCTCGAAGACGTCGAGCGCGACGCCGCCGAGATGTCTCTCGTTGAGCAATCGCACCAGGTCGGTCAACGGGGTGAATTCGCCACGCGCGATGTTGACCAGCACGACACCGCGTCGCGCACGACGCAACACATCGTAGCGAAAATAGCCGCGGTTGTGGGGCGTCAGGTTCATCGCGCAGATGATCGCGTCGGCCCACGGCAACCCTTCGTCGAGCGAGACATCAGCGCGTTCGGGAAGGATATCTACGCGGCGTACGTGCATGTCGAGTGCGCGCGCGAGTCTGACGACCTCCGAACCAATGTTACCGGCACCGACGACGAGCAGATTTTTTCCGGCGCACTCGGTGCCGGTAAGCCCATCGCGATCGAACCGGTCGAATTGTCGGATTTGGGCCGGTAGTTTTCGCAGGAGCGCGAGCATCAGCATGATCGCCTGTTCGGCGACGGCCCGAGCACAGTAGCGAGGGAGGTATCCACACGGCACGCGCAGTCCGATGAGATGGTCGTAGCCGGTGGTCCGTGAGACGATACCGGCCAAGGGCCAATCCGGTGGGATGATGGATTGGGTGCGTATGCTGATGAGGGGTGCGGGCGGTTGGCGATGGCCGGTTTCTTGAATGGTGTCGCGGGTGAACCCGGCATGAATGTGGGCGGGCAACAACGCGCGCAGTTCAGCCTCCTCCTCCGCGAACGCCTCGTAGAAAAACACGTCCATGCTGGCAAGCTAGCAAACCGGACTGCGTCCACGAAGCCGGTATGCTTGGCGAATCTAGCGACGGTGGGGAATGGAGAAGCCGCGGTTGAGAGGGTGAATGATGTGGGTTGTGTTCTTTGCGAGGGCACAGCTTTTTGTCATGCTGTGATGGGGAATGAAGCGAGGATCGATTCGGATGGCCGTTGTAGGGTGCGGTCACATTACGCGGACCGTCCATTTGCCGGTGTTGCGAAAGTTGGGGGTGGAAGTGGTGGCGGTGGCAGACCCTGACGAGGCAAACCGGCAGCAGGCGTTGACGTGGGCGCCGGGGGCCAAAGCGGTCCCGGATGTGGGAGAGGCCTTGCGAACAAATTGTGATGCGGTGTTGGTCGCGACGCCAACCAGCTCACATGGGCCGGTAGGCTTGGCAGTGTTGGAAGCCGGTAGGCATTTGTACATGGAGAAGCCGCTGGCGATGAGTCTGGAGGAGGCGGCGATGTTGGTGCGGGCGCGTGAGCGGGCCGGCGTGGTGGCAATGATGGGTTTCAATTATCGGTTCAATCCGTTGGTGGAGCGCGTGCGTTGCATTTTGCGGTCGGGCCGATTGGGCGCGGTGCGGCGGGTTCGGAGCTGGTTTACCACGCCGGTTCGACCGATGCCGATGTGGCGACAGGCGAGGGCAAGTGGAGGTGGAGCGTTGCTGGAGTTGGGGTCGCATCATTTTGATTGGGTGCCGTGGGTGATGGGTCGGCAACCGGTTTGCGTAGAAGCGGTGGTTCGGTCCGAGCGAGTGGAGATGGATTGGGCGGGGGTGAAATGGGAGCTGGAGGGTGGGGTGCGGGTGGAGTCGTTGTTTTCGGTGTCCGCAGCAAGCGACGCGGATGGAATGGAGTTGGAGTGTGAGCGAGGGAGTCTGCGGTTTGATCGGTACCGGAATCGGTCGGTGTGGTTGAGTGGGTGGCGTTGGCTGGCGCGAGTTCCGGGAGCGTATTGGTGGCGCCGGATGCGCACTGTTGGGAATGAACCGTCGTATGAGCGCGCATGGCGCGCCTTTATTGAGGCCGTGCAAGCGGGCGCCCAGGTGTCGCCGAGCATTGAGGATGGATATCGCAGCTTACGTTGGGTGTTAGCGGCGGAGGAGTCGGCGCGAGTCGGTCGGCCGGTAACGTTGGAATGAGGATTGTGTTGATCAGTGATTATGGGCGATTGATGGGCGGGGCAGAAACCACGGTGGCAAACTTGCGAGAGGAATTCCGGCGGCGCGGCCACGAGGTGCGCTGGTTTGCAAGCACGGCAGGTGGCAGAGCGCTGCGGTTTGAGGCAGATGAACGTTGCTTGGGGACAACGTCGCGGTGGCGGACCGTGTTGCAAACATGGAATCCCTGGGCGGCTTGGGCACTGCGTCGCACGTTGAAGTCGTTTCGACCTGATGTGGTGCACGTCACGATGTTTTTGACGCAACTGTCGCCGGCGATTCTGGCGGTGCTTCGAGGCTGGCCGGTGGTGTGGCATGCCATGTGGTATCGAGGTGTGTGTCCGACCGGATTGAAGTGGTTGCCGCGCGAGGCTCAGTGCCGGTACCCTTGGGGGATCGCGTGTTATCGGGAGGGCTGCTTACCAAGCAGGGACTGGTTGTTGCTGATGATCCAGATGCATTGGTGGTGGCAAAATCGTGCGGTGATCCGCCGAATCGTGGTGGAGAGCGACGCGGTGCGGAGGATGCTGGAGGAGCATGGGTTTGTTGTAATGGACAAGATTGCGCCGGGGGTTCGAGAGCGTCCCATGCGTCCGCCACTCGGCACGAGGCCGGTGATTGCGTATGCCGGTCGGTTGACGAAAGAAAAGGGTGTTGAGGTGTTAATGGCCGCGTTACGAGAAGTGCCGAGCGCAGAGGGCTGGATCGTGGGGGACGGTCCCGAGCGAGCAGCGCTGGAGCAGTTGGTTCGGCAGTGGCAGTTGGATGATCGGGTGAAGTTTTTCGGGCACTTGGCGCGGGAGGAGGCGGAGCGGTTACTGGAGCAGGCGTGGGTCCAAGTGGTCCCATCGCTGTGGGCTGAGCCGTTTGGCTTGGTGGCTGTTGAGGCGGCGATGCGTGGCACGGTGGTTGTGGCGAGCGCAACAGGCGGGTTGGTGGAGACCGTGGAACATGAGCGCACCGGCCTGTTGGTGCCACCGGGGAATGTGCAGGAGCTGGCGCGGGCGTTGGGTCGGCTCCTGCGATCGCGCGAGTTGCTGGAACAGTGGGGGGTGGCAGCTCACGAACGGGCTTCGAAGCATTTCGGCATTCCGCGGGCGGCGGAGCAGTGGGAGGGTGTGTATGCGAGAGTCATTGAGAATTGCGCTAATCGAGCACGAACGGCGAGAGAGCATGTGTGTCGATGAAGAGGTCGCGTTTGCTGGTGTTTGGTTTTGATGCGGGACATCCGCCCTGGATGGAGCAATGGGCCCTCGAGGGTACGTTGCCTTTTGTGCGGCAGATCATGGAGCGCGGTTGGTGGGCACGAACACGTGGGACGGAGCTGATCAGTGAGCATGGGTTATGGACGGTTTTGTTGAGCGGGGAATCGCGGGGACGGCTGGGATACTACTACTTTCGGCAACTGCGACCCGGGTCTTATGACTTGGTGGAGGTGACAGGATTGGACGTAAAGGCGACATTTGTGTGGCAGCGATTGTCGGCGGGGCGGAAAGTGGCCGTTGTGGACGTTCCGGAGGTTTTGCCGTCACCAGGCGTCGCGGGGGTTCAAGTTGCGAATTGGGCACCGCACCGGGGATGGAAGAGCCGGCATCCAGCACATCAGTTGGTGAGCGAGCCCGAAGGACTGGCGCGAGAGTTGGCGCGACGATTTGGGCCGCGCGACGAGATCATCGAGCGCGTAGGCACCAATGCGGCACAGGAACGGCACATGCTACGGCGGATGCTACGCCGGATTCAACGGAAAGGCGATTTGTGCGAGGGATTGTTGAGCCGAGAAAATTACGACCTGGTGGTGGTGGTTTTCACCGAGCCGCACACAGCGGGACACGTTTTTTGGAAGTACCGCGAAGGTACAGCGGACGGTGAACTCGCGACGGCGATAAAGCAAATCTACAAAGCGGTGGATGCGGAGTTGGGGCGACTACTAGGGGTAGTGGGCAGTGATGTAAATGTCGTGGTGCTCAGCAGCGTCGGATTGGAGGATCATTTCCCCACGGGTGGATTAGTGAAATCACTTTGTTGTCGGCTTGGTTATCAGGTGCCCGCAGCGCAAGACTCATGGTCATGGCATCCGATGGCGATGGTGCGGCGGGTCGTGCCGGAGCGGTGGCGTTGCTGGGCGAGCCGGATTCTTCCACGTGACACGCGGGAGCGATTGCTGGCAGATCAGTTTCGGCGCGAGACCGATTGGACACGAACGAAGGCATTTGCGTTACCGGGTTTTTTCAATGGGATGATCCGCGTAAATCTACGGGGGCGGGAACCGCAAGGAATCGTGGAACCGGGTTGCGAGTACGCGGAGTTGCTGGATCGGTTGGAGGCGGATTTTAGGGCCTTAGTTGATCCCGTGGAGGGCGAGCCAGTCGTGGGAGCGGTGTATCGGCCTGGGAAGTTGTTTGGAGAAGATCCACCGCAAACATGGCCCGATTTGTGGATTGTTTGGCGTCCGAGTACACGATTTTGGGATCGCGTAGTCCATCCGCAAATGGACTTGTGCCAAGCGCGCCCCGAGTTTTTTCGAGACACTGATCATTCGCAGGAAGGTTGGATTGCGATGGCGGGGCCCGATGTGCAGGAGCGGGGCGCCCGCACGGCCTGTGATGTTTTAGCTGTCGCGCCGACCTTATTGAAAATGTTGGGCGAACCGATACCGGCCGGATTGGCGACGCCGCTAAATGAAATTTGACCATGGGGATGCTGCCAAACTTGGTGGTGATCGGCGCGCAAAAATGTGGAACCACCAGTTTGCATTTTTACCTGAAGCAACACCCGCAAATTTTCATGTCGCGAATAAAGGAGCTGAATTTCTTTTGTCTGAATGGCAATTGGTCGCGCGGGTTGGCATGGTACCAGGCGCAATTTTCCACGAAAAAGCCGGTGCGGGGGGAAAGCTCTCCGCATTACACTTCGTTTCCGTCAGAGTCAGCCGTCGCATCTCGGATGCATGAAGTGATCCCACAGGCACGGCTGATCTATTTGGTGCGGGATCCAATTCAGCGGATCGTATCGCATTACGTGCATTGGGTGGCGCTGGGACGCGAGATGCGGCCGTTCGAGGAGGCTGTGGGGCGCCCGGACTGTGATTACGTGTATCGAAGCCGGTACTGGTGGCAGTTGCAGCAATTTTTGCAGTGGTACCCGCCAGAACAAATCCTTGTGGTGCTCAGCGAGGACTTGAAAGAACGGCGAGTGGAGACCCTGCAAAAGATTTTTCGGTTCCTATGTGTGGACGACACATTTCAATCACCTCGTTTTTCGCAGGAGAGATTCCGAGCGGGTGATCAACGAAAACCGACGAGGTTGGGCTCCTGGATGCGACGGATCACGGGGCGCCTGCCGGAAAGTTTGCTTCCGCCCGAACTGCATTGGCGGCTGACGTTTTTGCCCTACTGGCCATTTTCGCGGCCGGTTCCTGTGCCAATTGTGACGGAAACAGCGCGAGAGCGGTTGCGTGGTTGGCTGGCAGACGATGTGCAGGCGTTGAGAAAATTTTTGCGCCGGGATCTAACGGAATGGGCGTTGGTGTGAACTGCAGCCTGCAACTGTTTCGGTCGAAGGTGCGCTCGGGGCCGTTGTCATGATGGGGCGAACAACCAATGAGAATCGAAGCCGCCATCTCGCCGATGGAGTGGTTCGTGGGTTGATGGCCGAGTCGTTGTTTCCGCTGACCGGGTTGGTGACGGCGGCGTATTTGACGCGGGCGTTGCTGCCGGAAGGTTATGGGTGGTTCACGCTGGTGGCGTCGTTTGTGGGTTGGGTGGAGTGGACGGTGGCGACGGTGTTTTCGCGAGCGGCGTTGAAGTTGGTGGGTGAAGCCGGTGAGGATTGGCAGCGGATTGGGTCGGCGCTGGTACGGTGGCATTTGTGGTTGGGCTGTGGTGCGATGTTATTGGTGATGGGTTTGGCGTCACCGTTGGGACGCGTGTTTGGGGATGAGTCAGTGGCTTGGTGGCTGGGTTTGATGGCGTTGGAGATACCCGTGTTCAGCGTCGCGCATGCGCATCGCAGTGTGTTGACCGGTCGGGGAGGATACCGGCAGCGTGCGGTGGCGAGCGTGTGGCGGTGGTTGAGCCGGTTGGTATTGATTGTGGGGTTGGTTGAGTTGGGGATGTCGGTTTCGGGCGCAATCTTGGGCAACCTCGCGGCAACGGTGATCGAGTTGGTGGTGACGCGACGGTATTGCTCGATTCCGTGGCGGGTGGCAAACCCGGTGAGTGTGCGTGAGGTGTTGGGGTATGCGGTGCCGTTGTTTGTGGCGTCGGCGTGCTTGCGGTTGTTTGATGTGCAAATGGTGTTGATGTTGAAAGCGTGCGGTGGGAGCGCGCAGGAAGTGGGTTGGTTGGGGGCGGCGGTGAATGTGGCGATTTTGCCGCGGCTGCTTTCGATGACGTTTGTTCCGATGTTGACGGCGACGTTGACGCATGCGGTGCGTGATGGAGAGCATGAGCGCGCGCGGGCGTTGACGCGGGATGCGTTGCGGGTGGTGTGGTGGATGTTGCCGTTGGTGGGTTTGACGGCGGGGGCAGGGCGGGAAATCGCCGGGTTGTTGTTTGGGGCAAGGTTTGTGGAAGCGGGACCACTGTTGGGTTGGTTGATGTGGGGTGCGATTGGGACGGTGGTTTTCAATGTGGTGACGGGTGTGCTGACGGCGGCGGGCTACCCGCGCGCAACGGTAGGTTATGCGGTGGCGCTGGTGGTGGCGGGAATCGGTTTGGGTTTGTGGTGGGTCCCGAGCTGGGGTGCGCTCGGGGCGGCGATGGCGTGGAGCATCAGCGCGTGGTTCGGCGCCGGATTGGCATTGTGGACGGTGCATCGGGTGTGGAAGGTCGAGATGCCGGTAACCGCGCTGGGGCGGTGCGCGATTGTAGGTGTGGCGGTGTGGTGGGTGGCGCGAGAGTGGGCTACCCCGGGCGGGTGGGTGGTGCTCAAGATGATGCTGTTGGCGACGGGCGCGGTTTTCGGGTTGGTCATCGTGCGCGAGTGGGGATGGCGTGAATGGAACCTCGCGAGGTCATTGATGGCATGGAACCGTTCTGCTCCATCGTGATTCCCACGCGAAACCGTCCGCAAAAGGTACGGGCGTGCGTGGAGTGTCTGATGGGATTGGACTACCCACGCGACCGTTATGAGGTCATCGTGGTGGACGATGGCAGCGTGAGGCCGGTAGAGGTTGAGGGTGCAAAGCTGATTCGGCAACCACCGGCTGGGCCAGCCAAAGCGCGCAACGCGGGCGCGCAGGTGGCGCGGGGGGAGTTGGTGGCATTTACGGATGATGATTGCTACCCGGACGTTGGTTGGCTACGCGCGGCGGTGGACGCGTGGCGAAGGTATCCCAATGACCTGTTGGGGGGACCCGTCACGAATGCGTTGGCGAACAATCCTTGGGCCGAGGCGAGCCAAACGTTGGTAAGTTATCTCTATGACTACTACAGTCGAGGTGCCGCGGGACCGAGGTTTTTTACAACAAACAACGTGGCGTTGGGGCGACGGCGTTTTCTCGAATTGGGAGGCTTTGATGAGGCGCTGCCGCGCGCGGCGGCCGAGGACCGCGAGTTTTGTGACCGATGGCTTCACGCGGGATACCGGTTGCGGTTCGTGCCCGGGATGGTTGTGCACCACGCGCACAATCTGAATGCGAGTCGGTTTTGGCAACAGCATTTCAATTACGGTCGCGGAGCGCATTACTACCACGTGACACGCGCCCGACGGTGGAATGAAGGTCTGCGGGTGGAGCCGTGGTCGTTCTATGTGGGATTGCTGCGGTACCCGTGGAATTGTCACAGGGGAGCACGCGCGATGCAGTTGATGGCTCTGCTGGTGGTGGCACAAGTGGCGAACGCGCTTGGATTTTTTTGGGAGCGACTGACGCAATGGAACCTGCGCTATCGGTGATTCTCACCACGCGCGATTCGTTCGAGGTGGTGCGGGAAACAGTGCGGCATGTAGTGGCGCAAACGATCGCGAAACGTATAGAACTGGTGTTGGTGACACCATCGCGCTCGACGTTGGCCGTGGATGAGTCCGCGGTAAATGGGTTGGGTTGCTGGCAGTTGGTTGAAGAGCCATCGGTGCGTTCGGTGGGGCATGGCAACGCCGTGGGCGTGATGTCGGCGCGCGCGCCGATTGTGCTCTTCGCTGAGGATCATGCGTTCCCATTGTCTGATTGTGCCGAAAGATTGTTGGCGGCGCACCAGCGGCCGGTGGTTGCGGTTGGACCGGGCATCGAATGTGCGAACCCGGTCAATGCTGTGAGCTGGGCGGACTTGATCATTGGCTACGGGCCGTGGTTGGTACCGGCGCGCGAGGGACCCGTGGAATTTTTGCCGGGCCACAATTCCAGTTACAAACGCTCCGCGCTGTTACGGTATGGCGATCAACTACCGGCGTTTCTGGAGGCGGAAACCCTGTTGCATTGGGACATGCGGCAGCGGGGCGAGGTGTTGTGGCTGGAGCCGAGGGCGCGGGTGCGGCATACGAACTTTGCCCGATGGGACGTGTGGTTGGGGGCGATGTTTCATGGTGGGCGAGTTTTCGCCGCGGCGCGGGCAAGCCGTTGGGATTGGCGGCGGCGTGCGATGTTCGTCGTTGGGTCGCCGCTGATTCCGGTGGTGCGAATGTGGAGGCTGTGGTCGGCCGTACGGCGCGTGGGCCGGTGGTCCGCGCTACCGGCGTTGGCCGTTGGTTTGACGGCGGACGGGGTAGGGCAGTGTTGCGGATATCTATTGGGAGCTGGTCGGTCAGCAGAGCTGGTGCCGCAATATGAGTTTAATCGGCGTTCTGTGAATGAGCGCGGATTGAAGGGAGTTGGCGCCGGGGGGAAATCGTCGGTTGAAAAGGCCGGTGTTGGGGCGTATAAAGCGAATCGCTAATGAAACCAACGGATTTGCGCGGCATTCTGCATTACATCCCCCAGTTTCGCGATCAGGTGTTCATTCTGGCGATGGACGGTGCGGTGGTGGCGGATGACAATTTCCCGAATCTGCTGATGGATGTGGCGGTGTTGCGGAGTTTGAGCATCCGGTTGGTGTTGGTGCACGGTGCCGGTTATCAGGTTCAGAAGTTGGCACAGGAGTTAAGCGTGCCGATCACCAACTGGGACGGGACGGGAATCACGGATGGGGCCACGTTGCGGGTTGCGATCATGGCAGCCAATAACGTGACGCATGAGATTTTGGAAGGGCTGTCGTTGAATAACCTGCGTGGCGCGTTGACTAATTGCATCGAGGCGGTGCCGTTGGGAATTTTGAAGGGGGTAGATCATCAGTACACCGGCAAGGTTCACCAAGTGGATGTGGAGTTGCTGCGGACGTTGTTGGACCGCGGGATCATTCCGGTGATTCCACCGGTGGCGTGCGACGGCAGCGGGAATACCTATCGATTG
This sequence comes from Verrucomicrobiia bacterium, assembly GCA_025056465.1. Taxonomy (GTDB): domain Bacteria; phylum Verrucomicrobiota; class Verrucomicrobiia; order Palsa-1439; family Palsa-1439; genus JANWVU01. Next base: position 32,779 of record JANWVU010000002.1, on the reverse strand, counting down.
AACTCGGACAGCGTGGCGGTGGAGGTAGCCCGACAGTTGGGAGCGGTGAAGTTGATGTATATCGGGACGGCACCGGGAATCGAGTTGGATGGGAAGCTTGTGCCGCAGATGTCGGTGAAAGAGTTGGAGTCGGTGCTGAAACAGGCGTTCGAGAAGATCCCCGCCGCGGTGCAGTCGAAAGCGGTCCATGCGCTGCAGGCGTTGCAAGGTGGGGTGGAGCGGGTGCACATCCTGAGTGGGACGGTGGATGAGGGACTGTTGGCGGAGGTGTTTTCGAACGAGGGCATCGGCACTTTGATCTACGCGAACCAGTATCAGGGAATCCGGCCGGCGCAGCGCAAGGATCTGCGCCACATTTTTGCATTGATCAAACCCGCGATGGAGGGCGAGCAGTTGATCAAGCGGAATCGGCGGACGTTGGAGAAAGAGCTGAACGAGTTTTTCGTATTCGAGATTGATGGAAATATCGTGGGCTGTTGCCAACTGCATCCGACGCCCGAGCTGAAGAAAGCAGAGCTGGCGTGTCTGCATGTAAGTCCGCCCCATGCCAATCGCGGTATCGGCACCAAACTGGCGCAGTACGCGGAGACGTTGGCTCGTGAACGGGGGTGTGAGCAAATTTTTTGTCTTTCGACGCAAGCATTCACGTTTTTCCAACACAAACTCGGATACCGGGAAGGCACGATTGATGATTTGCCACCGGGTCGCCGTGAGAAATATGAACAGAACGGTCGGCGCTCGAAAATTTTGGTCAAGAGCTTGGCGTTACCGGCTGCGCCCACGGTGTCTTCCGCGCCCGCGCCGAGTTTAGCTGGGGTAAACGGCAAGTAACTCAGCGGTGAGGACAACAACGCGGCCCCGATGTCGCTACTGAGCGCCAGAGGCGGTTGGTGGGGTTGGGACAGTGGGTGTTGTGCGCGACGTAAATTCGGCCACCAGTTGATTCCACTCTTGGAGCAACTGCTTGTGACGGGTTTCCAAGCGACCGAGAATCACCAGTTCGCGGTTCACATCGTTGATGTGCGAGGCGATGCGGTTGGTGACTTCGGCCCATTGGGTTTGCTGTTCGCGCAGTTGCGCGGCGAGGGTGTTGAGTCGCTGCATCAAATCGTCGTGAGCGGCCGGCGATGGGGTTGGCTCGGAAGGACGGGCAGGAGGTTTGGTTTCGGGGCTTGGCGGTGGAGGCATCACTGAAGAGGATTTCGGGGGCACGATGACATTGATGTGGCATTGCGGACATTCCACCATCAGACCTTCCGCGGATTCATCCACCACCAAACTTTTGTTGCAAGCGGGGCACTCAAAAAAAATATCGCGAGCACTAATCGTAGTTGCCTCCGATTGGGTGCCAAGCGGTTGTTTTGCAGCCATGGCAGTCGAAAACTAAGCTGGGAAGCACTTCGGATGCAAGCGAAAGCGCGTTGGCTGGACGTGCAGAGTTGACGTGGGGAAGGGGATGAAAGCCGCGAAACAGACAAGGGTATAGGGGCTTGCAAAGCGAGGCTCCCTGCATAGAATCGCACTTCCCATGTCGGCACGGTGTCGGCGTGGCGTGAAAACAACCCAAATCCTGCCACTGGCAGGATGTCCCCGGTAGTCGGTTGGTGCCGGGGATGAACCACGGAGGATCGATTGGCAAACATAACCATTCAGGAATTAATGGATGCGGGGGTTCACTTCGGACACCAAGTCCAACGGTGGAACCCGAAAATGCGAAAGTTCATCTACGGTGAGCGCAACGGCGTTCATCTTTTTGATCTGAATAAGACGCTGACCCAAATTGAAATTGCTTGTGGGTTCTTGCACGAACTGGTTCTGGGAGGCGGACAGGTTCTGTTTGTGGGCACAAAAAAGCAGGCACAGCAAGAATTGAAGGAGGCAGCGCTGCGAACCGGGATGCCCTACTGCGTGGATCGGTGGCTCGGCGGCACGCTGACGAATTTGCGCACCATCCGCAACAGCGTAAAACGAATGCGCGAGATTGACGCGAAATTGGAATCGGCGGATGCAGCGCTGATGCCGAAGAAGGAACTAGCCTCGTTGCGGCGCGAACAGTTTAAGTTGCATCGCAATCTCGATGGCATTGTAAACATGGAACAGCTACCGGGTGCGTTGTATGTGGTGGACATCGTGCGCGAAGAAATCGCCGTGCGCGAGGCGCGACGCCTGAGGATTCCAATTGTGGCGATTGTGGACTCGAACGCGGACCCGGACTGGGTGACGTACCCCATCGCCGGCAACGATGATGCAATCCGCTCGATCAAGTGCATCACCGGCGTAATCACCCAGACGATTTTGGAAGCCCAAGCGGAGTTGGGTAAGTCGCTAGCCCCCGTAGAATCGGTGAGCGAGCCGACGGAGGCATCGGCAGCGAGTGGGGCGCCGGTGGGGCCGGTGGCCTAGGGAAAACATTTCTTTTTTGGAGCGAACCATGGATATCGATCCGAAACAAGTGCAAGCGTTACGCGAAAAAACTGGCGCGGGAATGATGGACTGTAAGCGCGCGTTGATTGAGGCCAAGGGCAACGCGGCGGAGGCGGAGGTGATTTTGCGAAAGAAAGGCATCGCGTTTGCGCAAGGGCGCGCGTCACGCGTAGCGTCAGAGGGATGCATTGCCAGTTACATTCATCACGGCAGCAAGTTGGGTGTACTGGTGGAGGTCAATTGCGAGACGGATTTTGTGGCCCGCAACGATCAGTTTCGCGAATTGGTAAAGGAAATCGCGCAACAGATTGCCGCGACCAATCCGCGTTGGATCCGGCGGGAGGACGTACCGGCCGACGTCATTGCGGCGGAACGGGATATCTATGCAGCACAGGTCAAAGACAAACCGCCGGCAGCGGTGGAGAAGATTTGTCAGGGGAAGCTGGAGAAGTTTTTTTCCACGGTGTGTTTGATTGAGCAGCCGTTTGTGAAAAACCCCGACATCACGGTCAAGGAGCACATCGCCCAGAAAATCGCGGCGTTGGGAGAAAACATCGTAGTGCGGCGGTTTGTGCGTTGGCAATTGGGCGAGGAGTTGCCAGCGAGCGGGAGCTGAGGATCAGCGTGCGCCGTTGGTGGGCTTGCCAAGCATCAGCCCACCGGCTAAAAGCGAAGGACGATGGCCACGCTACGCTACCGGCGGGTAATGCTCAAACTCAGCGGCGAGGCATTGTTGGGTCCTCGCGAACACGGGATTTCCCCCGAGACCTGCGACAGCATTGCCGCAGAAATCAAGGACGTGTTGGAGCTGGGCATTCAGCTTTGCATTGTCATTGGGGGCGGAAACATTTTTCGCGGCACGGCGGGCAGCCGGCATGGGCTGGATCGGGTTACCGGCGATTACATGGGGATGTTGGCCACGGTGATCAACGCGCTCGCGTTGCAGGATTCGCTGGAGCGTGCCGGTGTGCACACGCGCGTGCAATCAGCCATCGAGATGCGGAGTGTGGCGGAGCCGTTCATCCGCCGTCGCGCCGTGCGGCATTTGGAGAAGGGGCGCGTGGTAATTTTTGCGGCGGGTACCGGCAATCCGTTTTTTAGCACGGACACGACCGCCGCGCTGCGCGCCAGTGAGATGGGCTGTGAGGTGCTGTTGAAGGCAACCAAGGTGGACGGAATCTACACGTCGGATCCCAAACGTGATCCCCATGCGCAGCGGTTTGACCGAATCAGTTACACCGAGGCGTTGCAACGACGGTTGGCGGTGATGGATAGCACCGCGTTTTCGTTATGCATGGATAACAAGATGCCGATCATCGTGTTCGATTTGTTCAAACGCGGCAACATCAAGCGCGCGATTCTTGGTGAGCCGATCGGGACCTTGGTGAGCGACGAGTCGCCGGTGGGCTAAGGACCCGTGTGTCGAGGAAATGATCGGCGAGTTGGCCGAAGTGATCTAGCACGAGCGTGTGACCGCCGTTTGATGAGATTTCTTCCAACTCGTGCTGCCAGGTGGTGTGGTAGGGGATGAACACGGTGTTGAGGCCGGCGGCTTTGGCAGGGTTGATATCGGAGCGAGGTGAGTTGCCAATCATCCAAGAGTGGGCGGCGTGCGCGCGGTGGCGACGGAGCAGGCGTCGGTAGGTCGCGACGTTTTTCTCGAACACGACTTCGGTGGCGGTGAAGTACCGGGCGAGTTGCGCGCGGTGAAGTTTGCCAAGTTGTTCCTCAGGATCGCCTTTGGTGACAAGGATGAGTCGGTTGCACTCGGCCAGCGCCGGTAAGGTTTGGGCGACGCCCGGCATGAGCTCGATGGGATGATGAGCAAGGAACTTTTGTTGTTCGTAAATCCAGCCGGTCAGGTCGGGACAGGCGAGCTGGCGAGCAACTTCGGCGAGCGCGCGGCAGAACGGGTGGCTGCCGTAGCCGAAGCGGCGAATGATCCGCTGCTCGGTATCCCAGAGACGTTGGCGCGCGATCGCCGTGGGCACGCCACGTCGCTGAAGTTTGCGGAGAAACGCGGCAACGACCCGCTCGAAGTAGATGTTGTTTTCCCAGAGCGTGTCGTCGGCATCGAGGAACAGGGTGCGTTGCATTGACTTTGCCGGGCTCAATTTCTAATCTGGCCGTTATGACGGTGCAACAAGTCCTCGATGAGATGGAAGAAAAAATGATGAAGACGTTGGAGGTGGTGCACCGTGAGTTTGCCACGGTGCGCACCGGCAAGGCTTCGACCTCGTTGGTGGAAAACATCCCGGTGGAGGCTTATGGGGCAACGATGCGCTTACGGGAGTTAGCCGGTATTTCCACGCCCGAGCCGCGGTTGATCGTGATTCAACCGTGGGATGCGTCGTTGGTGCAAGCAGTGGCACACGCGATCCAGAAATCAGACCTCGGAATCAACCCGGTGGTTGATGGGAAAATCATTCGCATTCCCATTCCGCCTCTGGACCAAGAGCGGCGGCGGGAACTCGACCGGGTGTGTAAAAAGTTGGCGGAGGATGGGCGGATTGCGGTGCGTAACGAGCGACGGCATGCGATGGAGCAGGTCAAGAAGCTTCAGAAAGAGGGCAAGATAACGGAAGACGAATTGCGTCAGGTGGAAAAAAAGATTCAGGAAAAAACCGACGAGTATATTGGGGAGATCGACACCACACTGGCGCACAAGGAGAAAGAGATTCTGACCGTATAGCCCCGAGCTCGCAAATCGCGGCACTCGGGGTGGGACGGGCCGAATTCGGTGGGCTGCCGCGCTTGTTTTTTGGGGGCGCTGTGATAGTCTGCTGGTCAAAGCAGCCGTGAAACAGAACTCTGACAACTGCTTCCTCGTAAGGTTGTTAGCTAGTTTGATTCTGACGTCGGCGATTTTGGTCATCGGATGCTACCAAGTTGGCGAGACGGCCAACACCGAGCTTGCGCAAAATCCATACGCGCGTAGGGCGAAAGAGGCGATTCAGAACCGAAACTTCGCGGCTGCCGCCGAGCTTTACCGCAAAGCCTTGCGCGTCAACCCGGATCTCGCCGGCGCGCACTTGGAGTTGGGATTGTTGTACGATGATAAATTGGGGGATCCGATTGCGGCAATTTATCATTACCGCTGTTTCTTGGAGCTGCGTCCTGACTCACCCAAACGCGCCCTTGTGGAAGATTTCATTGAGCGAGCGAAGCTCAACCTGCTTACGAAGCTAGGACCCGTGGTGCCGAACGCGCCTCCCGCTGCGTGGCAGACCGAGAAGGCAGTGTTACTGGAGCAAAATGCCGCGTTGCAGGCGCGGGTGCTGGAGTTGGAACGCCAGTTGGCGGATGTGTCGGCATTGGCGCGAACCGTGCCGGTCGTGGAGCAACTGCCACGTCCCGTCTCGCCACCTGTCGCATCGGCGGCAACTATTCCCGAAGCCGGTAGTCCGCGCATCCACACGGTTCAACCTCGTGACACCTTGCAGTCGCTCGCCTTGCGTTATTATGGGTCGAGGTCTGAGTGGACCAAAATCTACGCCGCCAACCGTCATCATTTGGCGAGCAAAGACGACCTCAAAATCGGGCAACAACTGATTATTCCCTAGGGCACATGATAGGCAGGTTCGCTTCGGGTTTTGTGGTGGTTTTCTGGGCGGGGATGATGTTGACGCTGGTGCGAACGGAATTTTTCCCGCACCCGACAGGCGTTAGCGAAGTGCCACTGGAATTGGTGTTGCGAAAGATGTTTAACAACACCGAAAGTCCCGGTTTATCCGTCAATTATCGGGGTCAGTCGCTTGGTTTCTTCAAGGTGGATTTCACTCCGATCCACGAAGGCGGCGAGGCACGGGGCGCGGACAGAACCGGTGGCACAGTGGAAGGCTACCAGGTTCAGAGCGAATTAAATTTTCTATTACCTGGCAGCAACAAATCCAACCGTCTGCGCGTGGTCAGTCAGAGCCGGTTCGACCCGCAATACGAATTGCAGACCCTGCGGTTACGAACCACGTTTGCGGAAGGTGTGGTCGAGGTGCAGGGCGACAAAGCCAGCAACCGGTTAGTGGTGGATTTTGAGTTTGCCAACTACCGGGAACGGCGCGAGTTCGAGTTCGACCGATTTGTGGGCAGCGGGATTGCCGGTGCGATGGGGCTACCGGGCATGAGCGGATTGGGCTTGTTGGGCGGCGGCGCCAGCGGCGTGGTGGCCGGCCTGAACGCCAGCACCCGTTGCTACCTTTCCGACTTACCGGTGGGGGACACGAGACTGAAAACGTATCTTGTGGATTACCGGATTGACGACAGCTTGTGGGCGAAAATGTGGGTCAGCTTGCGGGGCGAATTGCTCAAAGTAGAGACCTCGCTTGGCCTCACGATGCAACAAGAGCCGTTGCTGCTCAGCGACCGACTGTGATCCGCACCGAACATCTGACGAAAGACTTTGGCAACTTTCGCGCCGTAGACGATCTCAATCTGGAAATTGGCACGGGCGAATTTTTCGCTTTTCTCGGCCCCAACGGCGCCGGCAAGACCACAACGATCAAATTGTTGACGGGGTTGCTCAAGCCCACGGCAGGCCGGGCGTTCATTGGCGGTTTTGATATTCAGCAACACCCCATCGAGGCGCGACGGTTGCTGGCGTATGTGCCGGACATGCCGTTTCTGTATGACAAGCTGACGCCGCGCGAGTTTTTACGGTTTGTAGGCGAGTTGTACGGGATGGACCGCGCGCGTATCGAGCGAGGCATTGAGGAACTGTTTGAACTGTTTTCGCTCGGCGAGCATGCGCATGATCAAATTGAAACGTTGTCGCATGGCACACGGCAACGGCTTGTGATTGCCTCGGCGTTACTCCACGACCCGAAAGTCTTCATCATTGATGAACCGATGGTAGGGCTGGACCCCCGCAGCGCGCGGGTCGTCAAGGATGTGCTGAAAGAACGCTCGCGCAACGGCATGACGGTGTTTCTCTCCACTCACATTTTGCACATCGCCGAGGAGTTGGCCGACCGAATTGGCATTCTGAACAACGGTCGGCTGATCGCCGTAGGAACGATGGAAGAGCTGCGCGTGGCCAGCGGAGTGATGGGCGCGTTGGAAGATGCGTTCCTGACGCTCACACGTGCAGAAGAGGAAGAGGGCGTGCCCGCGCCAGAGGCATGAGCGCGTCACGAGTTTTGGGTTTGCTGTTGGCGCTTTACGGGCGGATGAGCCAGCGCCGCATTCAGTCGCTACGCGATCAATCACGATTGATGCTGTTTGTCATCGGCATTTTCGTGGTGGGCTATTGGATTGCGGCGTACGTGTTGTTCCGGTCCGGGTTTGGGTATCTCCTTCGGGTACCGGGTCTGGGCGAAGTCTTGATGGACCGCATGCTGTATCTGTTTTTTGCGTTCCTACTGGTCATGTTGTTTTTCTCCAACGTGGTCATCGGGTACTCCACGTTGTTCAAAAGCCCGGAAACGGGCTGGTTGTTAACCATGCCCATTCGATACGCAGATGTGTTCCGCTGGAAAACCGTCGAAACCGTTTTTCTCGCCAGTTGGGCGTTTCTGTTTTTGGCGGCCCCGTTTGTGGCGGCCTACGGGGTGGTGCGTGACGCGGCACCGGCGTTTTATTTGAAGGCACTGCTGCTGTTCGTGCCGTTCATCATCATACCGGGTGGATTGGGCTTGTTGGTGGTGTTGGCGCTGACGCGGTTTTTGCATCGGCAATACTTCAAATGGGGATTGTTCACGCTTGGAACGGTGCTCGTCATTTTCGCCGGTTGGTACCTACGGCCGGTAGACGCGGCGCAGCTTCAACAGACCGAGTTGGTGCAATCCTTGAATCAGTTGCTCGCCAACAGCCGGATCGCCTTGCAACCGTTGTTACCCAGTTACTGGATGGCAACCGGAATGATTGCGTGGGGTGAAGGTTGGAGCGGGCGTGGGTTGTTTTTCTTTCTGTTGTTGGTCAGCAACGCGATGATGGTGTTGCTGGTTTGCTCGGTGGTCAGTCAGCGACTTTTTTACGAAAGCTGGTCACGCAACAAAAGCCAGGGCACCATCGGTACCCCGGGTCAGGTTTTTCACCGAAATCTGCTCGGGGATAGTAACTGCACCTGGCTGGAGCGTTTGATGAGCCTGTGGCCCGGTTTGCACCCTGCCACCCGCGCGCTGATGATCAAAGATATGCGCGTGTTTTGGCGCGATACATCGCAGTGGAGCCAGTTTGTGATCTTCTTCGGGTTGCTCGGCCTGTATGTGATCAATCTGCGCAATGTCTCTTATGACTGGAACAACCAGCATTGGGCGGGTTTTGTCGCGTTCTTGAACCTCGGCGCGTCGAGCATGACACTCGCGACGCTGACAACACGGTTTGTGTACCCGCAATTCAGCCTCGAAATTCGACGCCTTTGGATCGTTGGGCTGGTGCCCTACGGGTTGAAACGGGTGGTGTTAGAAAAGTTTTGGCTGAGCAGCGCGTGGTCAGTATGCATCACGTTTTCGCTGACCTGCTTGTCGAGCTGGATGCTGCAACTGCCGGGTTGGATGACCATTTTATTCTGCGCAACGGCTGTGCTGGTGAGTTTGGGTTTATGTGGCATTGCCGTGGGCATTGGCGCGCTGTTTCCGAACCTCGGCAGCGGTTCAACGGCCAACCGGTACGACAACCCCGCCAAAATCGTTTCGGGGTTCGGCGGCACATTTTGCTTCGTAGTCAGCATGGTTTACATCGCGTTGGTGATTGCGGCGGAAGCGGTACCGATTTACTTCAGTTGGGGCGGCAACCTCACCTTGAACATCGTCGTTGCTTGGCTGTTCGTTTCGTTGCTTAGCCTGCTGATGATTTTGGTGCCGATGTCGCTGGCGCTTCACAAGGTGTCGGTCTTGGAAGTGTAGGGACTGCCGGCGTCCGACCGCACCCCGGCAGGCCAGTCTCCCGGCAAGGTGGTTGGTGAGGAAAAATCATGCACGACGATCCGTGGCAGGTGCGTGAGGCGGATTTCCCGCAACCGCCCACGTCCCGCGCTGTCTGGATGTACCTGCTGAATTATGCCGTGCTCGCACCCTCGATTCGCAACACCCAGCCTTGGAAGTTTCGTCTCGACGGCGACCAACTCGAGATGCTTGCCGATACACGGCGTGCCTTGCCGGTTGCCGATCCACATCGCAGGGAGTTGGTCATCAGTTGCGGCGCGGCCCTCTACAACTTGCGCGTCGCGCTGCGTCACTTTCGCTACAGCCCGGTCGTCGAACTGCTCCCCGATCCAGCCCAGCCGGGATTGCTGGCGCGTGTTACGCTCGGCCCCCGCGAGTCGCCCCCTCCGATTGCTGATGATCGTGTGTTTAAGGCGATCACGCGGCGCCGCACGCACCGGGGTGAGTTTTTCGCGCAAACGGTGTTTGCGGCGTCGGTGGAAGCAATGCGTGAGGCGGCTGAGACCGAGGGCGCGTGGTGGTTCGCGGTCACCACAGCCGAACAACTCAATGCGATTGCCGGTTTGGTTGCGGAAGCAGATCTGTTGTTGATGGGCAACGCGGACTACCGGCGTGAGTTAGCAGATTGGTTGCGGCCCAATTATGGTGGCGCTCACGATGGCATGCCGGGCTACGCTTTGGGCTTAGGCAATCTCGTCGCCGCGATCGCTCCGGTGCTAGTTCGATTGTCCGATATCGGTAAGCGCTGGAGTCAACGCGATGCGCGGCTGATCCGGTCGGGACCTGTCGTAGCGGTGATTGGAACGATGGCGGATACGATTGTGGATTGGCTGGTTACCGGCCAAGCACTGCAGGCCGCGTTGTTGCAGGCGCGTGTACACGGGTTGAGTGCCGCTTACCACAACCAGGCGATAGAGGTTGCGCCGTTTCGGCAACGTCTGGCCCAAATCCTTCGCCGGCCCGGGCTGCCGCAATTATTGTTGCGATTTGGGTATGCGCCGGAAGGTCGTCCCACGCCCCGGCGGCCTGTCCGCGATGTCCTCGAATAAGGCCGGCTCACGAAGTTGCGGCGTAGCGGTGGCGGTTGGCCAAGTAGTAGATTACCGGCACGGCCAATCGGCTCAGCAGCAGGGAAGCAATCTCACCGGCCATCAACGAGATGGCCAGACCCTGAAAGATTGGATCGAACAGAATCACGCTGGCGCCGACCACCACCGCCGCGGCGGTCAACATCATCGGACGGAACCGCACCGCGCCAGCATCCACGACCGCATCCGCCAGCGACATTCCCTCGGCGAGGCGCAGCTCAATGAAGTCCACCAAGATGATCGAGTTGCGCACAACGATCCCGGCGCCGGCGATAAATCCAATCATGCTAGTTGCCGTGAAAAACGCGTCCATGGCCCAATGAGCCGGTAGGATACCGACGAGGGAAAAGGGAATCGCTGCCATGATGATAAACGGTGTTTGGAATGAACGAAACCACCCTACGACCAGCACATAAATCAGAACCAGCACGGCGGCGAACGCCAATCCCAGATCGCGAAACACCTCGTAGGTGATGTGCCACTCGCCATCCCACTTGATGGACGGGCGGTCGAGAGAATCCGGTTGGCGTGTGAAATAGATGTCGAGACCCATCTCGGCGATTGCTTGATTCAACTTCAAAATCGCGTAAACGGGACTTTCCTCCCTGCCGGCGACGTCGGCGGTCACATAGGTAACCGGCAGCAGATTTTTGTGATAAATGCTGCGGTCGCGCACGGTGTTATGTTCGCGAACCAACTCACTCAACGGTACGCCGCCCACATGCAGTTGCATTAATCCTGTCAAACGTGACCGTTGCTCGACCGGAAGCTGCACGACGATGCGTACGTCTTCTTTCTCCTGCGGTTGGTGGATCAATCCCACCGGCTGGCCTCCAAGCGCGATGGCCACAACCTGTGCAATGTCGGCGGCTTGGATGTTGTGGAGGGCGGCTTTCTCGTGATCGATCTGCAACACAATTTTTTGCTGGGGCGCCTCAACATACCAGTCCACATCCACCACGCCCTCCGTGCGCTGGAAGAGGTCTTTGATCTTGGCCGCATTTTCAAACCGGTTGGGTCCGTAAACCTCCGCGACCAAGGTTTGTAATACTGGGGGGCCCGGTGGCACCTCCGCGATTTTTACCCGTGCGTGATACCGGTTGGCGACCGCTTGCACGGCCGGTCGGACTCGCTTGGCTATCTCATGGCTTTGTGCCCGCCGTTCATGTCTTGGCAAAAGATTGACCTGAATGTCCGCAACGTTCGACCCCTGCCGTAAGAAGTAGTGGCGCACCAATCCGTTGAAATTAAACGGCGCGGCGGTGCCAACGTATATCTGGTAGTCCGTCACCTCCGGTTCGGCCGCCACCACCGCCGCGATTTCTCGCGCCACGCGGGCGGTGTGTTCGAGCGTCGTGCCCTCATCCATGTCGACAATAATTTGGAACTCGCTTTTGTTATCGAAGGGCAACATCTTCACGCGAACCGCCTTGAAATACACCAGTGCTATCGAGCCAATGAGCAACACCGTGATGCCCACCAAAAACGCAGCTTGCCAAAGCGGATGGTGAATCAACGGCGCCATCACTCGCCGATACAGGCGCGTGGTCCAGTCCTCTTGCTCGCCATGATGATCGTGACGGCCTGCCTGACCGCGCAAAATCCGATAGGCGGCCCATGGGGTGACCACAAACGCCACGATCATCGAGAAGATCATCGCCGCGCTGGCTCCAATGGGGATTGGTCGCATGTACGGCCCCATCAATCCGCGCACAAATGCCATCGGCAAAATCGCCGCAATCACCGTCAACGTGGCCAAGATCAACGGCGAACGCACTTCGTTGACGGCTTCGATGGTGACCTCCAAAAGAGGACGTCCTTTATTCTGCGGCAATCGAAAATGGCGCACGATGTTTTCGACATCCACAATGGGGTCATCCACGAGGATACCGATCGAGAAAATCAGCGCGAACAACGTGATGCGATTCAGCGTGAACCCGAAAAAGTAGAATGTTGCCAATGTCAGCGCGAGTGTGACCGGGATGGCCACGGCCACCACACCGGACTCGCGCCAGCCAAGCACGACGCCGATCAAGACGCTGACCCCAATTACCGCGATGCCCATGTGCAGCAGTAACTCGTTGGATTTTTCCGCAGCAGTGTGACCGTAGTGGCGGGTGATTGTGATTTCGACATCGGAGGGAATCACCACGCCTTTGAGGGCCTCAATGCGTTTCAGGACTTGGTCGGCGACGCGAATTGCGTTTGTGCCTTTGCGCTTGGCCACGGCGATGGTGACGGCAGGCTCTTCACCGGTCGCAACCGATTCCTGACCCGGGGCGTGCGCTCGACCCCGTCCGAATAACACGTATTGGGAAGGTTCCTCTGGTCCATCCACGATGGTGGCGACGTCTCGCAGGTATACCGGCCGCCCGTTGGCGACACCGAGCACCACGGCGGCCACATCGTCGGCATCGCGCAGGAAGCCTCCCGTATCCACCAAGATCTCCTGATTTTGCGAGGCAAAGCTGCCAGCCGACGTTTGCTGGTTGGCGGCCTGTAACATTTTAACCACGCGGAGAGGATCAATCCGGTAGGCTGCCAACCGATTCACGTCCAGCAGCACCCGGCATTGTCGGCGCAGTCCGCCAATCAACGTAGTTGCCGAAACATCCGGGGTTTGCTTGATGACATCGTCTAACTGCGCCGCCAGCCGCCGCAACATGTAATGGTCGTAGCGGCGACTGTGTAGCGTCAAGGTTAGGATGGGCACGTCATCGATGCGACGCGGTTTGATAAGTGGTTGGCTGACCCCCGGCGGGATCAGGTCATAGTTGGCGAACATCTTCTGGTTCAGTCGGACAATGGCGTCTTCTTCATTGTGACCGACCTCGAACCGCACAATCGCCATCGCGCCGTCCCGCCGCGACGTCGAGTAGATGTACTCAACGCCAGGGATTTCCCATAGTAGCTTTTCCATCGGCTTGGTGACCCGCTCGGCAACCTCCTCGGCGGATGCGCCTGGAAAGCTCACAAACACGTCAATCATCGGTACGATGATTTGGGGCTCTTCCTCGCGGGGCAGTAACACGACCGCCGCAACCCCGAGCAGCACCGAGGCAATCACCACCAGCGGGGTCAGCTTCGAATCAATGAAATAACGGACAATCCGCCCCGCCAAGTTATCAGTTGGATGCGCTGGGGAGTTCACAGCGTTCGGATGGGCGCGCCGTCACGCAGCACACCCTCGGCTTTTACGATGACGCGCTCGTCGGGATTTACACCCGACAAAATCTCCACTGCTCCAAGGTATTCCTGACCGAGCTTCACCAGACGCATCGTCGCGCGGTTGTTCTCGGCGACAAACACGTACATCAACTGGCCGTGCACGTGGATGGCCTCGCGCGGCACGAACAACGCAAACCGCTCGCCGATGATCAACTGCGCACGGCCAAAGCCACCGGATTTGACCGGTTGCCGGCAGTCGAGATCAATCTTGATGAGAAAACTCCGGCTCGCCGTGTCCGCCGTGGGTTCCGATTCCCCGATTACGCCCTGGCACTTTTCGCCCGTCACCTCGGGAATGACGTGCACGTGTTTTCCGATCGCAGCGGCGGCGGCGTACCGTTCGGGCACAAACGCCTCCAGCCGGTAGCGGTCGGTTTGCTCGATGATAAACAGAGGTTTGTTCGGAGCGGCCATATCCCCGACATCACAAAGCTTGCTGGCGATTACGCCATCGAAAGGCGCGACCACCCGTGTGTTGCTCAGGGCTGCTTGGGCAACCAGGTAGCGTGCATATACGGCGTCCAATTCCGCCGGTGCGGCGGCTTGTTGTTCAACCAACGTCTTGATCCGTTCATAATCGGCACGCGCCCGGTCGAACTCGGCCGCCAACTCACGGGCATCCAAGCGCGCCAGCAACTGGCCATTGGTTACGACGTCACCGGCTTTGACCGCGACCTCCTCAACCGCGGCCAGCACCTTTGCTGAAATGGTGGCCGACACGCGGGGTCGCACGGTGCCAACAACTTCAAAAATTTCGGGCGTCCTTTGCAGGTGCACGGTAAGGGTCTCTACTGACACCGTTGTGGTCGTGTCGGCCACCGGCTCGGTGCGGTGCCCGCATCCGTAGAGAGCCAACGCGGCAACCGCGCTGAGGACAACTACCGGCTTGCGCATGCGCCACCCACACCGGCCTTTCTCAAAATGATTTCCATGAGGCACCAGTTCGTGAAAGCAGATTGCAGCAAGTTGGCTCCCACAAATACGGTGAACCACAGCCAGTACGGGCTGACGAAGTGTGCCAAGGCCAAACTGATCAAGATGAATGAGCCGGCAATCGCACGGATGATGCGCTCCAAACTCATCGGCTACCTCCTTTCGCTGGATTCGGGTGGTTCTCGTAAACGGTCAGGCTCTCGGACCATGTTTCTCGAGGCTCCGCAAAAACCCTTCGAACAAACACAGGTGCTGTTCCTCATCAGCCAGCAGACTGATGGCTAGGTCTTGGGTGACGTAATCGGTACCCTCGCACTCTTTGATGATCGTTTTGTACGTCGAAATCGCGTCCTTTTCCGCGTCAATCACCCCCTTGACAACCGACATGATGTCCGTGGAGTCGGCCGGGGGTTGCAAGGATTTCTGGGTGCGTTCCAAGTCGAGAGAGCCTTTCGGGGCCACACCCAAGACCTTGAGCCGGTGGGCCAGCTTTTGCGCATGACCCAGTTCTTCCGTGACGTCGGCGGCGAGCGACTCCTTGATTTCCTCGGCGCGCAATCCGTCGAGCCAGACGGAGTTGGCGAGGTAGTTGGCCACCGTTTCCAATTCCGCGGCGTAGGCTTTCTGGAGCAAATTCACGATCGTTTTTTGTTTCATGACATAGCCTCCTTTCGCTGAACCAACGTTATGATTTTCGATGACTGGCAGCAAGCGCTCATCGGCATAGATGCGGGGGCGGGCGAAAAGTTACAGCACCGGGGATTTTCTCGTTGCAAAAATGTATCATCGGCGATAGCGTCGCGTCCGCATGAGCCGGTTAACCAAGGAGGAACGCAAGGATCGTTGGGCTCAGTTCGAGCAAGCGCATCGGGTAAGGAAATTGCCGATCACGCGCCAACGACGGGCGGTGTTCGCGGCGGTGCTCGAACGCACGGACCACCCATCGGCCGATGACATCTATGATTCTGTGCGGCGAGAGCTGCCGGGCATCTCGCGGATGACGGTGTACCGCATCTTGGCCAACTTCGTATCCCTCGGGTTGCTATGCAAAACGTGTCATCCCGGTTCGGTGGCGCGATTTGACCCGAAAATTCATCACCACGACCATCTGGTGTGCGTGGAGTGCGGGGCCATTACGGACATCGAAACGGAACGACCCGCGCGGGTGCCATTACCGGAAGTGCGAAGATTGGGATTCGAAATTGAGGATTATCAGATTCATTTTCGGGGCCGGTGTGCTGCCTGCCGACAGGCTGCTCCGAAGCAAGCGCACCGGCAGCGTCGAAAACCAATTCAACCACAAAGGAGGATTCGATCATGAATGGCGAAGGAAAATGTCCCGTAACAGGGGCTGTGGCGACCGTTGAAAATGTGGCAGGGCAGGGGATGACCAATCGCGATTGGTGGCCCAACCAGGTGCGATTGGACATCCTGCACCAACATTCGTCCAAGTCCAATCCAATGGGGGCGGATTTTAACTATGCGAAAGAATTCAAGAGCTTGGATTATTGGGCTCTCAAAAAGGACCTTGCGAAACTCATGACCAGCTCACAGGACTGGTGGCCGGCCGACTTCGGTCACTACGGCGGCCTAATGATCCGCATGGCGTGGCATGCGGCGGGAACCTACCGGATCGGAGACGGTCGTGGCGGTGGTGGTCGGGGTCAGCAACGGTTTGCGCCGCTGAATAGTTGGCCGGACAATGCAAACCTCGATAAGGCGCGTCGACTGCTGTGGCCGATCAAACAAAAGTACGGCCGCAAAATCTCGTGGGCTGATCTGATGATTCTGGCCGGTAACGTTGCGCTGGAGACGATGGGGTTGAAGACCATCGGCTTTGGCGGCGGGCGCGAGGATACTTGGGAACCGGATCAGGACGTCTACTGGGGCAAGGAAACGAAGTGGTTGGAGGATAAACGATACAAAGGCGATCGCGAGTTGGAGAACCCACTAGCGGCCGTGCAGATGGGACTCATTTACGTCAATCCCGAAGGCCCCAACGGCAAACCAGATCCCGTGGCGGCCGCGAAAGATGTTCGCGAAACGTTTACTCGCATGGGCATGACCGACGAGGAAACCGTGGCGCTTATCGCCGGTGGGCACACGTTCGGGAAGGCTCACGGGGCGGGGCCCGCATCGCATGTTGGCCCTGAACCAGAGGGCGCACCGATGGAGCAACAAGGATTGGGCTGGAAAAGCTCATTCCGCTCTGGCAAAGGCCCGGACACCATCACAAGCGGTTTGGAGGTCACTTGGTCGCAGACACCAACCAAGTGGAGCAATTACTTCCTGGAGAATCTCTTCAAGTACGAGTGGGAACTCACGAAAAGTCCAGCCGGAGCGTATCAGTGGGTGGCGAAAAACGGTCAGGCAGTGATCCCCGATGCGTTTGATCGGACCAAGAAACACTTGCCCACGATGCTCACCACAGATCTGTCTCTCCGATACGACCCAGTTTACGAGAAAATTGCGCGGCGGTTTTTGGAGCATCCCGACGAATTCGCCCAGGCGTTCGCGCGCGCGTGGTTCAAGCTCACGCATCGCGACATGGGACCCAAGAGCCGATACCTCGGGCCTGAGGTGCCCAAGGAAGATTTCATCTGGCAGGACCCCATCCCGCCAGTGAACCACAAACTCATCGGGCCGAAAGATGTGGCGGCATTGAAAGAAAAAATCCTCAAAGCCGGTATCCCAATCCCGCAATTGGTGTACACCGCATGGTCGGCAGCGTCCACATTCCGCGGGTCCGACAAACGGGGAGGCGCCAACGGTGCGCGCATACGTTTGGCTCCGCAGAACGATTGGGAGGTCAATCACCCCGAGCAATTAGCCAAGGTGCTGAAGAAACTTGAGGCCATTCAGGCGGAATTCAATAAGACCGCCAAGGGTGGGAAGAAGGTATCGTTGGCGGATTTGATCGTGCTGGGCGGTTGTGCAGCGGTTGAGGAAGCGGCGCGGAAAGCGGGATTCAAGGTTACGGTCCCATTCACGCCCGGTCGAATGGATGCAACGCAAGAGCAAACCGACGTCAAAGGGTTCGCGGTGCTCGAGCCGGCAGCGGACGGATTCCGCAATTACCAAAAGGCTCCTTTCGCCATCGGCGCCGAGCATTTGCTAATTGATAAAGCCCAGCTCCTAACGTTGACCGCACCGGAAATGACGGTGTTGGTCGGTGGCCTGCGCGCGTTGGGCGCGACTTACAAGGGGAGCAAACACGGCGTGTTCACGAAACGTCCCGGAGTGCTTACCAACGACTTTTTCGTGAACCTGCTCGACATGAGCACCGAGTGGACATCGGTCTCCGATAGCAACCCCGAGGTGTTCGAGGGTCGCGATCGCAAGACCGGCAAGGTTAAATGGACAGCCACCCGAGTGGACTTGGTATTCGGATACAATTCGCAACTGCGCGCCATCGCGGAGGTGTATGCGTGCGCGGACGCACAGGAGAAGTTTGTCCACGACTTCGTGGCGGCGTGGACCAAGGTTATGAATCTTGACCGGTTCGACCTTGCCCGTGCTTGAAGCTCTGGTAAGCAAGAAGGGTCCAGCGCCAACCGCTTGACGGTCCCGTGGGAGCGTGGTGGTTTTCCCGCCACGCTCCCATTTTCTCTGTCTGCTTTTCGATTGCTTGCCCCGTCTGCTGTGCTATACGCGCGCGCATGCAAAAAGGTGACACTTCGTGGTTTGTCCATGACCGTTTCGGTCTCTTTATTCACTGGGGTCTCTATGCGTTGCCCGCTCGTCACGAGTGGGTCAAAAACTACGAGCGAATGACGGATGAAGAGTATCAGCGTTACTTCGAGCGATTTGACCCAGATTTGTACAACCCGGACGAGTGGGCCGCGGCGGCGGCAAACGCCGGTATGAAGTACTTCGTGGTGACCACCAAACACCACGAGGGTTTTTGTTTGTGGGACAGCAAGCTAACTGACTACAAGGCCACCAACACGCCGGCCAAACGGGATTTACTCAAGCCAATGGTCGAAGCTTTTCGACGGCGGGGCTTGCGCGTGGGGTTCTATTATTCATTGCTGGACTGGCATCATCCCCACTTCATCATCGACAAGCTCCATCCATTGCGCGATCATCCTGACCGCGCCAAGCTCAACCGGGGACGAGACCAGCGCAAGTACGCGGCGTATCTCTACGGCCAGACGCGTGAGTTGCTGACCCAGTTCGGCAAGATTGATATCCTCTGGTTCGATTTCAGTTACCCGGGCGAGGATGGCAAGGGTCGAGACGATTGGCAGAGCCTGAAGTTGCTCAAACTCGTCCGTAAGCTCCAACCGCACATCATCCTCGACGACCGGCTCGACCTCATGGACGTGCCCGGCGCGTGGGACGTCAAGACGCCCGAGCAAGTCCAACCGCGCTCTTGGCCGGTGGTGGACGGCAAACCGGTGGTGTGGGAAGCCTGCCAGACATTTAGCGGCTCGTGGGGTTATCACCGCGATGAAATGACATGGCGCAGCGTGGACGAGTTGGTGCGGACACTGATTGATTGCGTCAGCAAAGGCGGGAACCTCCTGCTGAACGTCGGCCCGACCGGGCGTGGCGAGTTCGATGAACGCGCCTTGTCTCGGTTGGCCGGTATCGGTGAGTGGATGAAACGGCACAACCGCGCCATCTATGGCTGCACGCAGGCCCCGCCCGAGTTTCCTTGTCCGCAAGATTGCCGGCTGACTTACAATCCCCAAACCAACCGCATCTATGTGCACATCTTCGCGTGGCCGTACAAACATCTGCATTTGGACGGCGCGTTTGCCGACCGCGTAGCCTACGCGCAACTGTTGCATGACGCCAGCGAGGTCAAAATGGGAATGGATGCATGGCATGCCTCCCAGCTTGGCGGCTCGGAGCGCACGCTAACATTGACGTTGCCGGCTGTGCGCCCGACCGTCACGGTGCCGGTGGTGGAGCTGTTCTTGAAGTAGGAGGCAAAGAAATTTCGCCTCGAATTAGGCTCGCGGTTCGCATACCTACTATTCCGTGGCTACCGACGTGGAAGTGGTTTTGGACGCTCACGCCGAATTGGGTGAAGGAGCCATCTGGCACGCACAGCGGCAGGTGTTGTACTGGGTGGACATCCTCAAACAACAGGTGCACGTCTTTAACCCCAAAACTCGGCGCAACCGCACCATTCAACTGGCTGAACCGGTTGGCACCGTCGTGCCTCGCAAAGCCGGTGGGGTGATGGTGGCCGCCAAACACGGTTTCGCTCACCTCGACCTCAACACGGAGATGTTGGCGTTCTACGCGGACCCCGAGCCAGATAAGCCTGCCAATCGGTTCAACGACGGCAAGTGCGACCCGGCAGGACGATTTTGGGCCGGTACGATGCCGATGAGCGGGTCGGAACCCACCGGCAGTTTGTATTGCTTGTTTCCTGATCGCACCGTCAAAAAAATGCTCAGCCCGGTCACCGTCTCCAACGGTATCGCGTGGAGCCTCGACGCGCGCACGATGTACTTCATTGACACGCCGCGACGCGTCGTGGACGCGTTCGACTACGATTTTGCCACCGCCAACATTTCCAATCGCCGCGACGCCATTGTGGTGCCGCCCGAGCTCGGATGGCCGGACGGCTGCACAATTGACGCGGAGGGCATGCTGTGGATTGCCCACTATGGCGGCGGATGCGTGACGCGCTGGAACCCGCAGACCGGAGCGTTGCTTGCCAAGCTGCCGGTGCCCGCCACCAATGTCACCTCGGTGGCCTTTGGCGGAGCCACTCTTGATGTGCTTTACATCACCACGGCGCGTGCCGGTCTCAGTCCGCTCGCCATCCGCCAAAATCCCCACGAAGGCGCGCTGTTCGCCACACGCCCCGGCGTGACCGGCATCGAGGCCTTCGAATTTGCCGGCTAACAACTTGCGGCACCGCCGGCGAAACCAACATCTCACCGGAGCGGTTCGACGCTCGCGCCGTCGCTTGGGGTGCAAATGTAGATCTTCGGCGTCAGCCCGCTCCGGGCCGCATACGTCTCGGCTACTCGGTGCACAAATTCATCGGCAGCGGATGCCGCCACCAGCGCCACCGCGCAACCACCAAATCCCGCACCCGTCATCCGCGCACCATAGCAACCCCGTATTGCGCGAGCGCACTCGACCATGATGTTTAGCTCCTTATTCGTCACCTCAAAATCATCTCGCAGACTGTCATGGCTGGCGTTCATCAGTCGGCCGAACTCCACCGGGTCGCGTGTTTGCGCGGCGCGGAGTGTCCGATCAATTTCAGTCACCACATGTCGCGCCCGCCGGCTCACGTTGGCAGGCAACTGTTGCGGGGTCAGGTCACGCAACGCGCGGACGCCAAACTGACGGGCTACCGCCTCGCACTCCGCGCGCCGTTGGTTGTACTCCGAGTTGACCAAACCATGCCGGGTCGCGGTATCCATGACCACGACCTTGCAGCCGGTAGGCAAGGGTACCGGCTGCAAGTCGAGCGACCGGCAATCAATCAGCAACGCATGACCTGCTTTCCCGGCGGCGGCAATTGTCTGATCCATGATACCGCAATTGACGCCCACCCACTGGTTCTCGGCGCGCTGACACAACCGCGCCATGCCCACCGGGTCCCATGGGAGTTGCGAAACGGCGGCGAAAGCCCGCGCCACGGCCAGCTCGAATGAGGCCGACGATGCGAGTCCTGCGCCAATCGGCACGTCACTGCCGACCACGCCCTCCCATCCGCATAGACGGTGACCGGCCTGTTGCAACGCCCACGCGACCCCTTTGGCATATTCGGCCCAATGCCGGTGGTTCTTGGTGAGCGCGCTCAGTGAGAAAGTCATCGTTTCGCCATGCGCCAGCGAGTGCAACCGGACTTGCTCGTCGGTGCGCGGACGCAACGCAATCCAAGTCGTGCGGTCAATCGCCATGGGCAGCACAAACCCTTCGTTGTAGTCGGTGTGTTCGCCAATCAAGTTGACCCGACCGGGAGCGCGCACCAGAACGTGCGGACGTGAGCCAAATTCCTTTTGAAACGCAGAGATAACCGTGTCGCGAATGCTCATGGGATTAGTGGGTGCGGTTCAGGATAAAATCGGCAATCGCCCGAAGTGGGGTTGCGCGGGCGCCGAACGGTTCCAGTTGTTTGTGCGCATCGGTGATCAAGCTCTGCGCATATTGCCGGCTGCCCTCAACTCCGAGCAACTTGGGGTAGGTGCTTTTGTGATGTTTCGCATCGGCCCCAACGCTTTTGCCCATGACCTCCTTGGTGCTGGTCACATCGAGAATGTCGTCCACGACCTGGAAAGCCAAACCGATGTCGCGCCCGTATCGGGTCAATCGCCGTAATTGCGCGGCCGTCGCGTTGCCGGCCAACGCGCCCAGGCGAACGCTGGCGGTGATGAGCGCGGCAGTTTTGTTCAAGTGGGTGGCTTTGACTTCCTCAAGTGTGACCGCGCGATTTTCGTTCTGCAAATCTTGCACCTGGCCGGCAATCAACCCACGGCTACCGGCCGCCACAGCCAACTCACGGACGTAGCGCGCATCCCGCGCGGCCAGTTCAAACGCCAAAGTCAGTAAGGCATCACCCGCCAGCACCGCGATGGCTTCGCCGAAAACTTTGTGGTTCGTCGGTTTGCCACGTCGGAAATCATCGTCGTCCATGCACGGCAAATCGTCGTGAATGAGCGAGTAGGTATGGATACATTCGACGGCGCAGGCCAAGGGGATCGCGTCGCGCACGCGTCCGCCGACCGCTTCGCAGGCGGCGAGACACAAGGCCGGTCGGAGTCGTTTGCCACCGGCAAACACCGAGTAACGCATGGATTTGTGAATAGTTGCCGGTGGGGTTTCTTCCGAGGGCAAATACCGGTCGAGTGCTGCGTCCACTTGCCGAGTGACCCGCGCAAGGTATTCGGACAACGAGAACGATTTCACGGTGCGCCCGATGGTATGAGCCGACCAACATTTTTCAAGGAAAGTCAGGCCGATGCGACCCAGGAGGCTGCGCCCGGCCACGGGCCAGTGTGCAAGCATGCGTTGGCTCGTTGAATTGGGGTTGTCAAACCGCGGATTGTGCTGCAAATGTACTGCGCAACGTCGAGCCGGTAGCTCAGTAGGAAGAGCAACGGCCTTTTAAGCCGTGGGTCGAGGGTTCGAGCCCCTCCCGGCTCACCAACCAACCTGACGGCGCAGCAAAAAGCGAGGCGGTGGCGCGAGCGGAAACGTCGCACGCCACGAGGAGGGGCGCGACCGCGGGCACACGCCAACAAGGATTCATCGGGAAAACTTGAATCGAGTGTTCAATATCGTGACAGCCGCCGTGGCCTTGACGCTAACGGTGCTGGCGATGGGGGCGTTTGTGCGGTGTTACGCGCCCAAACCGCGACCACCAGATACGGACCTGGCCACCGACTACGACCGCCACGCGATGCGCGCCGCGCTGTCCGTGCGCGAGGTCGAATCGGCATTGAACGTGGTGCTCTCGTTCGGCTCCCGGTTCATCGGGCAACCGGGATACGTCCGCGCGGCGGAGTACGTGCGACGCGCATTTGAGCAAGCGGGCTTAGAGACTTATGAATTGAACCTAGAAACTCCGGCGCCGGTCACGTTGCGCCGCGAAATTCTTGATGTCAGCGGACGGCCTTTGGGTGATGTGGAGATTTACCCGTTTTTCCCCAATCACGTCCAACCCATGGTCACGCCAACCAACGGGCTAACCGGGCGGTTGGTCTTGATGACGCCCGAGGAGCTGGCGACGCGACAGCGGTTTGACGACTGCATAGCGGTCTTAGACCCGTTGGCGCCTCCGCCGATTTATGGTCTGCGCTGGACATCATACGCGCAACTCGGCGTGCGTGCCGTGATCGTGGCACCGCGCGGCGGTTGGGAACAACTCAAAATCGAGCAGTGGCATCAGATCAACCAAAACATGCTGTCGCATGAGCCGATCAACTTCGTGCGGCTCATGGCCACGTCCGATATCTACCGGCATCTCGGCGAATCCGTCACGCTGCATGTTCAGACCGCGATCCGTCCCATTGCCAACACGGTGCTTGTTGGCGTGATGAGAAGCCCAAAGCCAGCGGCTGAAGCGCTTGTGATTCGGGCCGGTTACGATGCCTATTCGATCCTGCCGGATCGCGCACCAGGCGTAATTCAGGCGCACGGGCTCGTGCAGATGTTGCAAGCACTGAAAGGGCTGCAAGCCTACCGGACGTCGCTGCTGCGCGATGTCATTTTCATTGCGACCGGCACCGACGTCATGGCCTGCGAGGCAGACTCGCAATTGTTGGCAGCGATGGGACCTCGGTTGGGCCGCGAAAACACGCGCGCGGAAATTGAGCGTCGGCGGGTCGCAGAGCAGGAACGTGCTCGGTGGGTCAACGAACTGCGTGGACTGATCGAGCAACCGGGTTTTTTAGACGACCGGTCCGCAACGGTCCAAGCCATGCAGAGCGTGACCGGACCGATGCGAAGGTTTTTTGATGAACAATTACGCCACGTCCTCAACACCCTCGTGATGGTGGACAACGAGCAGGTGCTTCAGGCGCGCATCCCGGTTGTGGCGGAGGGACTGCGCGATGTACACCATCCGCTCTATCAGGTGTATCTGGCGGCCAAACGCCGGTATGACGACAGTTTCTCGGCCGCCGGTTATTCCTTGGAGCGGTTGATGCAGGTGCGGTTGGACACGGTCAAGGAACGCCAGCTTCGCGACCGGCTTCGGGAACGGTTTGCCGAGTTGGCGGAGCACCATGCGCGCCGTGAGCGATACCGGCAGCAACAGTTAGCGATTCATGATCTGTTCGCACGCTACCGTGAAATCGTGGTCCTGCGCCCGCGCCTGGTGCCATTCGCGAAGAACACGGAAACGGTGAGTTTCCATCTCGGGCCGGGTGTTGTGCATCGCATCAACGGACCGCTCATCAGTCGACACCTATTTTCCGTACGCCAGCTCATGGAACGCGAAGGCCAAGATGTTCCCGAGCTAATCACCTACTCACCGCAATTCGCTCAACAGACCGACAGTGCGATGGCACATGTGCCACCCAGCGCGCATTTTTGGAATCAGTTCTGGTACCCCGCCTTTGATTTGATCTACCCCGACCGGCCAGACGCGTACCTCAGTGCAGCGTTGCCGGTCGAGTTGCCGTTTATGCGGGAGGCGACCACGATCCAGCGTGGGCTTGCATTTTGGGGGGAGACGGTCCTCTTTTATGCGCACGGCAACGGACGCTTTGCGGAGCCCGGCTGGGCATCACCCCTAGTTGCCCACGGAACGGTTTACGTCGGCGGGATCGGCGAATCGGTAATTCCTAATTATACGCTCGCTGGAGCCTTGGTTGGCAGCAAAGGACCTGAGTTTCATCACAATGGCCACTTCCGTCGGCTCTTTCTTGTGACCGATGCGTACGGAAATTACGAGTTGTTGTCAGCACCTTCAGGATTCTTTGCCGGTTGGGGGCACCAGTTTTTTGCTGCCGCCTATGGTGCCGACGGCGTCATCGCCCACGTCAATGATGAAGGGGCTACCGCGCAGTCATTGTACCGCACAGCCGGTATCTCGCTTTACGGAGGAGTCACGAAGCCAATCCATTTTATTCTGTTTCGCGCGGCTCCGGTCACGGTGTTGGACGTCGCCAACCCCCAGACGATGAAACAGTATTCGGGTTTGGATTTTGACCGTGCCGACACACTGACGCCGTTTGGATCGTTCAACCTCTGCCGCACCGACGGGCCGGTCACGATTTTTCTCCCCCCGGACCAGCGCTTCATTGTCCGCCTCAAAGCCGGTGCCCCTGACAATGAATTGGTTCAAACCACGCGCGCGGTGATGATGAACACCCATCCCGATGAGCCTGCCGCCGGCCTCGCAACGGTCAATGCTCGCGGCTACCTTGTTGCCCATCATCCGCTGCTGCAGCCGGAGGCGCTCGAAACCGCGCGATCCATGCTATCGCTGAACAGCCCACGTTTGGAGGCGTTGCAACGTTACCGGATGGCCGACCGGCGCACCACTGAGTTTCACGAAAACGCGCGCACGCTCTGGCAACGGGCCGAACAACCCGAACGACCGCTCGCGGACGTGCTGGAAGATGCACGGGGCTCGGCAACGTACTCGATTCTAAACTATCCGATTATCCGCGGCGCAATTTACGACGCGATCGTGGGCATCATTTGGTATTTGTTTTTGCTTGTGCCGTTTGTGTTTTTCTTTGAGCGACTGGTTTTCGGGTTTGCCGACATTCGCCTGCAACTAACCGCCAACGCGATCATATTCGTGGTCGTGTTCACGCTGCTGGCAGTGTTGCATCCGGCGTTCGCGATGATTCGCTCCTCGCTGATGATTTTGTTGGGGTTCATCATTTTGCTGATCTCCCTGGGAGTCATTGCGCTGGTCAGCGGACGCTTCCGCGAGAATCTCGAAGCGTTGCGGCGGAAACGTGCGCAGGTAGAGGCGGCCGAGGTGAACACTATCGGCGTCATTGGGACGGCCTTTGCGCTCGGGTTGAACAACATGCACCGGCGCAAAGTGCGCACGGGGCTAACTTGCGCCACGCTCGTGCTCATCACGTTCGCGATGCTGTGTTTCAGTTCGCTGCACAGCGATGTTGTCGACATGGTCACGCCCACCGGCCCGGCGCCGTACAACGGGTTGCTGGTGAAGCCGCCGCAATTTCGGCCGGTGTCGTCCGATGAAAAATTCGCGTTGGACCGTCGCTATGGCCGAAAATACAACGTCGTCGCGCGTCAGATGTATGTGGGGATGCAGACCTGGGAGCGGGAAACGTTTAACCCCGCGCTGACCATGCAACACACAACGAGCGAGGGTGAGACCCGTAAGGTGAGTTTCAAATCGCTCATTCTGCTCAACGCGTTGGAGCCTTTGGGCGCGCGACTGCCCCTGCTGACAAAGACCGGTTGGCTTCCCAAAGTCAGCGAGCTGACCGATACGCCAGTGTTGATTTCCGCCCCCATGGCGCGTCAGCTCGGCATCACGGTGGCCCGTGTGGAGCAGCAACCCCAGCCGGTCACGATCAACGGACGCCCGTTTGTGGTTTGGGGTATTTTCGAGCCAGCCGATTTGGCGTCGTTGACGGACCTCGACGGTCGCAATTTGTTGCCGTTCGACGTGACCGCGATGACGGAATTGCGCCCGACGGCGCCCGGTCGGTTTTGGGAGATCATCGCGGATGAGAATGCACCGTTAATTGACCCGGCGCTCGTTGCGATCACGCGTGACGATTTGGTGGGCTTCCACGTGCCGTATGGTTTCCTGCGCATGGTATCCGTGGCAGTGGACATGGGCAGCGCTCCATACGCTGAGGTGCGGGAGGAAATCAACCGTTACCTCGAGCAGACCGGTCGCGCGGTTTACTATGGGTTGGGCGGCATTGCTTACCTCGGCAGACGGAGCCGTGAGATCACGGCAGAGGGCATGCTGGATTTGCTCATCCCGCTATTCATTGCGGCTATCACAGTGTTGAACACCATGCGCGGCTCGGTATATGAGCGGCGGGATGAAATCTTCGTTTACAACGCTGTGGGCATTGCCCCACGCTACGTGTTTTTCATGTTCATGGCGGAGGCGCTGGTCTATTCGGTGGTGGGCACGGTCGTGGGCTATTTGCTCGCTCAGGGTACCGGCAGCGTGTTGACGGCGCTGGATTGGACCGGTGGGGTGCAGCTCAATTTCACATCACGAATGACGGTGTATGTCTCCGCCACGATCATCGGCGCAACGTTGCTCTCGACGTATTTTCCGGCGCGGGCGGCGTTGCGCATTGCCGCGCCTAGCGAGGACGTGGGGTGGAAACTACCGGCTCCCGAAGGCGACCGGCTCTCGTTTGCTCTGCCGTTCACGTTCAGCCACCGGGATCGCATCGCGATTCTGGCATTTTTCCACCGATACTTCCTCGACCACGGAGAGGGTAGCGCGGGCCGATTCTATGCGGGGCCACCGCAGCTAGGTCTGGCGGAGCAACCGGATCCGTTGCAACCCGAGTGTCCGATCCCGGAAATTCGATGCACCATCTGGCTCAAACCGTTCGACCTCGGCGTGTCGCAGGAATTGGTCATCCACATGCAGACCGATCTCGAGACCCGCGAGTACATCGCCATGATCCGGCTCGAACGGCTGAGCGGCACGCGCGAAGCCTGGATGCGGCTCAATCATGGTTTCGTGGCACAAATCCGCCGTCATTTCCTGCACTGGCGCGCCGTGGATGCCGGCCAGCGCGCCGAGTTGTTCGAGGAAGCGAAACAATTGCTCGACGCCCAACTCGGCGTTCCCGCCCATGCCACCGACCGCTGAAGACCGCGAGCTGGCGCTGTATCGCAACCTGCTGGAGCCGCCAACGGAGTTTCGGGAGGGCTTCGGCTGGAAAGCGGTGGTGGGGATTTTGTTTTGCGGCCTGGTGATGTTGCCGGGCTCGATCTATCTCGGGTTGATGATTGGCGGCAGTTTCGGCGCGGTGGCTTCGTGGGTCACGGTCATTCTCTTCAGCGAGGTGTCGCGGCGCGCGCTGAAAACGATGTCGAAACAGGAGCTGGTGGTGCTGCTGCACGTGGCCAGTGTGATGGTGGCGACGATGCCCGGGGGACCATTCGGCGATTTGATCGTACGGGCCTATTACGTCACCAGCGATGCCGTGCGCGATGCCGGGATGAGCGAGAGCCTACCGGCATGGTGGGCGCCGGGCCCCAATAGTCCGGCGATTCTTCAACGCAATTTGCTGCATGTTGATTGGATGATCCCGGTGGCGTTGATGGTGTTTCTGATGGTGGCCGGCTACATCAAACGATACTGCCTCGGTTATTTCTTCTTTCGCATGTTATCGGACATCGAGAAGTTGCCGTTCCCACTGGCGCCGATCAACGCACAAGGCGCAATGGCGTTGGCCGAGGAAACCGAGTCCGCGGCTCCCAAGAAAGTCAGTGGAGAGGCCGACCGGGTCGAATTCACGCGGGAAGCGTTTCTTGCGGCGGGACAAAAGAAAACGGGTACGAAGTGGCGATTGTTTGCGCTCGGCGCTACGCTGGGATTGGGATTTGGTTTCTTTCAGGTCGGCATTCCCGCATTGACTGCGTTGGTGCTCGACAAACCGGTCTTTTTGATCCCGCAACCGTGGATCGAGACCACGGCCCTGACGGAGGGACTGCTACCGGCCACGCCGACCGGTATCTCGTTTGATCTCGGCATCGTACTGATCGGGATGATCATTCCGTTCTGGGCAGTTGTGGGCGGATTTATCGCGGTGATGCTCACCCTGGTGTTGAACCCGGTACTCCACAAAACCGGCGTGCTGACGCATTGGCAACCCGGTATGGACACCATCAACACGCTATTCGCCAACCAGCTCGATTTTTATCTCAGCTTTGGCATCGGCATGGCGATCGGGATTGCGGCCGTCAGCATTTTTGTGACGGTGCGCGATGTGCGCGCGCGAGTGGCTGAGTTGCGGCAACAGCGCCGCGCCAATCAAGCGTCGGAGCGTGTCTGGGACACGCCGCGAACGGGACGGGGAGATTTTCCGTTGTGGTTGGCGCTGGCGGGTTACATCGTGGCGGGGACGGCAACGGTCCTTTTGTGCTGGTTGCTGTTGCCGCGTTCGTGGATGCTGCTGGTGTTCATTATCCTGTTTGAGTTTGTGTACACGCCGTTGCTGACGTACATCAACGGTCGGTTGCTCGGTGTGGCGGGGCAAACGGTGGATTTGCCGTTCGTGCGCGAGACAGCATTCATTCTGTCGGGGGTCAAAGGCACAGAAATCTGGCTGGCACCGATACCGGTTGAGAATTACGGCGGTCAGGTGCAAGGCTTCCGCATCACGGAGCTGACCGGCGTGAAATTCACGTCGTTGGTGAAAGTGGATTTGGTGGCGCTGCCAGTGTTGTATGTGTTGTCGTTTTTATTCTTCCTGTTCATCTGGTCGTCCACACCGATTCCCTCACCGGCATTTCCCTACGCGCAAAAGTTTTGGGAGTTGAACGCGAAACATTTTGCTTTGCGCTTATCCTCAACATTTGTCCCACCGGGTGAGGATCCCGCCAAAAAAGACATTCGCGACAGTCAGTTTTGGAAGGCATTGAAAGGGCCGGTCATTCTGGCGGGCGCCGTTGTGACGGTGGCTGGCTACAGCGTATTGAGCATGGTGGGCCTGCCGGTGTTGCTGGTGTACGGTGTGGTGCGCGGGTTGGGTGGGATTCCGCATACGATGGTGTTGGAGATCGTGGGCGCTATGATTGGCCGGTATTACTTCCAGAGGAAATTCGGCGCGGAAAATTTCCTGCGGATGATTCCAACGGTCACGGCAGGGTACTTTACCGGGGTTGGGCTGGTGAGCATGGCCACCATCGCGCTGAATCTGATCAAACAAGCAGTGTCGGGAGCTCCCTTCTGACCATGCCACAGGCGGTTCAGGAACAAGTTCGCTTGCCGTTCGCAATTGCCGTGGGTGTGGTGTTGCAGGGAATTCGCATTCGGTTGGGCCGCTCGCTGGTGACGATCACCGGTGTGGTTTTGGGATTGGCGTTTCTGATGTCCATCCTCACAGGCCAAATGATCAAAACGGGGGTGCGTGCCGAGGCGGAGTTGCGCACGGACGTGCGGCGGATGGTCAACACGATGAGCTCTGAAATCGGGCCGCTAAAAGATCGTCGCATCCATTTGGTGCAAGAAGGCGAGTTGGAGGTGCGTGAATACCGGCTGTTGGAAGCGTTGCGGCGCGAGGGAGTCCACTTCGTCGGCGCGGGCGAGGGTGTGACCGCCGTGTTGGTCGTCGGAACCGCCGAGCCACCGACACCCGAGTCAACGCGGCTGGTTTTCACCACACGGGTCAGTGCACGGGAGGGTGTGAGGTCATTGCAGTACCAACCGAGTGCGGAAGAGTTGGCCATACAACAACAACGCGAGCGGGAAGCGCGCACGCGCACGGTGTGGATCCTAGCGGTTTCATTGCTGGTCACGGTTATTGGGATCAGTAACGCGATGTTAATGTCGGTCACGGAGCGATTTCGCGAAATCGGAACGATGAAATGCTTGGGTGCATTGTCGGCGTTTATTCGCGAGATATTTTTTATTGAGTCGAGCATCATTGGGTTGGTGGGTGGGTTGGTCGGCAGCATGGCCGGTGCGCTGGTCGCGATCGTGGTGTACGGGTTGTCGTTTGGTTTGGGACGAGTCTGGGAGGCGATTTCGTGGGGGACGCTGGGTGGATACTTTTTTGTGAGCGTGTTGGCGGGGCTGGTTCTTTCGGTGGTGGCGGCGATTTATCCCGCGCAGTTTGCGTCGCGGATGGTACCGGCGCACGCCTTGCGAGCAAACGTATGAACCAACCGGCCACTGCCCAATACGAAAATCTGTTCAAACCACCGGCGCAGGGCGAGCCGGCCTGTGTCATCCGCGCGGTCGATGTCAAAAAGGTCTACCGGATGGGGTCGGTGGAGACACACGCACTGCGCGGAGCGACCTTGGACGTGTACAAGGGTGAATATCTCTCGATCATGGGACCGAGCGGTTCGGGCAAATCCACGTTGTTCAACATGATCGGCGCGTTGGACAAGCCGACCTCGGGCAAGGTGTACATTGACCAGGTTGACATTGCACAGCTTAACCATAACGAGCTGGCGTGGCTGCGCTGTCGCAAAATCGGATACATTTTTCAGACATTCAACCTGATTCAGGTGATGACCTGTCTGGAAAACGTCACGTTGCCGATGAGCTTTGCCGGGTTGGACGATGAGACGGCGCGCGACAAGGCGGTGTATCTGTTGCGTTTGGTGGGACTGGGACACCGGTTGCTGCACAAGCCGGCCGAGTTGTCGGGAGGACAACAACAACGATTGGCGATTGCGCGTGCGCTGGCCAACAGCCCCGAAATCATTTTGGCCGACGAACCAACCGGCAACCTGGACCTCAAAACGGGCGAGGAGATGATTGAATTGCTGGCGGCGCTGAAAGAGAAACTTGGGGTGACCATTGTGAGCGCCACGCACGATCTAAAAATGCTCAAGCGGTCCGACCGAATTTTGTGGATTGAAGATGGTCGCATTGTGCGGATGGCGCGCCCGAGCGAGGTGGATTTCAACAGCGGAGAGTTCCGATGATGGACGACCCGTTGGCCGCGATTCCTCTGATTGCTGCCGGGGTGGAAGCGCGTATGGATTCACGCGGACGGATGCACGTGCGAAAAGCGCAGCTTTACAGTGGCGGTTGGCCGCAACGGTTGGCCTACCGGCTTGGTTGGCGCGCGGATTTGCATGTGCAACTCGACGAGTACGGCACGTTCTACTGGCAGCAGATCAATGGCGAGAATTCGCTGGGTGAAATCGCGGCACGATTTGCGGCGCGATTTGGTCATTCGTTGGCGGACAGTCGGCGCGCGGTGGTTCAATTCACCCGCGACCTGTTGGACCGCCGATTGATTCAACTTCATCATCCCGCGGCAACCGGTACGGAGGACAAGGCGTGAGCAGCCGTGACGTCATCATCTCGGCCCAAGAGGTCAAGAAGCGTTACCGGTTGGGCGATGAGGATGTGTGGGCGTTGCGGGGCATCACACTCGACATTTATCGGGGCGAATTTTTGTCCATCATGGGCCCGAGCGGGTCCGGCAAGTCCACGTTTTTCAATCAGGTGGGCGCGCTGGATGTGCCAACGGAAGGGCGCGTGTATTTCGAGGGACAAAATCTGCTTGAGCTTAGCGAACGGCAACAAGCATGGATTCGCTGCAACAAAATCGGGTACATCTTCCAGACGTTCAACCTGATACCGGTGATGACCGCACTGCAAAATGTGATGTTGCCGATGATTTTTCAGGGCGCAAGCAAGGCGGAGGCGACGGCGCGTGCGACGCGGATTTTGGAGCGTGTGGGGTTGGGCCACCGGTTGCATCACAAACCGTTCGAGTTATCGGGCGGGCAACAGCAACGGGTGGCAATCGCGCGCGCGTTGGCCAACAACCCGGCCGTAATTCTCGCCG
>JANWVU010000002.1:0-282 GCA_025056465.1 Verrucomicrobiia bacterium | reverse complement strand
TGAGCCGACCGGCAACCTCGACACCAAGACGGGCGCAGAAATCATCGCGATTCTCAAGGAGCTGAATCGTGAACACAACGTCACGGTGATCACCGCCACCCATGATCACAAGATGTTGGCCGCCAGTGACCGGGTTTGTTGGATTCGAGATGGTCGGCTCGAACGGATCGCCTCGGGCGCCGAGTTCCGGCTCGAAGAAATGGAAGCCGACCGGTTGGGCCGCTGACCGTATGCACCCGGTACCTGTCAGCATCGCGCACGAGGAATTGATGCGCTACCCGG
>JANWVU010000029.1 GCA_025056465.1 Verrucomicrobiia bacterium | reverse complement strand
GTCAGGAACGCAATTTTACGACGGGTTTTGGTGAGTGGGCCGACCGCATGCACGCGTATCTGCAACGGCAATACAACGACGGCACCCGGTACCAGTTGCATTACGTCACGGCGCGTGAGTTGTACAATTTGGTGAAAGCGGCTGAAGCCGGTCACGACGGCCCGCCGCGAGATTACCGGGATTTTCTCTTGGCGCCGCCTTTGGCGCGTTCCACTCGATGCCGGTAGCCCGCAGTCGCCTACCGGCTTTCCTCTTTTGCCTCATCGCCGGCAGGTGTAGTTTCGGGTCATGCGTCGGCTGGGACGAATCGCGTGGTGGTTGTTGCTGCTGCAACTGGCTCTGATCGCGCTGGGGCCCCCGCGCGTGTTGCAAGATTGGCTGAACGCCCGCGATCACGCATTGCCGGCCGATGCGCGCTGGGTGGTGGTTCTCGGAGCCGGTGGCGTGCCCAGTAGCGCCACGTTATTGCGCTGTTACAAAGCCGCAGAGCTTGCTACCCTTTATCCACGCGCCCAATTCGTGGTTGCCCTGCCGGGTGGCGATAACCCCGCGAATCAAAGTGTCGGACGGATGCGCGATGAGTTGGTGTTGCGAGGCATACCGGCCCGCGACGTTTTGCTCGAGACAAAGGGACGCAACACGGCGGAGCAGGCGCTGCGGATTCGCGAATTGCTTGGCGAAGCCGCACTCGTTGAACCGCTGATCGTGGTCAGCTCACACTATCACGTGCGGCGAGCGGTGGCGCAGTTTCGCCGGGCCGGTTTTCGCGCGGTGAGCGGTGTCGCGGCGGAAGAAATCGGTGCGGAGGGCGACAGTGGACGCTGGGCCTGGTTGCGGTACGGTGTGTGGAATAATGCCATCGCGTGGGTGCGCGTGACGCGCGAGCTCGTGGCGTGGGCGGGGGTCTGGTGGCGATGATGCTGGCATGGTGTTTTGTCTTTTTGGGGGCAACCGTGCCCACCAAGCCCGTGCTGTTTCACACACCAGAAGCCGACCGGATTGTTCAGCGACTGCAGGTGTTTCCGCCCGACAATCCGTGGAATCAGGTGGTCACCAACTGGCCGGTTCATCCGAATTCGGCTCGAATCGTTGCCAGCATCGGCGCCGACCAACCACTGCGGTACAACCCCGACATGAATTACGTGCTTGTGCCCCCGGACCAACCGCGTGTGTCGGTCACCATCACGGCCTACCTAGAGGAATCAGATCCCGGTCCATACCCGGTACCGGATAACCTGCCGATTGAGGGTTGGCCGGTATGTTTTCCGGGAGAGTCGCTGGAGGATGTTCAGTACGACCGTCGCAATCGCGGTGGCGACCGTCACGCCATCGTGGTGGACCCAGCCAACGGGAAACTCTACGAGTTTTTCATGATGAAACGCACCCCGACCGGTTGGGAAGCCGGCCAGGCTTCGATTTTTGATCTGACCACAAACAAACTTCGGCCCGCCGGTTGGACCTCGGCCGACGCGGCCGGGCTGCCGATTTTCCCGGCGATTGTCCGGTATGATGAACTGAAACGCGGTGTGATTCGGCATGCGTTGCGGGTCACCGCGCCGCGCACCCGCCGGGCTTACGTTGCTCCCGCCACCCATTTTGCCAGTCGGTACACCGACGAAAACCTGCCGCGTATGGGCGAGCGACTGCGGTTACGTCGTGACTTCAACCTAGCCGGCTTCTCACGGGAAGTGCGCACGATTTTGGTGGCCTTGCAACATTACGGCATGTTTGTCGCCGACAACGGAATTGCGTGGGCCATCTCCGTGGCACCCG
Source organism: Verrucomicrobiia bacterium (assembly GCA_025056465.1). GTDB lineage: Bacteria > Verrucomicrobiota > Verrucomicrobiia > Palsa-1439 > Palsa-1439 > JANWVU01. The sequence goes on along the minus strand of JANWVU010000029.1, from coordinate 18,416 downwards.
ACCCGCGCATACCGGAGTTGCATCGTGAACTGCGTCGCGTGCGCGGGGCGGACTTCGAAGTGGTCATCGCGCCCACCGATAGCCGGTAGGCTCTGCATCCCGGCGCGCGCGAGGGTGATTGGAACGTCACGGACCCTCCTGCGGGACCGCGCGGTGGCCTACCGGTTTGCGCTTGTGCGGGATGGAGCGGTTGATTATCTGTCGCCTCAAATTCCAACCACGGAGGAACAATTATGGGACGACCCGTCACTCTGTTTACCGGCCAATGGGCCGATTTGAATTTTGAGACCATCTGCAGCAAGGCAAAAAGTTTTGGTTACGACGGCGTGGAGTTGGCGTGCTGGGGCGACCATTTTGATGTGGAGCAAGCGGTTAGCAACCCGAAGTATTGCAAGCAACGTTGGGAAATCCTCGCTGATCACAAACTCACCGCATTCGCCATCTCCAATCACCTCATCGGACAAGCCGTGTGCGACAACATTGACGAGCGGCATAAAGCGATCCTGCCGGCCGATGTTTGGGGCGACGGTGATCCCGAAGGTGTGCGCAAACGCGCCGCGAAAAAGTTGATCACAACGGCCCAAGCAGCGCGCGCGTTCCTTGATGCCAAACCCTCCAGCCTCGGCGGTAAAAAGGGTGCGACCGGGGTCGTCAACGGATTCACGGGTTCCTCAATCTGGCACTCGATTTATGCATTCCCGCCGACCAGCCCGGAGTATTGGCAACGTGGGTTCGATGATTTTGCGAAACGCTTCGGTCCCATCCTCGACGCGTTCGACAAGGTCAACGTCAACTTCGCCCTCGAGGTGCATCCCACCGAGATCGCGTTCGACATCGCCTCTGCTGAGCAAGCGTTGAAAGCGGTCAAAAACCACAAACGATTCGGCTTCAACTACGACCCATCCCATCTCGGATACCAAGGAGTGGATTACGTCAAATTCATCCGGCGATTTGCCGATCGGATCTTCCACGTCCACATGAAAGATGTGTGGTGGGGACATGGCGATGGCACGGTGGGCGTATTCGGCGGACACGTTCCATTCGGCGACCCGCGCCGCTACTGGGATTTCCGCAGCCTGGGCCACGGCGATATTCGGTTCGAGGACATCATCGTGGCGCTGAATGACATTGGGTACCAGGGGCCGCTCAGCGTGGAATGGGAAGATATCCGCATGGATCGCGAACATGGGGCCACGGAAGCGTGCGCGTTCGTCAAACGCCTCGATTTTAAGCCCAGCGCGCGAGCCTTTGACGCCGCCTTCGAGCGCAAGTAGCCCATCGCTGCTTGGCACAGCGCACCGCACAGGTGGCGTCGTTGACACCCACGGCGCACGCCAGTAGTATGCGCGTGGCGACCGGGACGATTAGCTCAGTTGGCTAGAGCGCTTCCTTGACATGGAAGAGGTCACAGGTTCGAGTCCTGTATCGTCCACCATTTCTCACAACCCAACCAAAAAGGAGATCAATACCATGGCATTGAAAGTGGGCGACCGTGCACCGGATTTTTCGCTGACCACCAAAACGGCTGACGGCTTGCACAAACGAAAATTAAGCGACAACTTCGGGAAGAAAAACACTCTATTGTTGTTCGTCCCGATGGCTTTTACCGGCGTTTGCACGAAGGAACTTTGCGAGGTGAGCGCCGGTCTGAATCAATATGCGGGATTGAATGCGGAGGTTTGGGCTATCAGCGGTGACAACCCGTTTGCGCAGGAAGCATGGGCGCAGAAGGAAAATATCAAGGTCCCGCTGCTATCGGATTATGACCACAAGGTCGCCGCTGCCTATGGTTGCGCCTACGACTCGTTCCTACCGGCAAAAAACCTGGATATGGGCGGTGTGCCGAAACGCTCCGCGTTCGTGATCGATAAACAGGGCATCGTCCGCTACGCCGAGATCAAAGAGAACCCAGGTGACCTGCCCAACTTCGAAGCCATTAAGTCCTGCCTAGCTCAGTTGAAGTAATCTGGCGATTGAAAATGGCGCGGGGCCGGTAGGCCATCCTACCGGCCCCGCTTTTTTTACACGGAAGAGCCGTAAGCCAGATTCTGTTCGTGATGGTCATTTATCTGATGCGACCGATACCCGCAGCTCAAACGGTGCGGGCCACACCTCGCTGCCTATTTGGTCTTGCTCCCGGTGGGGTTTTCCGTGCCCCCGGCATTGCTGCCGAGGCGGTGAGCTTTTACCTCGCCGTTTCACCCGTTCCCTGACCCGGCGGGTCAGGGTGGTTTGGTTTCTGTGGCACTGTCCGTTGCCCGACCATTACAGCCGGACACCCCCGCTTGCGCGGGGCACCGCGCCCTGCGGAGTCTGGACTTTCCTCCCCGGTAACCGCAGTTACCGAAGCGACCATCCACTCTTCCGTGATTTCAAAGATCAATCCGCAGGCCAATATAAAATTCGCCCGCAATAATCGCAACTGACCAGCTCCGTCCCGCTGCGCGCCGTCAGACAAACCTGCGGCGGCACATGCAGGTGGCAGCCGCCGCAATTCCCGTTGCGAATGGGGACCACCACTGCATCGCGTTTGCTCTTCAGCAATCGCTCATACCGGCTCAACACATCAGGCTCAATTTGTCGTGCCAAATCCGCACGCTCGGTTTGCAGCTTCACCAGTTCCGCCTCAAGCACGTCCGCACGGCGTTGCACCGCCGCACGATCGTTGGACGCCTTGTTTTGCGCCTCGGCCAACGCTTGTTGCGCCGCGCGAACTTGCGGTTGCAACTGTTCGGCCTGCTCCATCAACACCAACTCCTCGTCCTCAATCCGCCGAATCTCCTCCTCGGCCTGTGCGATTTCCCGCAACAACGCCTGATACTCCACGTTCGATTTGATCGCACTTGATTGCGCCCGGTATTTGGCCACCTGACTGCGTTTCGACTCTGCATCCAGCTCCAGTTTCTTGCGATTCTTCTCCAACTCGATTGCCTGCTGTTTCAGTTGCTCGAGCTTCGCCGACTCTGCTTTGACCGCCGCCTCGATGGCCGCCAGCTCGTGCGGAATCCGCGCCAACTCCGCTTTGATGCGGCTGACGCGCTGGTCGCGATCTTGCAGAACCAGCAACTGTTCCAAAATCGGCAACATCGTCGGCATCGCGCTCAAGACTCTAGCGATTCACGGCGCGCTGCGCCAACAACTTTTCCACGTATTTACCCAAGATGTCCGCTTCCAAATTCACCCGATCACCGACCCTGCGCCCGCGCAGATTGGTTATCCGGTAGGTGTGAGGAATGATCCAAACTCGAAACCAATCCTCCCCGCAATCGGCCACGGTGAGACTGATGCCATCCACGGCAATCGAGCCTTTGTACAGCACATACCGCATCACTTCGGCAGGTGCCGTTACCTCCAACACATAATCGGTACCGGCTTTCTCCCACCTCCGCACCACACCAGTCCCATCCACATGCCCCAACACGAAATGCCCGTCCAACCGGGCATTCGCCCGCAACGGCCGCTCCAAATTCACCAGACCTCCCGGTTGTAGGTCTCCGAAATTCGTGACGCGCAGCGTTTCATTCAACACATCGAATCGCACCACCGCTCCGCGTTTGCCCACGACAGTGAGACACGCGCCGTTGACCGCCACGCTGCCGCCGCGTCGCAGCGCCCGCGCCAACCGTCCCGCATTGACATGAAACTCCGTCGCGCTGGCACCGGGTTGAATTCGCACCACGCGGCCGGTCGTTTCAACGATACCGGTAAACATGCCCGTACGCTATAGACAGGTTTGCTAGCCGACGCAACGCCGCACGCATCCGCCCCGCCCCTCCGCTCACGCAGCCGTCGCGTCCCGAATCTGATTGGGGTTTCGTTCGTAGCCCTTATACTGCCGGGCCATGTTGGAGAAACTCGAACGACGCCTCGGCCGCTGGGCGATCCCCAACCTTACGCTGACCCTAACAATCGCGCTGGCTGCCACGTTCGGCCTCCGTCTGCTCTGGCCAGAATCCGTTTCCTACTTTGTCTTCTACTGGCCGCTGGTGCGCGAAGGGGAATTGTGGCGGCTCATCTCCTACGTCATCCTCGCCCCGCCGTGGCATCCGTTGTTCGCCGCGTTCGGCCTGTATTTATTCTACCTCATGGGCAACGCCCTCGAACACGAGTGGGGCGATTTTCGCTACACGCTGTTCATCTTCATCGGCTGGGTACTCACGACGCTAGCTGCCATCATCCTTCCCGGTATCGTTGCCACCAACGAATTCCTCCTTGGCTCGGTCTTCCTCGCCTTCGCGTTCCGGTATCCCGACTTCCAAATTTACCTGTTTTTCATCCTGCCAGTGAAAATCAAGTGGCTCGCCCTGCTTACCTGGCTCTTGTACGTGTGGGTATTGCTGACCGGCTCGTGGTCCGACCGCGCGATGGTTCTGACGGCCACCGCCAACTTCTTTCTCTTCTTCGGTCGCGAAATCCTTACCAACATGCGCGCTGCGAAACGCCGCATGGAACACCGTGCCGCCACCCTCCACGACGCTCACCAACCTTTTCACCGATGCCACACCTGCGGCGCCACCGAACAAACCCATCCAGACCTCAATTTCTTCGTCTGCGACGACTGTCCCGGCCACCACGAATATTGCGAGCGCCACATTCACGATCATTCCCACACCTGATCCTCGTCACCCGGTAGGCCAGCCGACCGGCTCGATTTTTTTGTGGCAGCAAGCCCTGCCGGTGCAATAATCCGCGCCCGATGATTCGCCGCTACTCACGCGAGCCGATGCGCCAGATTTGGAGCGACGAAAACAAATTCGCGCTCTGGCTGCGGATTGAGATTTTGGCCTGCGAGGCGCGTCGCATCCCGGCACGCGATCTCGCCACGATCAAACGCAAAGCACGGTTCGACGTTGCGCGGATTCAGGAGATCGAGAAAACCACCAACCACGACGTGATCGCTTTCCTAACGTGCGTGGCGGAAAACGTTGGTCCTGCCTCCCGCCACATTCATGAAGGTTTGACCTCATCCGACATTGTGGACACCGCGCTCGCCTGCCAAATGGTGCAAGCCACCGACCTGCTGTTGGCGGACGTGGACGAGTTGCGGCGGGTGATCGCGCGCCGCGCCAAAGAACACCAGTTCACTCCCATCATCGGCCGCACCCACGGTGTGCACGCCGAACCTACCACGTTTGGACTGAAACTTGCGTTGATGTATGACGAGTTTGGGCGCGCGCGCGAGCGGCTCGTGCGCGCTCGCGAGGTGGTGCGCGTCGGCAAACTCTCCGGTGCCGTCGGAACCTATGCCCACTTGTCGCCCGCGGTCGAGCGTTACGTTTGCCGCAAACTCGGTTTGCGTCCGGCGACCATCTCCAACCAGATTTTGCAACGCGACCGGCATGCCGAATATCTGACCGCGCTGGCCCTCGTCGGGTGCTCGGTCGAACGGTGGGCCACGGAATTTCGCCATCTGCAACGCACCGAGGTGCGGGAAGCCGAGGAGTTTTTCTCCGAAGGCCAAAAAGGCAGCAGCGCCATGCCGCACAAACGCAACCCGATCACGTGCGAGCGGCTCACCGGGCTGGCTCGCGTACTGCGAGGGAACGCACTCGCCGCCATGGAGAACGTTGCTCTTTGGCACGAGCGCGATATCTCTCACAGTTCCGTCGAGCGTGTGATCCTGCCGGATTCGACCACCTTGCTCGACTACATGTTGGTAACCCTGCGCGATGTGGTGGATCGGTTGGTGGTATATCCTGACCGAATGCGCGCCAACCTTGAATTGACCAAGGGGCTGACCTATTCCCAAGCGGTTTTGCTCGCGCTGACGCGCAAGGGCCTGACGCGTGAGGAGGCTTACCGGATTGTGCAGGACAACGCCATGGCCACCTGGCGCGGCGACGGGACGTTCCGCGATCTGCTCGCGCGTGATGCCCGCGTCAAAAAATATCTCACGGCCACCGAATTGGACCGGCTTTTTGATCCATCGCAGCACTTTCGGCACGTCAAACGCATCTTCCAGCAAGTTGGTATCGGATGACAAAAAATGAAGCCACCGCTTGATCCCTCGTTCCAGCCACCGATTCTGGCTCATCAACAGTACTCGGGCGCCGTGCGGCTCGTCATCGCGCTGGAACGCGAACAAGGTTATGTGTCACGATTCGAGACACGGATTCGCCCCCAGCCCGATGCGGAAACGATGCGACTCGTGGAACGGCTCGTGAAGTTTCTGCTGTGGTCGCGCGGCGGTTGGCGGTTGTACCTCGAGGGACCACAGGCCGTCTGCGAACGGCTCACCGTCCGACCATTCGATGCGCAACTGATGGAACGCGTGTACGAACGCCCGTTCCAAATCACCATTGGCGAGGCCCCACCGGCACGCGAGTCGGCGGTGAAAGTGGGCGGGTATTTGGACGGTTGCCGGCTCGGCTTCGATTTGGGTGCGAGCGATTACAAAATCGCCGCGGTTCGCGATGGGGAGGTGGTTTTCAGCGGCGAATTCCCGTGGGATCCGCGTAACCAACCGGACCCCGAATATCACTTCAAACACCTCAACGAAGGGTTACGCAAAGCGGCGGCTTATCTGCCGCGCGTGGACGCCATCGGCGGCAGCTCGGCCGGGGTGATCGTCAACAATCGGGTGATGGTCGCATCGTTGTTTCGGGCGGTAGTGCCGGAAAAATTCCCCGCCGCGCGCGACCTATTTCTGCGCATCCGCGACACGTGGAAGGTACCGGTTGAGGTCCGTAACGACGGTGATGTCACTGCATTGGCCGGTGGGTTGTCGTTGGGGGTCAATGCGGTGCTCGGCATCGCGATGGGTTCGAGCGAGGCGGCAGGCTATCTCGACCGCGGCGGACAACTGCGTAGCTGGCTCAGCGAGTTGGCATTCGCACCGGTCGATTATAACCCCGAGGCCCCGGCCGATGAGTGGTCAGGTGATCGCGGTGTCGGCGCGTTATACTTCTCCCAACAAGCCGTAAATCGCCTTCTACCGGCGGCCGGTATTGTTGTGCCGGGTGAAATGGGTCTGCCCGAGCGACTCAAACACGTTCAACAACTCATCGCCAACGGCGATGCGCGTCCTGAGCCGATTTACCGCACCATTGGTGTGTATCTTGGTTACACCATTCCATACTACGCCCTGTTCTACGATTTTGATCATCTGCTGGTACTGGGCCGTGTTACCACCGGCCAGGGCGGCGCCATTCTGGTCGAAACTGCGCGAAAAATCCTCCGCGAGGAATTCCCTGCCCTCGCCGCCAAGGTGCAAATTCACCTACCGGATGAGAAGAACCGCCGCGTCGGCCAAGCGGTCGCCGCAGCCAGTCTACCGGCACTAGGTGCATCATGAAATTGCATCAACCAAACGCCGACGTTTTCATACCCGATGGCCAACCGTTGGAGCTTGCCTGCCGGCGGATCACGCATTTGGGCATCGGCGCGCATCAAGACGACCTCGAGTTCATGGCATTCCACGGCATCATGGAATGTTTTGGGCAGGCCGACCGTTGGTTTGGCGGGGTCACGTGCACGAACGGTGGCGGCAGCGCGCGTGCGGGTCCCTACGCGAACTACACGGACGAACAAATGATGGCGCTTCGACGCACCGAGCAGCGTCATGCAGCGATCGTGGGCCGGTACGGGTTGATGATCCAACTCGATTACCCCAGCCGCGACGTGAAACAACCCGGTAGCCCGAATTTGACTTACGATCTTCAGCAGATTTTCCAACATTGTCACCCCTCTGTCGTGTACACCCACAATCCTGCCGACAAACACGACACACACGTAGGCGTATTTGCCGCGGTGTTGCGCGCATTACGCCGCCTACCGGTTGACCGGCGCCCGCGCCGTTTGATCGGCTGCGAGGTTTGGCGCAATCTCGACTGGCTGGCGGACGACCAGAAAGTCATCATGGACGTTACCGGCCGCGACAACTTGGCGGCGGCGCTCAATGGGATTTTCGATTCCCAAATCGCCGGGGGTAAACGCTACGACCTCGCCACCCTCGGTCGGCGTCGCGCCAACGCCACGTTCTTTGAATCGCACGCCACTGACCGGGCCGAGCAACTCATTTTCGGGATGGATTTGTCGCCGTTGATCCAGAACGACGAATTGGACCCGGTTGAGTATGTGACCGAATTTATCCGGCAATTTGAATCGGACGTTCGCCAACGACTGCAACGAATGTTGGGATAGTCGCCGTGGAAATCATCATCCAACCGACACCTGAGGCCGCGAGCCAGATTGCCGCCCGCATCATCGCGCGGTTATTGCGCGAGAAACCGAATGCGGTTTTAGGCCTCGCCACCGGCAGCACGCCGTTGCTCTTGTACCAAGAGCTTATTCGCATGAAGCTGGATTGGAGCCGGGTGACCACCTTCAACCTGGATGAATACGTAGGTCTGCCGCCCGACCATCCTCAATCGTACCACCACTTCATGCACACCCATTTGTTCCGTCACATCAACATTCCGCCCAATCAAATCCACATCCCCGATGGAATGGCAAAAGATATTCCGGCGTTCTGCAAGCATTATGAGGATCAGATCGCAGCGGCTGGTGGGATTGACTTGCAAGTGCTCGGCATCGGCACCGATGGACACATCGGATTCAACGAGCCCAGCTCCTCGCTGGCCTCGCGCACGCGTATCAAAACGCTGACCGATCAAACCCGACGCGACAACGCGCGATTCTTCCGATCGCTCGATGAGGTTCCCTACCACGTCATCACGATGGGCATCGGCACCATCATGGAAGCGCGGCAGATTTTGCTGTTGGCATTCGGCAAACACAAGGCCCGCGCCATCGCGGAAGCGGTCGAAGGCCCGATTACCGCGATGAACCCGGCATCCGTCCTGCAACTGCATCCGGTGGTGAAGGTTTGCCTCGATGAAGCAGCGGCCAGTGAGCTGAAACGCGCCGACTACTACCGCTGGGTTTACGATCATAAACCCGCCTGGCAACGAGGGTGACTCCTCCTGCGGAGTGCGATAAAAACGACATGTGAAGGCGTTCCTGTTCATCGCGTTTCTTTGCAGTTGTGCGCTTGCCGACGCAGAGGAGGTCAAAATGAAATTGAGCAGTGCGGCGTTTGCGGCGGGGCAGCGAATACCGCAGAAATATACGGGTGAGGGGGCGGATATTTCGCCCCCGTTAAGTTGGGAAGGAGCACCAGCAGGGACGAAATCGTTTGCGTTGATTTGTGATGATCCCGACGCGGTGCGGGTGGCCGGCAAGGTATGGGTGCACTGGGTGATTTGGAACATACCGGGCACGGCCACGGGCCTGCCGGAAAATGTGGAGAAAAAGGAAGTCGTGCTCAACGGTGCCCGGCAGGGCATGAACAGTTGGCCCCGGCTCGGCTACAACGGTCCGATGCCGCCGCCGGGGCATGGAGTTCATCATTATCATTTCAAATTGTACGCGCTCGATGCGGTCTTAGATTTGCCGCCACGTGCCACCAAGCAACAGCTCGAAGCCGCCATGAAGGGTCACATTTTGGCCGAGGCGGAATTGATCGGCACCTACGAGCAAAAGTAGCTTCGGAGGCAATCTGATCCATCTGCGGTCGACCACTGATGCACGTATGGTAGGGGGCGCTCAGCCGTTTCGCGGGGTCTTCGCAGCCTCATGCCGGAGAGCTGGGGGCATCTTGCCTAGGGCGACATGAAACGTCCGAACATTCTGTGGTTTTCGCTTGAGGACGTTTCACCGCGTTTGGGCTGCTACGGCGACCCAATCGCGCGAACGCCGACTTTGATCGGGTGGCGGCCGAGGGATGCCGGTACGAGCGCGCGTTTGCGGTGGCGGGGGTGTGCGCGCCAAGCCGCTCGGCTATCATCAATGGGATGTACCCAACCTTCATTGCGGCCCATCACATGCGCACGACACACCGCAATGCCGCGACACCCGAGTTGCCGACACCGTACGAGGTTTGCCGGCCGCATTACGTGAAGTGTTTCACGGAGTATTTGCGCGCCGCGGGGTACTATTGTTGTAACAACTTCAAAACCGATTATCAGTTTACCGCACCTCACGGCCTGGGACGATTGCAGTCCGCAGGCGCACTGGCGGAATCGGGCACGTGGGCAACCGTTTTTTGCCGTGTTCAACTGCACACAGACACATGAGAGCGGCATGTGGGAGGAGCCGCCCAACCGACCGCATCCCATCCGTGCGCCATCCACCGATCCCAACAGAGTGACGGTGCCGCCGTGGTTGCCGAACACACCACGCGTGCGCACCGCATTGGCACGGCATTACGACAACCTGGCCGAGGCGGATCGAGAATTTGGGGAGCGATTCCGCGAGTTGCAAGAGGACGGGTTGCTGGATGAAACGGTGATCGTGGTGTGGAGCGACCACGGAGAGGGTTTACCTCGTGCGAAGCGCTGGCCGTACGATAGCGGGATACGGGTGCCATTGATTGTGCGTTGGCCGGGAGTGATCCAACCCGGTAGCGTGAGCTACCGGCTGGTGAGCTTGATTGACCTGGCGCCGACGATGTTGGCAATTGCCGGGGTACCGGTACCAACTCACTTGCAGGGACAATCGTTCCTCGATGGCGCGGAACGTGAGTATGTTTTCGCTACCCGCGATCGGTACGACGAGTTGTACGACATGGTGCGGGCGGTGCGGGATCGTCGGTTTAAATACATCCGCAACTACCAGTGTGAGCTGCCATATCAATTGTGGATTCCGTACAGCTACCGGCATCCGGCGATGCAGGAAATCTGGCAAAGAGCGCTGCTAGGTGGCGCAGCGGAGCGGCCGGTCGGGCTGATGCAAAACCAGCATCCGCCCGAGGAACTCTATGATTTGGAGACCGACCCGCATGAGTTGGTCAATGTCGCGGGTTACGCGAGGTACGAGGAGGTGCTGACCCGGTTGCGTCGGGAGTTGGACGAGTGGCGAAGCCGGTTTGATCGGTTTGGCGATGTTGCCGAGACCGACATGGTTCGCCAATGGTATCCGACGGGTGAACAGCCACAAACGGCCGCACCGATTTTTGTACCGGTGGGACCTGATTGCCTGACTGGCGAACCGTCTAGGGGTGGAGAGTTTCGCGGGCCCTTGTTCGTCCAGTTACACTGCGCGACGCAGGGTGCCTCGATTGGTTGGTCCGCTGACTCCGCCTGGCATTTGTACACGGGACCGATTCGGTTGGAGTGTGGCACGGCTACCACATTGCGCGCAAAGGCGATTCGAATCGGATATCGCGAGAGCCCAGAAGTTCACGCAACCTTCGCCGTGCGGCACTAAAGTGAACACGCCGAACGGCAGACCATGACTCCCTAATAACCACTAGGGAAAGAACGCCCACCGCAATCCGGCAATGCGATGGTAGGAGCCCGGCGTGTACGGCACCATCTCCGTCTGGAAATGAACAAATTCATTGTGACCGTCAAAAAACATAAAATTGGCGCCTGACGACCGATCATGGCGGAACATAATGCCAAACTGCATAAATGTTCCAAACGCGCTGTCTTCGATGATGGGAACGCTGCTAACTCCGATTTCCATGATGCCGTTCGCCAACCCAAAGGCCGCAGTTGGACTGTCCGAGTCCCCAAACATGACTACATGACTCAAGTCAAAACCCGGCCGGAGGGGAATACGCTCCGGTTGGACCGCCCGAACACCATCACCTGCCGTCAAACCGGAGGCTTTGAGCCACGCGTTGTCGTTGAGAGCGTAGCTAACATTTCGCAAATCAATGACCGTTCGGCGAACGTCACGACGGTCGCCGGGGCAAAGAAAAAATTTTTTCCGGTGCTGCGCGCTGAAATGATTCTGAAATCCGACGGTTCGAACGCCCGAATGATAGAGTTGCAACTGAGCCATGCCGGTCGAGCCGCTGGCGTTGTCATTCGTGTTTATACCTAGCGAACCATTCACCACCGCCGCGGCCGGTAGGAATCCGTTGTAGTCATCGCGGTACATTTGGGAGAGCAGGTAAATTTGGCGCATGTTGTTGATGCAGGACGCCTGTTTGCCGCGGTCACGCGCACTCTGGAGGGCCGGCAACAAAATGGCCGCCAACAGGGCGATAATGGCGACCACCACGAGGAGTTCAATCAAAGTGAACCCACGGTAACGCAAATCGCAATGCCGCGTATTCAGTGGTTTCATGGCTTTCACCTGCTCACGGGGCGCACGGGGACCGATTCGCCTTCGCGCAAAGTGGCCCGATAGACTTTTGCGGGGCGCGTCGCAATCTTGCGGTCCAAAACCAAATCCAGCGCCATGTGCACCGCTGCGACGGCGGCGTCGTAGCGGGGCTGGACCAGGGTTGTCAGGGGCACAACGAAATAATCGTCGAGTCGTTGCTCGTTGCTCGCGCTGGCGACCGCCAAGTCCTGCGGAATCCGCAAGCCGGCTTCGGTGGCGCACGATTGCAGCGTGAGTGCATCACGGTCGCGGTAACAAAGAACGGCTTGCGGTCGTTGAGCACTCCGCAACCAGTTGATGATTTGGGTTCGTTCCTCTCGGAAATGCCATCGCTGGACCTCGGGTGCCAACCGGTGGGCTTGCATCGTGGCAATGAAAGCGGCCTGACGTAACTGTTCACTGTAATGTTGAGGCCGGCGGGTGTTTTCAGCGAAAAACGCGATTCGCTTGTAACCCCGCTGAATGACATACTCGGTCAGCATCCGCGTGTCCTCGTAATCATCGAAGTACACCGCGTTCGTGTCGTGTTTCTCGTTGAGGTAAACGATGGGAAATCCGCTGGTAAGGATAGCCTGTTGCAATTCAGGGGTGAGGCCGCCCATGTTGTTGAGGATGAGCGTGTCGAGGTGCGCCTCGCGAAACGCCTTGGGGATGGGATTTTTTGCGAAGTCGCGGTTCGGTAGCCGGATCAACGATACGAAAAAGTCGCGCGCCGACGCCGCGTCGAACACGCCCGCACGGAATTCGGGGAAGTCATTTTCTTCCATGGCACCCGGTGCCGTGTCCAAGAAGTATCCAAGATTGTGGTACAAGCCGGTGCGCATGGCCCGGGCACTGGAATTGGGCCGGTAACCGGATTCCATCGCGGCTCGCAGCACGCGATCACGAACAGCCGCGGAGACACGGATCGGGGAAGGCTTACCGCTAAGAACGGCGCTAACCACTCCTTGGGAGACATTGGCGCGCCGCGCGATTTCTGTCTGAGTAATCCGAGGGGGGCGTTGTGTCGCGGTCTCCATCATGGGCCGTGATCAGCCTGTGCCGAGCCCCGCGCATCGGCTTCGTTCGCGAGCGGATTGAGGGCTTTGCGGTGTTGCTTCGAATTACGCATCCTTTTCCGCCATCGCCAACCCAAAACCGTGAGACCGGTGCCCCAAAGCAAGGCGGTGCTTGGTTCGGGAACCAGGTTTAGTCCCACCAGTATAAAGCCACCGGCATTGTTGTACGTCACGACGTAATTGGGTGTTACGACACCGAAGGTGCCAACCAACGAGTTAGCGGTAAATGTGGCGACCGTGTAGACGTTGCCGACCAACCCGCCACTGAGGCTGAGGATGCTGTTGGGTTGCAAAGTCAGTCCCCCGATAATGTCCAACCGATCACTCGTGCTGTCCAATAGCGACAGTTCCACCTCAAACGTTGCGCCGTTAGCGAAGGTGACGTTCCCGGTCACGGTTTGGGTGCCGATGCTTAGGCCCGGCGCCCATGTGCTGCCCGAGGTTGCCAGCACGTTGGCCGAAAGCGTGCCAGTCCCCTCAATCCGACCACCGGTTTGATTCGTGATGGAGCTGGCTACGAGGGTTCCGTTCACCCGGAGCAGGCCCGAGTTTTCAAGGACCTGCGGGGTGCCGGTTGTGGTTTGCACCAAGAGGGTACCGGTATTGCTGATGAAATTCGTCCCTGCATTGATGATTCGGGATGCACGAACCGCCAAGTTGCCTCCGCTTACCTCCAGCGAGCCCGGCACGGCATTAGAAAAGACGGCTGCGGTAACCGCATTGCTACCGCTTAGTACGAAAAGGTTCGTTGTGCCGCTCAGCATGGAGCGCAGAACACCTTGGTTAACAAATCCGCCCTGTTCAATGACGACGTGGGCATTGCTGGTGACACCGACGATGGTCCAAGTGCCAAAATTTGTGACGGCTGAATCCGTGCGACCAATGACCCGCAACGACACGCGGGGATTTGCTACGTTGCTTGAGAAAATGGCTCCGTGGTTGACGAGGCCCGAGATCAAGGTCAGCGCCGCACGCGGCTGGGTGTTCGCAGCGGCCGTGTAGCCGTTGGTGATTGTACCAAAATTGATCAAGTCGTTACTGCCACCGCCCACGGCAATTTGTGGGAATGCAGTATTGTCCGCACCTGTGGCGAAAAACGTGATCGTCCCACGGTTCGTCACAGGGCTGTTCTGAGCGAAAACCAGCCGACCATCATTTCGGTTGAAGGTGAAGATCTGGGAGGACGGTGAGTTCGAGAAGCTGCCCGTGACGACCACAGTTTGTCCGCGTGCCTCGCCACCAAGATTCAACTGCCCATTTCCGATTAGGTACAAATTGTTGTTGGTCATGTAAGACCCGCCGTGGGTTGGAGAGGGGAGCAGAGCGAATATTGCAGCGTTCCCAATCACCGTGTCATTGGTCACGACAAAATAGTTTGTTAGGCCAGCCGTGCCGGGAGGGCGGAAGACGTTTCGCGCTCCCGATGCCCAGCTCATCGTAAAATTTGCCAACGTAATTGAAGCGAAATCGTTGGTGATTGCCTTGTCCGTGCCGACGACAGCGTTAGTCATAAACACCGTGCTCCCGGCGGTCGGGGGGCTTGGACTCCAATATGCAGGGGTGCTCCAAATCCAACCGGCTGACGAAGCGGCCATGTTGGTCGTCCAAGTAACGACACTTGCGCTGGAGAACCTCGGTGCGGCGAGAGCGAGCAGAGCAGCGAGTAGCCAACAGAGTCTGAAAAACCCGTTCATATAACTCCACTCCCACTACTAATTCGTATTTACAAAAGCATATTGCCCAAGAGAAAACAAGAGCAAATTTCGCTGGAACAATTATCTCCCCGACAAGAGGTGGACAAATAACCCACTTGGCGAGTGAGACTTAAGTCATGTCCGCTATCAAGCATCAAGCCCAAAGCGGCATCAGCAGATTACAACCGATTCAAATTTTGGCTAGGGCTTACCGCTGTCCGCCAGCATCCCATCTTGCAGCCGATGTGTCAGCAAATTCTACTCCAACTCCAAGGCACCGGCATCTCGCCGTTGGAGGGGAGAATTCCCGGCAAAATCTCGTAGATGTGGTCCGTTGAATTGCCAGCCGTACAACTCTTCGATAGTTGTCTTCGAATCAGCCAAGGTACCCCGCGCGACCCGAAGAAAGTCAATCGCTCCGACTAAACCACGCCCCACAAGGAAATCGGCTTGGTTGGCGATAGAATTTGCGCTGCAAGCCGCGTCGGCGATGCGCTTTCCATCCAGGTAAAGGCGCAGCCTACCGGCCTCGCGATCGGCTTCGGCGATCAAATGATGCCACTGACCATCAGTCAGCTTGCCGGCGCGCACACTGTCGGCGCCAACCTTGAACTCCACCGCGCCGCGGCGCGTGATTTGTAGGCGATAACCGGTCTCGGCCATCTTCTCGACGATTACACCGGGCTTGTTGACCTGAAGGACAACTTCAACGAGGAAATTATTCGTGCTCATATCGAGCGTGCGTCGTCGGGATCCATCGATCTTGAACATCCCTTGTTTGAGGCGCTGGACTCGGCCATCGACAATGGCAAACGGAGACTCGACATCCCGGATCATTTCGGCGTGCGGCAATACCCCAACTCGGTGTCCATCGAAACGCAACGCGCCCGGTATCCAGTCTTCCAACGTTCCCGTCACATAATCGTCCGGGGTTGTGTTCAAAACGATCAAATCGTTGCGGGGAATGAAATAGTACATGCTGCGCTCGAGGTGTTCCTCCTGCATGTAGAAGTGCTCGCCCAAAACCACTTCAGGGTTGTACCGGCTTTGATAAAAGTTCCACTCCCCAACGACGCGAGCCAAAGCCCAAGGGACGAAGAATTTTACGCCGGCCTCTTTGGCAGCCGACCCTTGAATCAGCCGGTAGTCTCGGTTCGCGGGGTCGCGCAAGGGTAACTCTTCGACGTGTTGACCCAGACTGCTCACGCGGCAACGCATGCGCTCCAATGCTTCGCGTAATTCCTCGAGCGTGTTGCCGGCGTAAACCTCGGCCTGGCCGTCCACACCAACTTTCGTTCCACCCACAAAACCGAATGCGCCTCCCCCGCGCCATCCACCTTTGGGTTTCCCCCAAAAAATGTTCTGCGCATAAGCCATCGTGGGGATGCCCAGTCGCCCCATCTCTCCCGTGTCCCCACCAAACTCCATGGAAGCATCTCCGGGACGATTCTGACCGAGGAAGCTTTTCGAGGCGTCCGCGAAAATGTTTCCCAAAACGCATGATCGGTTGCCGCTGCTGCCATTGACCGAATACTCAAACCGCCACAATGTGTTGTTAAAAAATTGGTTCAGAAACCCAAACACCATGAAATATCCGCAGTGACTGTAGTACGACGGATCTTCAGGCTTCAGCTTACCGGCTAAAATATTGTTGAAGCAGTAGGTCTTGAACGCGCCATCCAAATACAGGTTGTATCCCAGTTCCGTTCCCGTAAACGTCTTTGTGCCAACGCAATTTCGACTGACGTTGTTGTAAATGTAAACTGGACCGCCTTGGAACAATTCGATCCCGCCGTAGTCGTTGCAACCCAACATCGTGTTGTCGGCCTGATTGTGGTGAATCAAAATCCGCGTCAACGGCACTTCATTTACCGCGCCGCTCGCTTTGCCACCGAGTGCAAAAATTCCGCAACCCCAGCTCGTATCGACGATGTTGCCGGCAATTTCCGCCGTCTCCGGTAGCACCACGCAAATGGCCGGTATCTGCGACGTGGGGCTTTTCCCCGGCCGATAACCGCTGTTGATCACGCGGTTCCGCAAAACTGTTACCCCGCGCAACACACCGTATTTCTCGCCGGGCCGCGTTTCACTATTGCCTTGCACCCATATTGCGCCCGCCATATCCACGTTGCGAACGTCATTGTCGCAAATCACGATGTCCTCCATTACATCGTCGGCAAACGGTCCGCAGTTGGGAATCGACGCTTCCGCCGGCCCGCCCACGCCGGTCGGCCGCGGAAAAGCTACCACGGCGTTCATCACGTCGTAAAATTTGCAATGCCTCACGGTGATCCGCCGACAATTCCCCACAATTCGCACCCCGGGCGACGCACTGATGTACCAAGGATAGCCGTACACGCCGTCATCATCGTCGTTGAAACGAAACATTAGACCACTGATTTCGATGTCGCTCTGATCCCAGATTTCAATCGGTGAACGGATCTGCGCGGCCTCCAACACCGCCTCGTTCGGATCCCCATCGTCGTCCAGCCGCAAGAACAACCGTCCGCGTTTCCCGTCAAAGTAATACTCACCGGGGGAATCAAGAAAGGCCGGGACATTTTCGATAAAGTACCGCACTCGCCCCATCAAATCTTCCTCTTTGCCGCCCGTGTTGCCTTGCCGCGAAAATTGTGCCCCGCCCGGTGAGCTAACCCTGAACGCTCCCTTTTCCGAATCGAACTGCAGCGGTTGTACCCGATGGACCGTCCCCATCAGGTGCCGATGCTGGGTCCAGATGATCGCATTGTCGAAAAATTGCGCAGGCTTTCCCGCCCACCGTGATGGATCTCCCAACCAACCCACATTCCGATCTCCATTGAACCACTGCCACCGATGCCACTCCGCGGTGGGATCATCCGCGTTACTGATCTTCCAATTCGGATCCCGCGCGATGTGCAGCCGAGTGGCCTCCCCACCACGCAACCGCCAAATGGCCGACATCTTCGTGTCCACCGAGTCCTTATCGAAATCTGGTCCCAAATCCAGATACCAAACCTTCGTCGGATCCGGGATCCCCGGCGCATCTTCCTCCCGGCACCTCTTCCAACCACTCGGCAGCCGCACCGACCCAAACAGCATCGCTTCCCCCTCACCCCAAGTCGGGTCGCTCGTCAACCGAATCGGGTTCCCAAGCCGACCCGATTCACGAGCCTTCAACGCCCCGCGATAAATCACTCCGCGCTTAAACACGTAGGTGTGAATCCCTGTGCACGCCTTTGATAGACCCGTGGCGTTCGGGTCCCAAGGGTGATGTTTCCACGGCTGCTCTCGCGTCCCCGGGTTGTCGTCGTTCCCGGCTTCGAAGTCGATGTATCGGACAGAATCGCCCGCGATGAATTGAAAGGACTCCGGAGACCACTCCAAATTTCCCGTCGGCAAAACCCGTGCATGAGTTTTTTGCCACGAATACTCCGCCTGCGCTAAGTGTGCGGGCAGAACCAAAAAGATTAGCGGTACTAGATAATTCATATTTTCAATTCAAACCGATCGCTCACGATCCGTCACGTTTTTTTCGCCATTGACCCGCCAAGCTTTCCAACAGTCA
>JANWVU010000028.1 GCA_025056465.1 Verrucomicrobiia bacterium | reverse complement strand
CACCTTTGTCGAAAGAACTGCGTAAATGGCTGCGACGTCTGTCATTCAGGATATGGCCACTCTGCTGGCCGCGCTCGCGCGAGCGCGGCCGCCGCGCCGGCTTGTTTTGCGCGGGGGGACCTATTTTCTGCCGCGCGTGCTGCGGCTGACGGACCGGCATTCGGGCATCACGTTCGCCGCCGCGCCGGGCGAACGCGTCATCCTTAGCGGCGGTCGGCGCGTGACCGGGTGGACCGTTGGCAGCCGGTGCTGGACGGCTCAGGTACCCGGTAGCTTCAAGCAGCTCTTCGTGAACGGCCAGCGCCGGCCGCGCACCCGATGGCCGGCGACCGGGTTCTTTTACTGGGCTGATCCGACCAGCCGTGCGCCGAGCGCGGGGTGGTTCAAGAGCGTCCGCGAAGCGTATGTGCCCGAGGGCGCGCTCGATGCCGGGTGGCGCAACCTCAGCGACGTTGACATCGTTTCCCCGAACGGATTTTGGGACGATCATCTTCGCATCAAGTCTTTCGATCCGGTCACTCGGCGGGTCGAGTTCACTTCCTATGCTGTCAACGTGCTAACCGGCGAGCATGGCAAGATGGCGCGGTTTTACGTCGAGAACGTCTTCGAGAAACTCGACTCGCCCGGCCAGTGGTATCATGACCGGCCGACCGGGACGCTGTATTACCGGCCCATGCCAGGCGAGGAGCCGGACGAAACGGAGGTGATAGCCGGGCGGCTCGATGCGATTGTGCGGCTCGCGGGATGCCGCGAAGTGACGTTCGAGAACATCGCGTTTCATCACGCGGAGAATTTCCTGCCGCCGGATTACCCCGGTGACCCGCAAGCGGCGTACACGGTGCCGGGCGCGATCCAGTTGGACCGCGCGGAAAATTGCCGGCTGATCGGCTGCGAGATTGCGCACGTGGCCGGGTACGGGATCGAGGTCATGCAGGGCAGTTACCGGAATGAAATCCGCGGCTGTGCCATGTTCGATCTCGGCGGTGGCGGGGTGAAGATCAATCACGAAGTCCCCACCGGCGGACCGGCGCCGCGCAACGTGTCGCTCCGCAAAGTGCGCGGGCCGGTGCGTGGAATGCGCACGACGATCAGCGATTGCACGATCCACGACGGCGGCCTGATTTATCACGGCGCGTGCGGGATTGCCGTGCTCAACGCCGGACGCAATCGCATCCGGCACAATCACATTTTCCGCTTCAACTACTCCGGTATCTCCTGCGGCTGGGATTGGGGACCGGGCGAGACCGTGGCGATTGACAACCGGATCGAATACAATCACGTCCACGACATCGGTCAGGGAATGCTCTCCGACCTCGGTGGCATCTACTGCCTCGGCGTGCAGCCCGGCCTGCGCATCCGCCACAATCATATCCACGACGTAACCGTCTATTCCCATTCCGGTTTTGGCATCTACTACGATGGTTTCACCGCCGAATCGCGCGTCGAGCACAATCTGATTTACCGAACCGCCTCCTGCGCGTTTTTCCAAAACTCCGGCCACGACAACGTCGTGCAGCACAACATCCTCCTGAACACCGTTCACGCATTCCGTTCGTTCCGTCTGCGAAAAAACATCATTTGCGTCCCGCGCCGGCAACCGCACGAGATTCTGACGCCACGGCAGGCGGAGTTTTACCGCGAAAATATCTACTGGAATCCCACCGGCCCCGTGCGCGTCAGCGATCTCTCGTATCCCGAGTGGCAACGCGCGTTTCAAGCCGACCCCGGTAGCCTTGTCGCTGACCCGTTGTTCCGGGACCCGGCCGGCGATGATTACACGCTGCGCCCGGACTCACCGGCGCACGCGCTAGGCTTTCAGCCGATTGATCTCCGGCACGTCGGACCGCGTCGCCCCTTCCCGGTGCGCGAGGCGGACAAGCCGGCGGAGATTGTGCGCTTGAAGTTTAGTCCCGGTAAGGAAGCAGTGCATCTCGACATCATCAATGCCGGTGAAGTCCGCGCGCGCGGCCGGGTGCGCGTGCGTGTGAAACCCGGTTACGATGTCGCGCTCACGCCCAACAAGCCGGTCACCTACGATTTGCGTCCCGGCCAAACCAAACGCGTCACATTCGCCTGCCGGCTCGGCCCCGGCGAAGACCGCGTCGGCTTGGTCGCGGAGGCCACCGGGCGCGGCGCGCTCGATACGGACGGCGAGTTCGTCTTCGACCGGCAATGGAGTGATGGCTGGCGACGAGTCCGTTCGGGCGCGTTTGAGTTGGGCGAAGTTCAGGCGCGGGCGGCGGCGGATGTGTTGACGTTGCGGGCGCGTGTCCGGGATGCCTGCGTGACGCCGTCGGTGGAGCAGCCGTGGACGCACTCGTGCATCGAGGTGTTTGCGATCCCGGTCGGCTCGACGGCGTTGCCGGTGCAGTTGTTTTTGCTGCCGCCGACGGCGACTGAGCCGGCGCGCGGGTTGAAGATGTACGAAAGCCAACGCTGGCCGGTCGAGCCGTCCATTGTGGTCACCGGTAAGCTAGTCGAGGGCGGTTACGAACTCGAAGCGCAGATTCCTTTTGCAATCCTCGGCATCCCGGCAGGAGCGAAAGAGTTTCGGCTGGATGCCGGTATCGCCACGCATGTCACGAAGGCTCGCGGCAGTTTCGTCCAAGCCGCTCTCTTCAGCCCCACCAGCCCGGCCTGGCGCACGGATTTCTTTGGGACCATAACGACAAATGAGCGCTGAATACGATGCGGTTCAACGGCGGTTGGCGCGGGGGTGGAATACTTGGAACACGCGCAGCGTGCTGGCGCACGTGTGGTTGCCGGGCGGGTTGGAGATAGGGTTGGGGTACCGGGATTATGTGAGCCGGCAGTATTTGCGTGATGTGCAGATTGGCCGACGCGGGGCGCATGAGGAACAGGCGCGACCGGGGTTGCACGCGTACGATGGCGCGTACACGGAGTTGACGGTGGCATGGCAGAATACCGAGTTTCGCGTCGAGAGCATGACGGAGGGCGAGGAGTTGATTTTGCTCGTCACGCCGACGCGCCGGCATCCGGAGGCGCGGCGCGCGCCGTTGATCGTAGCGGAAGGCGGGTTGTTGTGGAATCGGCCCGGTCATGTTGAGCGGGTGGGCGACCGGCTGCGAGCGACGTTGCCGGGGCGGACGGTGGAGGTGTTCGCGAGCGGGCCGGTGGTGCGCGAACCACACATTCCGGTCAACACGCCGTATTTGGCGGTGGCGTTGGACGGGCCGGTATGTTTTTCGACGGGGCGGCGGTATTCGGCGGGCGAGGCGGCGGAGGCGATGCAGGCGCGGCGTGGCCAGTTTGCGCGGCGGTTCGAGAAGTATGGCCGGCAGGCCGAGGTGTACAAAGCGATTCAGTCGGTGATGGCGTGGAACACGATTTATGAGCCGGCCGGCGAGCGCGTGATCACGCCGGTAAGTCGGATGTGGAATACGTGGTGGGGTGGGTTTGTGTTGTTCGAGTGGGACACCTATTTCGCGGCGTTGTTGGCGGCGCAGGAGAATCGCGACTTGGCGTACGCGAACGCGGTGGAGATGACGCGCGCGGCGACGGCGGATGGATTTGTGCCGAACTTCGTGGGGGCGAATGATTGTGTGTCGCGCGACCGGTCCGAGCCGCCGGTGGGGTCGTGGGTGTGCGCGGAGTTGTACCGGCGATTCGGCGAGCGGTGGTTTTTGGAGGAGGTGTATCCGGGGTTGCTGCGGTGGAATCGGTGGTGGGCGGCGCGGCGGATGCGCGACGGGTTGTTGTGCTGGGGATCGAATCCGTACGAGCCGGTGCTCGGCATGGGGTTCGAGACGCGCGACGTGAATTGCCGGCAGGGCGCGGTGTTTGAGTCGGGCCTCGACAACTGCCCGGTGTACGAGGGCGTGCCGTTCAACGCGGAGACGCATTTGCTGGAGATGCAGGATGCCGGGTTGTCGGGCTTGTACGCGTGGGATTGCGAGGCGTTGGCGGGGATCGCGACGACGTTGGGGCGGGCGGAGGAGGCGCGCGAGTTGCGCGAGCGGGCGGCGGCGGTGCGGGCGCGGTTGGCGACGTTGTGGGATGAGACGCGCGGGATTTATTTGAATCGGCGGACGGATACCGGGGAGCTGTGTCCGCGGCTCGCGCCGTTTGCGTTTTATCCGTTGCTGGCGCGGGCGGCGACGCCGGCGCAGGCGCGGCGGATGGTGACGGAGCATTTCTACAACCCGGCGGAGTTTTGGGGCGAGTGGATCATGCCGTCTATCGCGCGCAACGACCCGTCGTTTGCGGGCGGCACATATTGGGCGGGGCGGATTTGGGGTCCGATGAATTTTTTGGTGTACCTCGGATTGTGTCAGTACGACTTACCGGAGGCGCGGCGGGATTTGGCGGAGAAGTCCCGGCAACTATTGTTGAAGGAGTGGCGCGACAAAGGCCACGTCCACGAGAACTACAACGCCGTGACCGGCGAGGGCTGCGACGTGGACAGCAGCCAGGCGTTTTATCATTGGGGCGGATTGCTGGGCTTACCGGCATTGATCGAGGAAGAAGACGCAGATATGGCTGCGTCGAGTCTGTGCAAACGCTCTCAAGCAGGTTTTTCAACCAAACAATCCATGACCAAAACCGTCGCATAACCAAAGAAAGGAACTGAGTATGAAGCCGATGTTGGTTTGTGTAGCCGCCAGTCTTGTGGCCGCGGCAGTTCACGGCAGGGCGAACGAAGTGAAGTTGACCGACCTGACGCCGGTAGCCGCGGAGTATGGGATGCTGAAAGACCCGCAGAATGTCAGCGAGGTCGAGGGCGCGGGCAAAATGGATCTCGGACCGTACGCGGTGTGGGGTTCGTTTTTCTGGAAGGACAACCGCAAGATCGTCAAAGAGGTTGACCCGACGTTTAGGTTCAAAGAGGGCGAGACCTACAATAGCAAATTGGAGAATGTGTTCGCATCGGGCGGCAAGTTCGTGACTGGCGTCGGTCTCTGGGTGAAGAGCCGCAACATGTATCACTGGATTGAGTACGAAGTGCCGGCAGGCGCTACGCGGTTTAAGGCGAAGCTGCTCGCGAGTGATGATGCTCATGGGTACTTGCCGCACCGCAATCCAACCAACCAGGAGTTTTTCTTCCGCGTTAAAATTGACGGGCAGGACGCCTTTGCGCTCGACAAGCAACGTTTGCAGATTAGTCCCGGTGGGGGGGAGAAACTGGCCGATATTGACATTGCGGTGCCGGCCAACGCGAAGCGCATCCGCTTCGGCGTGCATGCGTCGGCGTGGGGCGATGGCAACAACAATATCGAATTAATTCTCAACGATGCTGCGTTCACCGTCGGGCGATGATCTTGCGCTCGGCTTTGCTCTTGGCGGTTGTGGTCGCGGGCTGCACGCCGTCGGCCACGAAATCGAGTGGGCCGTCCGCACGGGCAGTTGCCGGCTTTCAATGGACGGCCGGTAGCAGCAGTGTGACGATTCAGGTTACCGTTCCAGCCGAGCACCGGCTGGCGACGGTAGTGATCAACGACGCGCAGGGGCGGCGCGTTCGCAATCTGTGCGCGATGCAGCCGGTTAGTAACGGTGTACTGAGCGTCGCGTGGGATGGCTTGGACGATGACGGCCAGCCTGCGCCAACCGGCGAGTACACGGTGGCGGGGTTGTCGTTGGCGGGGTTGGATGCCTTTTTCGATTACGCTTGGTACAACCCCGGTGATCCGCCATGGGAAGGGGCGCCCACCAGCGGTTGGGGAGGCGACCATGGTGACATCGTCGCGTTGGCCTGTGTGCCGGCAGGCTCGACCTCGCAGTGGCGCACGGTGGCCACGAGCGCGATGGCCGAGTGCGGCGATTGGATGTTTGTGATTGGGAAAAATGATCGGAAAGTACACGGCTGGTATCGCAACTGGGGCAACGCGTCCGCGTTAGCGGTGGCTGATGAAATGATCTGGGTGGGCTTGGCCGAGAGCAAAGGCATCACCCGGTATGCTCTCGATACCGGCGCGGTCGTGGGCTGGCCGCGGCCAGCGGGTACGATTCCGACAGTGAAGTTTGAGAGCGACCTCGACCGGCTCGCCGTCGGCAAAACATTCGCCGCCGCCACGCTCCGCGATCCGCCGGTTTTATTGTTCCTCGACAAGGTTACCGGGAATGAGAGGGCGCGCGTCCCAATGCCGGCGCCGCATGCGTATTTGGCCGTGAATCCGAACGATGTGCTGTACGCCAGCTTACCGACCGGCGTGTTCACGGTGAGCGCGGATGGAACGCAAACGCCGGTAGTGTTGCCGGGCGTGGCCAAGCCCGGCCCAATCGCGTTCGACGCGGCCGGTAACCTGTATGTCTTCGATGCCGGGGAGGATTATCAGGTGAAAGTGTTTTCGCCCGACCGGCAACTGCTGCGTACCGTGGGCACACGCGGCGGACAGAAGCGACCGGCGTATGACCCGAATGCATTCCAGACTTTTCTTGCGATGGCGGTGGATGACCGGGGTTGGTTATGGACAAGCGAGGGCGCACAACCGCGTCGGATCGCAGTGTGGGATGGGGCCGGTAAGCTCGTGAAAGATTTCGTGGGCAACACCTACTACGGCGCGTGGAATTGTACGTTGCACAACCAGGACCCAACGCTGGCGTCGGTGTTTACGCTGATCCTGAAAGTAGGTCGGGACGGCTACCGGCCGCTGCGGTATTTTTGGTCGGGCCGCAAGCCGGGCTCGCCGTTTGATTTGGAGCAGAACGTGCCGTGGTCGTTTTTCCATCGCAATACGATGTTGCGCCGCGATGGTCACGAGTATTTGTTGCAGACATCGCTCAACTTCCCGGTGTTGTACCTGCAGAAGAATGGGGATTACCGGCCGGTGGCGGCGATTTGGTGCAAGCCGAATAACCCGCAGCAGCCGGTGCCGTGGATGCGACAGGAAGATCCGGCCAACGCGATTTATGTTTGGTCGGATCGCAACGGCGACGAACTGGTCACGGCAGATGAAGTCGTGCTGCTCGACGGGCCGGGGTTTACCGGCAGCGGTTGGGTGTACAACCTCAGTCCACAGCTCGATTTCTATTTCGGCGGTTATGAAATCGTGCCGACGCGGTTCACCGCCGAGGGAGCGCCGATTTACGAGACGAACACGATTCGGCGGCTCGCCATCCCGGAGCAAGACCGGGCGCAGATGCTCACGCGCGTGGGCCGGCATCTGATTGGCCAGCGCGGTGACCCGCCGTCATTTTTCACCGGTAAGCATTTGTTTTTCGATTTAGACGGCAATCTGGTCGCCACGTATCCGTATAAGGGCGCGCATGTTCACGGTTCGATGACAGCCAACCGGGTGCCGGGGCCGGGCGAGACGATGGGCGAGTTGTTCATCAGCGGGACCGTGGACGTGGGCGGCGAGGTGGGCAGCGTCTTTGCGTATCACGGCAATTTCGGGCAGGCATTCTTTTTCACGGAAGACGGGTTGTTTATCAGCAGCCTGTTCAAGGATTCGCGCGCGCATCCCGCGCCCTATCGGTACGAGGGCAGTTGGAAGGATGTGACCATGATGCAAGAACCGTTCACCGGCTGGCTCGGCAAACAATCGGACGGCAAGGTTCGGTATCTGTTTGGTCGCAACGCCGCCTTGGTGGTGCAAGTACACGGGTTGGAGCAAATCCGACGATTCACCGCAGGGCAGGTGGTCGTCCGATGATGAGAAAATCCATCAAGACCGTGCTTCAGTCCATTGTCGGAGCCGGCGGCGGTTGTTAGGAACGCGGCCGACACAGGAGATTGTCATGCCTCTCACCAAACAACAGTTGTATGCTTATCACGAATTAGGCTGGGTCGTTGTGAAGCGCGTGGTGGACGCTGCCACGGTTCGGCAAATCAAAGCGGAGATCGCCGACGTGCACGAGCGGTTCGCTGCCAACCCCCACGCCGTGCCGGGCGCTCAGGTTTCGTGGGAGGCCAATGTGCCGCCCGGTCAGCCCAAGCGCATCATGCAGTTGATGAACAGCCAGCTCGTCTCACCCACACTCAACGCCGTGATCCGTCGGCCGGAGGTGTTGGACATGGTCGCGCAGATTATCGGGCCGCGGATCGAGTTGTTTCACTCCAAGCTCTTGATGAAAGCGCCGCACGTGCCGGGATTTTTCCCGTGGCATCAGGACTACGGGTACTGGCATTTCGGTGAAGAGCTACCGGCGCAGGTCAATTGCGCGCTGGCGATTGATCCGCAGACGATTGAAAATGGTTGCCTCCACTACGTACCCGGCAGCCACAAGTTTGGCCTGTTGAATCATCACAAGTTCGAGGGCGATGCCTTCGTCTGGGGTTTGGGCAAAGACTTCAACCAGTTCAACTCGGTGCCGGTGGAGTACGATCCCGGCGACATGTGTTTCTTCGGCTCGCTCGTCATTCACGGCTCACAACCCAACCGCACCAACGAAAGCGGCATTTTTAACACCACCGCTTATTGCGCTCCCGGCAGTCATCGCGACAAGAATGCTCGGTTTGAAGTGTTGCGATGACGCCCCGGCAGAATCTGATTGCGGCGCTCAATGGCGAGACGCCCGAGCACACGCCGCTTTCGATCTACGACTGGTTTTTGCAGAACGAACCGGTCGAAGAGGTGCGCCGACTCACCGACCAGGGGTTGTTGCTCGTGCGCGGTGTGGCCAACTACCGCTACGTCGAACATGGCGTGCAGAACGAATCGCGGGAGTGGATGCAGAATGGGCGACGGCACTGGGTGTTCGCGCGGCATACGCCGGTGGGCACGATCCAGATGGCGGGCGAGGAAACCTGGGTGACGGAGCACTTCTTGAAAACACCGGCCGACTACAAGGTGATGCAGTGGATCATCGAGCACACGGAGATCGTGCCGGACTACAACGCGTTTCCGCAGGCGGAGGAGGCGCTCGGTGAGCGAGGTCTGGTGTGTACCGGATTGTCGCGCACGCCGGCCATGTGCATCAATGTGGATTGGGCCGGCACCGAAAATTTCTGTCTGCATCTGGCCGAGGAGTGGAACGAGTTGTTTGATCTGTATCACGCGCGCAAGAAGCTTTTCATGGAGGAGGTCCGAGCCGAGGCCGGTGGCCCAGGTCGATTTGTGCGATTGATCGAAAATCTCACGATCTCGATGTTGGGTCCGAAATGGTATGGGGAGTTGCTGATGTCGGTGTACGAGGAGGCGTTCCCGATGCTGCGGGCTGCCGGCAAGCGGGTCTTTGTCCATTACGACGGCGCGTTGCGGGTGATCGCGGATCAGATTGCGCGGGCGCCGTTTGATGGAATTGAATCGTTGACGGAACCGCCGGAAGGCGACATGACGTACGACGAGTGCCGGGCGGCGTGGCCCGACAAGGTATTCTGGGCACACATCAATGTGAGCTGTTATGCGCTCCCGCCCGAGCAACTCACGGAGGCTGTCCTCGCAAAACAACAACGCGCCGGCAAGCGCGGACTGGCCTTCGAAATTTCCGAAGACCTGCCGGCCAATTGGCGCGCGAGTATCCCGGTGGTACTGCGCGCACTGGAGCGAACATGAGAATCGGAGTGGACTACTACCCGGAACATTGGCCGAAAGAACGCTGGCTGACCGATGCGCGGTTGATGAAGGAAGCGGGCTTCAACGTGGTGCGCATGGGCGAATTTGCCTGGGTGTTCATGGAGCCGGAAGAAGGCCGGTACGACTTCTCGTTGTTCGATGAGGCGCTGGAGATTCTGGCGCGGCACGATATCGCGGCCATTTTGGGCACGCCCACCGGCTCGATGCCGGCCTGGGTGGCACGGAAGTATCCGGACTGCGCCGCGATGAAACCCGACCGGCAGCGAAGAAACTGGGGCATACGGAAAACCAACTGTTTTTCCAGCGGCACCTACCGGCTGCTTTCCGAACGCATCACGCGGGCCATGGCGGAACATTTCAAGAACACGCCCAACGTCATTGGCTGGCAAACGGACAACGAGTTCGATGGCAATCCGTGTTATTGCGACAGTTGCCGGGCGAATTTCCAAGATTGGTGCCGCGCGAAATATGGCACCCTCGACGCTCTCAACCGTGCGTGGGGCACGCATTTCTGGGGTCACCGGTATGGCGCGTGGAATGAAATCACGCTGCCCGAGGAACAGCATTCGTACAATCCCGGCTTGTGGCTGGATTGGAAGCGATTCAATTCGTGGTTGCAGGTGCAGTTTCAGCGCGACCAGGTGCGCATCCTGCGCGAGGTCTGTCCCCACCATTTTGTGACGCACAACACGATGTCGTTTCACCCCAGCATCAACTACCGGGATTTGTGCGCCGATCTCGATTTCGCTTCGTGGGACAACTACCCGGTGTTCGGCCCGCCGCAGATCCTTTACAACGCGGCGTGTGCCGCCGATTTGGTGCGGGGGTTCAAACAAAAAAATTTCTGGGTCATGGAACAAACGGCGGGGCCCGGCGGGTGGGGCGCGTTCGGACGCAATCCGTGGCCGGGCGAGATTCGGCTCATCGCCTATCAACAGCTCGCGCATGGTTGCGATGGGATGTTGTGGTTCAACTGGCGGGCCTGCACCGCCGGGCGCGAACAGTACTGGCACGGGTTGCTCGGTCACGACGGCTTGCCGCTGCGGCGGTACCGGGAAGCCGCGCAGACGGCGCATGAGTTTCGCAAGCTCTGGCCTGAGGTGGAAGGCACCACGGTACGGGCACCGGTTGCGATTTTGTACGATTACGATTCGATCTTCGCGCAGGAAAGTCAGCCCAGCTTCGAGAACAACACCTACATTCAGGATCATTTGCGCCGCTATTACGATGCGTTGTTCCGCGCGGGTGTGAACGTGGACATCGTGGCGCCCACCGCGGATTTGAGCCGGTACGCCGTCGTCATCGCGCCGCAGTTGTATGTGCTGCCGGATGCTACGGCGCACCACCTCGCCGAGTATGTCCGCAAGGGCGGCGTGCTGGTTGCCGACATCCGCCTTGGCGTGAAAACGGAGACCAGCCTCTGCCATGACCGCACACTGCCGGGGTTGTTGAGCGACACGCTGGGCATTGTGATTGAGGAATACGAGTCGCTTACCGGTATCTGGGGCGCCAAACCATCGGAGTACCGCGTTGTCGGTCGTCGCGATATTTCGGGCACATTCACCGCATTCGGGTTCGCCGATTGGATCACGCCGCGTGGCGCGGATGTGCTGGCTGGCTACTCCGACCGCTGGCACATGGAGCCGTTCGCGGCGGCCACGCGTCATCGCAGCGGCAACGGTTGGGGTTACTACGTCGGCACCATCCTGCGTGAGCCGGAGTTTTATGACCAGCTCATCGGTGATGTGCTGGCTAAAGCCAATGTAACCGGTATCCTGCGGCCACCGGTCGGTGTGGAGGTTTCGGTGCGCGAGGGAGCTGGCAAAAAATTGTTGTTCATCCTCAACGAGACAGAACAAGAACAAACGATCGCCGTGCCGTCCGGCAAACGGGAGCTGCTGAGCGGTCAACTGACGGAATCGAAACTGACGTTGCCGCGATTCGGCGTGGCTGTGGTGAAACTCGCATGATCACGTTACCCTCGGGTCGCAAACTGGAGTTGCACCCACCGGCGCTGCGTCAACGCGATCCGGTGACGTTTGAGCCGGTTACCGATCGGCCACCGGTGCGCGCGACGGTGGTGGGCGATGCGCATGATTTCCGCGTGCGTGTCACCAACGAGAGCAACCAGCCGGTCCTGCTCGATGTGTTCGCGGCGCTTTTGGTCGGCCTGCGCGAAGCCGGTGCGAAGGTGTACGTCCCGCACATTGGCGGCGCGGTATTGCCGGTAGCTTCGACGAACTACGAGTCGCACGTGTTCGGTCAACTGTGCGCGGCGTGGATGATTGTGCAGGTGGGCGAGGAAGGCGTCGTGCTGGCGCAGGAGAAAACCACCGAGGACGAAGCCCGGTATCGCACCGGCATCTTGGTGCATGCCCAAGGGTTACCGGCTGGCGCGACGAAATCGCGCGAATCCACGGTGGTTGGTTCGGCGGTGGACGCGCGCGCCGAGGGGCCGATAATGACGGACCTCGGAGGCGTGGCGGGATTTGCGGAAAATCTGCGGTTGCCGGCGGGTGCCACGTGGGAGTTGGGACCGTACCGGCTCGCGACCTACCGGGGCGATTGGACGGGCGGCGCGGCGTTGCTGCGTCAATTGCGGCGGCCGCGGGTGTTGCGGCGGTGGCCGGCGTGGTTTCAGCCGGTACGGTCGGTGAGCGAGATCAACACCGACAAGCTGGATCATTTCGCGGACCTGCCACGCGTGGCGGCAGAATTGCGCGCGTGGGGCGCGCCGGTGTTTCACCTGTTTTTGTGGCAGGACCGTAGCGAGGAAATGAATCAACCGCACAAGGACGGCGTGACGAAATGGGATTACGGCGTCAACCCGCACTGGGCATACGCGTTTGACCAGCCGCAAGCCGACCCGCGCCGCGGCGGGGATGAAGGGTTGCGCAGCGCCATCCGCGAGACACAGCGCAGCGGCTCGAAAGTGCTCTTGTACGTGACGCCGTGGACGTTGGCCAGCGATTCGGCCGTTGGGAAACGCGCGGCTGCCGAGCAGTTGATTTTCCGCGAGCCGAACGGCAACGAGTTCATGGAATCGGAGTCCTACCGGTTTTGTCCGATGGTACCGGCGGCGCGGGCATGGATCGTAGAGGCGCTGGTGCGCACGATCGAGCGCTATGAGGTGGACGGGTTGTTTATTGATCAAACAGCAGCCATCGGCAATCACCCCTGCGCGCATCCCGCCCACCGGCATGAGAACCCGTACGTCTGGACGTACGGCGTGTGGTTGCTGTTCAAGGAACTGCGCGCCGCGCTGGACGCGCGCCGACCGGAAGCGCTGTTGTTGTTGGAGGGCGGCAGTGAGTTGTTGCGCGAGTTTGCGGATGGTTACCTCGCGCACAGCCATAGTTGGACGAACATGCGGCATGACGCACCGGTGACGCGTGCGGTGCAGAGCCGAATTGGGATTTTTGATTCGTTCAACGGGTACACCTTCGACGCGCCCGACCACGTGCATGAGCATTGCCGCAAACTGGGCATGGTGCCGCGCAGCCCGCAGTACATGGCGGCGATGCAGTTTGCCGGTGGAATTCATTACTACGCCGATCAAGCTGACATCGGGCGGGCGCGGTGGACATACGAGCGGCATCAACCGGTGCGGTTGGCGTATCCGGAGATGATTGACGGTGAGATTTGCGCGGCGCTGCCGCGATTCGAGTTGCCGAGTATCACGGGCTATTTGTTTGAGCACGATGGCCGATTGGTGATGTCGGTGGCAGACCTGGGAGGGACGAATTTCACGGCGGGCCGGCGGGTGCGCGTGCGGTTGCCGGTAGGTCGGGGACTGTACGACCGGCTGGCGTCGCGATTTATCCCTGTGGAAAACGGTGAAGCGCTGATCCCGCTGGAGGGCGGTGTGGCGACGGCATTCGAGGTGATTCTGTGAAAATTCTAAGCCTAAACGCTGCGGTACCGGACCTGGCAGCGGTGTTGCGTGAAGTCCGCAACGCGCGGGTCGAGCTGGCCGACGGCGTGTATTTTCTGCGTGGGCCGCTGCGGCTGAACGATGGCGTGACATTGGCGGCGGCGGCGGGAGCCAGGCCGGTAATTAGTGGTGGCGCGCGGATTACCGGCTGGCACGTGGAGAATGGCCGTTGGGTGGCGTCGGTGGATTGGCCGTTCACGCAACTGTTCGTGAACGGCGAGCGGCGTCCGCGCGCGCGCTGGCCGAAAACGGGATTTTTCCATTTTGAAGCGTTGCCGGACGGTCGCTCGACCACGTGGTATCAGGGCGCGACGCGCGCCGTGTACGCGCCCGGCGAATGCTGGCGGTGGAGCAACCTGGACGAGGTGCGACTGGTGCCGTTGCACGGGTGGTTCGAGCAGCACTTGCGCATCGCGACGTTGGACGAGGCCACGCGCACGATCACGTTTGTGAAACGCGCGTTCAGCGATTTGCATGACGAAACCGGCAAGAATGCGCGGTACTACGTGGAGAACGCGTTTGAGACGTTGACCGAACCGGGGGAATGGTGTTTGACGGGCGGCAAATTGTTTTACCTGCCGCGCGACGGTGAGACGCCCGACAACACCGAGGTCATCGCGCCACGGCTGGCCACGTTGGTGCGGCTGGAGGACTGCCGGGAGGCACGGCTGGAGGGGTTGATTTTCCAACACGCCGAGTGGGAGTTACCCCCGCAAAACGTCGGCGCGGTGCAAGCGGCGTTCAATGTGCCCGGCGCCATTCAGTTGCGCGGGGCTGTGGATTGCGAGATTGCCGGTTGCACGGTACGGCAGGTTGCCGGCTACGCCATCGAGGTGCAGTTGGGGTCCGTGCGCAACCGGATTGTGAATTGTCACCTGCACGACCTGGGTGCCGGTGGGGTGAAGATTAATCACGAGCGCGCGCTGGCTGCGCGGTGCACGGAGGACGAGGCGTTCGCCGGCATGGACGTCGTGGAGTATGGGTGGGCGGGACGGGAAGTGACGGAACCAGCACAAACGGAAATCGCGCGCTGTCGCATTCACGATGGCGGGAAGATTTTCCACAGCGCCGTGGGTGTGTGGATAGGCGACAGCGGATTCAATCACGTCCATCACAACGACATTTTCGATCTTTACTACACCGGCATCTCGTGCGGCTGGAGCTGGAATTACGCGCCGACCCAGTGCGTGGGCAACGTGATTGAGTACAACCACGTGCATCACATCGGCCGCAAACTCCTAAGCGACATGGGGGCGATTTACCTGCTCGGGTATCAACCCGGTGGCGTCGTGCGCGGCAATCACGTGCACGACGTGTCCTGCTACGGATACGGCAGCAGCGGAATCTATACCGATCAGGGCAGCTCGTTTATCGTGATCGAGGACAATGTCGTGCATCACACCCAAACCGATGCGCTCTCCATTCACTACGGCAGCGGGCTGACGGTGCGGAACAATGTGTTTGCGCTCTCGCAATCGAGTTTGCTGGCGCGCGGCCGCGAGGAATCGGTGCTGACGGCCGTCGTGGAAAACAACATCTTCTACGGCGCGCAACCGCAAATGCTCGGCTATTTCTGGAGCAACCCGCGCACGATGATTTTCCGCAACAACCGGTACTGGGTACAGGGCGGCCAACCGCCGATGTTTGCGGGTATGACATTCGAGGACTGGCAGGCGCTTGGCCAAGATGCCGGCAGCGTGGTGGACCCGTCGGTGGTGACAGAGTATGAACGGCGGCTGGCAGCAATCCTCAACGAACCGGTGGTGTCGGCGCGCCGGTATCCCGCTCTCGAACCGCGGCTGGAAGTGGGCACACCGACGTTCCCCACGGCGGCCGACGGTGGGCCGCTGACCAAGATGCCCTCGGTGGTGTACGTGCCGGCAGGTCAGCCGCAACGACTCTCGCTCACGGTGACCAACCGCGATCGCGAGCCGAAACAGGGTCGCGGCCGGTTTCATGTTAGCGGTGCCGCCGTGCTGACGGGCGCGGTGGATTTCCGCTTCCAGCTTGAGCCAGGTCAACGCGCGGTGTTCGCGGTGGACGTGACGTTGTCGCCAACAACCGACAGTGCGTTGGTGACGGTGGATAGCGCGGAGTTGCCTGTGGTTGGTCAACTGCTGACTTGCCGGCAGGACCTACTCGTGCGGCGAGGTGTGCCGGTGGAACAACAACCTGTGCGGGAATTGCGAGCTGGTGGGCAGGTGGTCGCGCGGTTGCAGTTGGCCATCGTTGGGGACCAACTGCAATTCCGCGTAGCCGTTCGTGATGCGGAGGTGCGGCCCAACACGGAGCAACCGTGGGCTGGATCGGGCATCGAGCTGTTTTTCGAGTCAGCGGTTACTCATCACAGAACCCAGCAATTTTTCCTGTTCCCCGGCGGCGCGGCACGCCACGACCACGCGAACGCGAAAGTCGTGAGCGAACCAGCGCTCGTCTGCTCGCATCAGCCAACGAGCGACGGATATGTCCTGACAGCGGAGGCGCCGTTGCAATTGTTCGGTGTGGCACCGGAGACATCGGAGTTTCACATGGAGATGTTTGTGAACACCCACACCGCACCCGGCAAGCGCGTTCAGGCGAAATTATTCGGCGGCTGTTACGGCTGGATGGGGCTTGATGGCTGGGGCACCGTGCGGGTCAGGCCGTAACCTCCGTTTCACTATCAGGCCGGTAGGCTGCCCGATGAGGCAACTCGGGCATGGGTGACCGGTTCGTTGACAGCCGATGGCTTGGCCGCTATAGGCAAACCATGCCTGACCTGGCCTACGTCAACGGCGAAATTCTGCCGCTGAACCGTGCGATGGTCCACGTGGAGGATCGCGGGTTTCAGTTTGCCGACAGCGTCTATGAGGTGCTGCGCACGTACGATGGTCGGTTGTTCGCGGTGGATGAACATCTCGCGCGGCTCGAACAAAGCATGGCGGCGATTGAGCTGACGCCACCCCTCTCACGGGCAGAATTGGCGCGGATCCTCAAAGAGTTGGTGAGGCGCAGCGAGTTTCGTGAGGCAGTCGTGTACCTGCAAATCACGCGCGGGGTGGCACCACGTCATCGCGCCATCCCTCCGAATGCCCGACCCACGGTGGTGGCCACGGTGCGGGAGCTGGCCCCGGCACCAGAGCGACTGAGCGGGCCCGGCATCAAGATCATCACCGTGACGGATTTTCGCTGGGCGCGTTGCGATATCAAAACCACGGCATTGTTGGCGAACGTGCTGGCGTTTCATCAGGCGCGCAAGGTGGGTGCGGACGACGCGGTGTTCGTGGCGGCAGATGGAACGATTGAAGAGTCCACGGCCGGCAACGTCTTCGTGGTGCGCGGTGGACAACTGCTGACCCCGCCCACCGGTGCGCGACTCCTGGCCGGTATCACGCGCCGCAAAATCATCGAAGCAGCGGGAGTTGCCGGTGTGCCGTGCCGGGAGGGTGTGCTGACAAGGGAAGAACTGTGGCGGGCCGACGAGGTGTTCCTATCCAGCACCACCGCGCAAATCACGCCGGTCGGTTGGGTGGACGGACAACCGGTCGGCAACGGACAGTGCGGGC
The DNA here is from genome assembly GCA_025056465.1 of Verrucomicrobiia bacterium. Taxonomy (GTDB): domain Bacteria; phylum Verrucomicrobiota; class Verrucomicrobiia; order Palsa-1439; family Palsa-1439; genus JANWVU01. The sequence continues at coordinate 3,261 of JANWVU010000028.1, read as the reverse complement.
CGGTCACGGCGCGGATATACGAGGCGTTTTTGCGTTTGGCACGCGCCGCCAGCGAGTAGAGGCGCGACTCAATCGCCGGGTCGTACGCCGTGCCTGATGAAAAACAGCGCCCCGGCAACCAGATGATGCCGGTAACCCGCGCTGGCTCACCCGAATTTTTGACGCGCGGTTAGTTGGTTAGGTTGACCGGGATGATTTCTGATTCGGCTCGACGGTTTGGGCGCAGGAACAAACTGGCGGGCACGACTCGGGTAACCACGATGTCGCGACGGGGTCGTGAGCCGGTACGATGGCGACGAAGTTTTCCAATTTGCGAGCGGCGGCGACGGTATCCACGCGCATGGGCACATCCACACCGGCTTCGCGCGCGTCGCGGGCGCGAGCATGCCGGTAGGTTTCGAGCAGGTTGACGAGTTGTTGCTGAAGTTTCTCGAAACGCAGCTCGCGTTCGGTGTGAGCCAGTTCGATCACCTGTGCGCGGCGGACAGCCTCCGGTAGGTTAGCGGCGGCATCGAGACGGGCTTCAAAATCGGCCTCGATCAAATTCGTTTGCAGTTGACGGAAACACTCCAAAAGTAGTGCAAAAGCGTCATCGTGATTTCGCAGTTCTGCAATGGGGTCGGAGGACTCGGCGCATTCGGGGCCTTGGGGAGGCACCGGTTCCGCCGCGCTAACCCGCGCCATCACAAGCCCCAACACCAGTCCGCTGCACACGGTCGCTCGAATCCAATTCATGGCGACGGACTAGTGAGCGTCCGCCATGCCGACCGTAGGACGATCGCGTGAGGATTGGGCAACGACTGCGCGCTACCGGCTTAGCCGACGCGAAACCAACCACACGATGCCCAACACGACAAGCAGGGTCAGAAACCAGTAATCGCGGAAGAACCCGGCCATCTGCGCCAGCAAGTCATGATGCGTGTAATCCATCTCGCGGGTCACGCGACCGCTGGCGAGATCGTCACGCGGTTCGTCCACCACCTTGCCGGGGGTTAGTGCGCCCCCGGGTTTTGGGAGGGCAACGCCCGCGACGCGCGCGCCCGCGCGCGCCCGCTCCAACTCGCGTTGCGTGGTGGCGAGGCGTGCCTGTAGTTGCGCCAACTGGTTGGACGTGGCGCGGATGGTCTGGTTGGCGCGGTTCAATTCGGCGATTTCCTGTGCGTTGGGACCGGTAAGGGGCGGCGGCGAACCGCTATCCCACGTGCGCAACGATTGACGTTGTGTTTGAATGGATTGCTGCAGTCGCTGCTTGGTCTCCTCGGCGGTCTGGAGCGTTTGCCGGACCCGCTCGATTTCTGACTCCAATCGTTGCGTTTGTTGTTCGAGCTGTGCGATCCACCGGGGATAAACTTCGGCGAGAAACGACCGCGCCTCCGCGCCCGGTAGGAGTTCGACCAGTTGGATGGCATGTCCGTACTGGCCGCGAGCCGCCAACGCGCGCGCGTGGGTCAGCAACTGCGCGCCCTGTTCGCGTTCCATGAGAGCCCCTGCCTCGGCTGCCGACATCCATTTGCCCCGGTACTTCACCTGACCGGCTTGCACGCGACGCAATTCGTCCTGCCATTGCGCCAGCGCGGCGGCCACTTCCGTGGCATGCGGGGAATCGGGATAGCGTTCAAGGAACGCGCGAAAAACGTTTTCGATTACCTGTTGATAGTAGCTGGCAGGATAGCTGGTTTGCGGATTGAGCCGGTAGCGGCGGAGTTGTTCCAGCGCACGTTGCTCGGCGCGTGCGAGCCGCTCGGACTCGCCCAAGGGCGTCACAGCGACAATGTTGGTGCGCGTGATGCGTTCGGTCGTGACGATGGTGCCACCGGCCCGTTCGACGGTGAGCACAATCTGCTCGGCGGTCTCCTCGCGCAAGATGCCCTCGATGCGTTGGCCGTTGGTCAGGTCCACTACCACCCACGGTTCCGCAGCCGGTAACGGAGCGACGGTCTCATCCTCTGCGACCAGCGGAGCAAGACCCACGAGGAGGCACGCGGTGAGTACTTGGATCGTTTTCATTGCGACCTCGTGATTTCGACGGACACATACCGCGAGCGAGGGATGCTGAATTTTTTGACTTCGACGGTGACGGTGACCGCAAGGCGACGTTGCAAAATTTCCTGAGCGATTTCGTCGGCCACCGCTTCGATGAGTTTGCGGGGTCGTTCGTGCACGATCTGTCGGATCAACCCCGCAACCATTTCGTAATCGGTGGTGGCGGTCGGCGAATCGGTGCGACCGGCCGCGGCGAGGTCCAACTCCATCGTGACGCTGATCCAGAGTCGTTGCGGATGCGCCTGTTCTTCCGGCAGGACCCCGACGTGCGCGTCCACTTCAAGGTCGCGCAGGACTATCTTGTCCACACAACACCTCCGGCAATTCGCTGATATGCGCGCAAATCCAGTCGGGCTGCCGGGCGCGCAGTCGCTCCGCAGACGTGTAACCGCTCAGCACGGCGCAGGTCCGCACGCCACCGGCCTTGCCTGCGTCAATGTCGTGCTCCATGTCGCCCACGAACACCGTGCGGCGCCGATCGAGTTCGTTTTCCTCGAGGATGTCGTGGATCACGCGGGTTTTGTCCACGATGCCGAGATAAGCACGCGTGATGTACCGCTCCAAAGCGAAGCGCGTCATCTGGCTGTGGTAGGTGTGAGGGTCCACCGTGCTGGCGATGAATACCGGCCAACCCTCCTGCCGGCAGCGTTGCAAAAACTCGCGCGCACCCGGTAGGGGTGCGATCTCCTGCCGATACGGGCCATACTCTTCGATGAACATTTGCTCCAACTGGTCGGCAGCCCAACCCGGTGCCCAACGCGCGTAGCAGCGACTGACGGGCAGCTCAAACTCAGCGCGAAATTGTTCGAGGCTTTTGGGCGGAAACCCGCACCGCACAAGGACGCGATTGGTGGTTTTCCACACCGGGATGAGGTCGTCCATCAAGGTACCCGACCAATCCAAAATCAAACTCCACGACATGGCCGGCAGCGTATCACAGGGGTTACCGGCTGTCACGGCCGGGAAGAAACGGGTTGAAATTGGTTGCGCCGAGCGAAATACTGCGCGGCCTATGAATCGGTATCCCGTTGCGGTCATCGGCGGGGACGGCACCGGACCCGAGGTCACCCGCGAGGCCATCAAAGTGCTCAACGCGGCGGCGGCGCGGTTTGGGTTTGGGTTGAATTACACCGAGTACGATTTTGGCGGCGACCGCTATCTTCGCACGGGTGAGACATTGCCCGATAGCGCATTGCAGGAACTGCGGCGGTTTCCGGT
>JANWVU010000027.1 GCA_025056465.1 Verrucomicrobiia bacterium | reverse complement strand
TTCCAGCCCTTCACATAAATCCGAAACTCACCAGCAGGCAGCCGAACGTTGGCCACGTCGAACACCTCATTGTTGAAACGCACGCGGAGTCGGTTCTCGCGCAACTCCATGCCGAGGCGGTAATCTTGGTTGGCGGTGAGCACGAATTCATGCCGAGTGAGCCGGTAGGCTGGCATATCGGGACGCTCGAGGCTGACATGACCGCCCGACCCGTCGCGGTGCGAGTCGCCCAGCACCACCTTGAAGACGGCATCCTGCGCCGGGTCCCCGCCGTCAGTTTCTTGTGGCACGAAATGAAACCAGACGCATCCATCAGTCATTTTCCTCTCCAAGCGCGCCGTGCACTCGAAAATCAAAGGACCTCGGAACGTCTCGCGCGTGCGAGCCGTTTGCCCCTGCAAGGAGACAGCGGTCTCATCTTCGTCCGAGCTGGAATAGAGTCGTTCCCAACGGACCACACGGGCCACGGCACCGGCGTGCACTTCCATCTCGGAGATCAAGCTGCTGGACAGCGTCACCGGCCCGAACGATGTGCTCAACGAAAGGGTCGCGTCGGCAAGTCGCCCCTGTACGCGATCACCATTTTGGAGCGTCACGAGCACCTCCTGTTCGTCCCTCGGGAAGCGGATGGAATAAATTTTGTCCAGCGGGATGGTGAGAGCGCCGAGCAGCTCGGATTGCAGCGTGAGGTGTTTCACGGCGCTTGATCCCTTGAGCATTGATCCATCGCGCAGTTTGATGGTGAGGGCGGTACCATCTGGCGGTTTCGCTTGTGACTTCGTTTGCGCAGAGATTCCGTCGGCGCCGCTGGCGTCCACAGCCAGCGCGGCATGAACCAAGGCCACCAGCGCACCGCAGATCAAAATCACTCGGCCAGGTTGGTTCACAGCGACGACAGGTTACGGGCTGATCGGGCGTTTCACAACTGGCGTTTCCATTGGCGGTGCACGGGTGAGATTGGTGAGCGATGGAGCGGACATCGCAAAGGGCATGGCGCGGTGGGTCGGTGCCTTGACTTGAAGGGGGGCGCTGATAGACTGCGGCGACCTCGGAACGCAGAGATCACATCATGAAACGAACGTATCAACCTTCGAGACGCAGACGCAAACGACGGTTTGGTTTTTTGAGAAGAACACGAACGAAAAGTGGTCGGGAGATACTGCGACGGCGTCGCGCGAAAGGTCGTAAACGCCTTTCCGCGTAAGGGAGGTGGGTTGCGGTCCGGTCCATCACTCGGCAAATCGGAGCGATTGCAGTATGGGCAAGAGTTTCGAAAAGTTTACGAGCAGGGACGGCGGTGCGCGGGACGGGTGGCGGTGTTGTACGTGCGGGAGCGGACGGAGCCCGGTCGGCCGTCGCGGCGCGTGGGTGTGGTCAGCGGACGTCGGTTGGGTGGCGCGGTGAAACGCAACCGCGCGCGTCGGTTGTTGCGCGAGGTGTACCGGCAACACAAGTCACAGTTGAAAGAAAACATTGAGCTGGTCATGGTGGCCCGCCCGGCATTGCTCGAGTTGAGTTGGTCCGAAATTGAGCGGGAATTGGTGCGCCAGTTTGCCGAGGCAGGTATCTGGCGAGGTGATTAGAAAAATTTTTGAGATTCTGATTCGCGGTTATCAACTAGGGGTGTCGCCGCTGAAGTTTCTGTTACCGGCACCGCCGTTGACGGCGGGGTGCTGCCGGTTTTATCCGAGCTGCTCGCACTATGCGCGGGAAGCGGTAGCGCGGTTTGGCGTGTGGCGCGGCGTGTGGCTGGCGGCGCGACGCTTGGTGCGGTGTCATCCATGGCATCCAGGCGGGTATGACCCGGTACCCGACGCATGATGGACAAAAAAACAATCTGGGTCGTGCTGGGCTGTTTGCTGGCGATGTTTGCATGGCAGTGGTTTGTGAACTGGTTGTTTCCGCCGGTACCCAAACGCGCGCGTTCGCCGGTAATCTCCGAAGTCACCAATCGCGTCGAGACCGCTAACGGGGCGCAGGAGGTTTCGCAATCATCGTTATCCCCGCCAGTATTGGAGCCGGCGGCTACGGCGGCAGTGGAGCGTCGGCCCGAACAAACGGTCGCTCTGGAAAACAATCATGTGCGCATCACCTTTTCGAGCTGGGGCGGCGGCATTCGTTCCGTTGAGTTGCTGCAACACGCCGCCCGCGATGGTCGGGTGCGTTTGCATGCGGGAGACATACCGGCACTGGCGATCAGAGGGCTTGAGGAGGCGGATTTCGATGTGCAGGTGGACGGCCAGACGGTCACGTTTCGGCGCGCTGGCATCGAGAAGCGATTCGTTCTGGGGGACGATTACCGGCTGGATTGCGCGGTAACAGTCACGCACACCAATACGGCGACGTTGTTGGTGGGCACCGCGATGCCCCTGGAACCGCATGAGCCACCGGATTTGCTGACGATCGGTTGGTTGGTGGACACGAAATATCACTATGAGGGCGCAAAACGATTGCAGGAGGGGCCGCGTCATCACCAAGGGCCGTTGAGTTGGGGTGCAGCGAACAATCAGTTTTTCACGCTGTTGCTGACTCCGCGCACCAATGCGGTTGCGATTCACTGTGAATCCGCCACCGTAACGGTCCCGGCAGGCTGGACGGGCAAACCCCCGCCGGCAGTGCGCGCGTGGCTCGAGGTGCCATTGGATGGGCGCGGGCAGGTCGAGTTTACGTACTATGCCGGGCCGAAGGAACTGCGCCGGTTGTTGGCGCTGGGTGGTGGCCAGGAAGAAGTGATGCATCTGGGATTGTTCGGCCCGATCAGCCTGTTGTTGCTGCGGGCGATGAACGGCTTTCACCGGCTGATCCCCAACTACGGCGTGGCGATCGTGCTCGTGACGGTGTGCATCAAGATTCTGTTCTGGCCAATCCAAGCCAAAAGCATCAAGGCGATGAAGGAAATGCAGAAGTTTCAGCCCGTCATGGCCAAACTTCGCGAGAAGTACAAGGATGATCCGCAGAAGCTCAACGCCGAGATGATGCGCCTGTACAAGGAACACAAGATCAATCCATTTGCCGGTTGTTTGCCGATGTTGGTGCAGATACCGTTCTTTATCGCGTTCTACGCGATGCTCCGCAGCGCCGTGGAATTGCGCGGAGCATCGTTTCTATGGATCAACGACCTTTCGCAGCCCGACACCATTTTGCGGGTGGCCGGTTTGCCCATCAATCCGCTACCCCTGCTGATGGGGGCCAGCATGATTTGGCAGATGAAACTGACCCCACAAACCGGGGACACGCAGCAGCAAAAAATCATGATGTTCATGCCCCTGATTTTCCTGTTCATCTGCTACAACATGGCGTCGGGCCTGGTGTTGTACTGGACCGTTCAACAACTGTTATCGATCGCGCAACAGTGGTGGAGCATGCGACAGCCCGACACGGCGCCCGCCCCGGCCGCTGTCAGCGCCAACAAGTAGGAGCCATCATGGAAACACCTTCTGCTGTTCCCACTACCGAGACAAATCAATCCCTCCCACCGGCACCGGACCCCAAAGAAGTCGTGGAAAAAATCCTCACCGGTTTGGGGCTGGACGCCACCGTGACCCGGCACGACACCGAAAACCGCGTCTGTTTGCAGATTAGCACGAGCGAACCCGGCCGACTCATTGGTCGCCGAGGCCAAACGCTGGCGCAGTTGCAATTTTTGGTGAATCGAATTCTGTTGCGGTTCGACCCAAAAGCGCCGCGCGTTCAACTCGATTGCCAAAACTATCGCAATCGTCTACGCGAGGACGTGCTCAACAAAATCAAACAAGCCGCCGAGAAAGTGCGGCGCTGGGGTGAACCGGTCGTCATCGGTCCCTACAACGCTGCCGACCGTCGCCTGATTCACGAACATTTCCGCAACGACCCGGAGATCGAAACCGTCAGCGAGACCGGTGAGGAAGGCGGCATGAAGAAAATGACCCTGCGACTCCGAACACCCGCCACCGGCACCGCGAACCCCGCGCCGTCCTCCTAGTCCGCCGCTTCCGCGTTGCTACGCAGAACCGCCGCGCAACTGAGAGTTGCCGGGGCTGTTCGCCTTCTCCGCTCACCACCCGCGCACTCGCTAACTCGTTGCGCGCGCCGGATGGTGTACTGACCTCACGCGAAAATCGGATCCTGAACCGCGCGCCACGTCTCACGTCCTGATGCGCCCGGAGACAAAACGCGCTGAGTAACCGCACGGATCAAGTTCACGCCTCTGGTGTGTCGCGTTCCAAGTTCAGCCACGCGCATTCGGCGGGGGTCAACTCGATCGGCAATGCATCGAACGATGTGATCAACTCCCGCATCGTGCGCGGACCAATCAGCGCAAAACTCGGAAACGGTTGCGCCAACACGTATGCGGCCGCGATGTTGATCGGCAACACCCCGCGACGCGCAGCGAGTTGTTGCACGCGCGCCAGTCGCTCAAAATTATCGTCGCTATACCAGCAACGCACCAGCTCCGCGTCGCAACGGTTTTCGGGATGTGCCCCGCCCGAGAAAAACCCGCGCGCCTGACTCGACCATGCGAAGTTTGCCAGTTGATGTTGGGTCAACCATGCTCGGGAAGCGGCGTCGGAAACCGAGATACACCCGTCCCATACCGGGCTGACCATGCGCGCGAGACTGAACTGGTTGCTGATGGCGGTCATTCCGGTAAGCCCATGTTGCCGAGCATAGTCATTGGCTGCGGCAACACGTTCCAACGTCCAGTTGGAGCCTCCAAAAGCGCCGATACGACCGGCGCGTTGTTGACGGTTGAACCAGTCCACAAACTCGCCGACCGGCACCTGCAGGTTATCGCGATGCATCAGGTAAATGTCCACTTGCTCAAATCCAAACCGATCGAGCGTCTCCTGCAATTCAACATCGAGCATCTGCGGCGTGACCAGTGTCGTCGCGCCACCCTTGGCGATGACGACAACCTGGTCGCGGACGCCTCGGTCGCGGATCCATTTCCCCAGAAAAGGTTCCGACTGGTACACGTACGCGGTGTCGAACGTGTTGCCACCCCTCTCGAAATAGGCATCGAACAACCGCATCGCATGCGGCACGCGCCACGTGGCCCCCTCCAGCATCGTGCCACACACCAAGCGAGATACCGGCTTTGCCACGCCGTCCACGCGCCCGTACTTCATCACAGGCCGATCGCCGGTTGCGATGGCCGGGATCTTGGCCGTCAGCGATTCACTCTCGAATTCCAGCCCAATTTCTCGCCGCCACAAATCCAGTGCGCGCATATTGCCGATCGTGTCATCCCACGTCATCGCCGGTGGCCGCGCCTGCCGGTTGGCGAGCTGCTCCGCGACAATGTCCACCTCGATCGCATACAAATCCGTGTCGGCCGGTATGCTCAGAATCACAGGCTCGCGGCCCACGCGATGCAACTGAATTTGCGCCTGATCAGGTTTCGTACCGGGAAACCACGGATTGGACACCACCAGATGCCCTTCGCTGCCCCACACCCGCACGTAACTTCCCAGCGCCACCCGCATCGCGCAGGTCAACTCAGCCAACAACCCGGTGGGAAATTGCACCACTGCCGACGCCCAATCATCCACCCGCGTTGCTTCGTCGATGTGACCGACCCCCTTGATCCGCACCGGTTCCGAACCCGCCAACAACCGCGCCATGGACATGCAGTAGCACCCCACATCCATGATCGCGCCACCACCCCACGCGTTCACGAACCGTACGTTACCGGCCACGTTTTCGGTGTGATAACAAAACGCCGCCTGAATCAGACGCGGTTCGCCAATCGCCCCACCCCGCACCAACTCCACGAGGCGCGCCGTTTGCGGATGACAGCGATACATGAATGCCTCCATCAAAAACACGCCCGCCGCACGCACGGCCTCCACCACGGCCATCGCCTCGGCATGATTCAACGTAAATGGTTTTTCGCATAGCACGTGTTTCCCGGCGCGTGCACAGCGCACTGTCCATTCCCCGTGCAGATGATTCGGCAACGAAATGTACACCGCCTGCACATCGGGGTCGGCCACCAACTCCTCGGAGCTCCCGTAACCACGCACTCCAGCAAAATCGGCGCTGAACTTCCGCGCTGTCTCCAACGATCGGCTTCCGACCGCGACCAACCGGCCCGTCCGCGATTTCATCATCGCCTGCGCCATCCGTCGCGCGATCATGCCCGTACCCAAAATGCCCCAGTTCAATTGGCTCATGGCTCGCGCTTGTCACAAATTTCCACGACAGCCACAAGTGAGTTCTGGTAGCCTGCCGGGTCATGGAACCATCCGTTGATTGGTTTGTTCGTGCCCGCTACGGTCTATTCGTCCATTACGGTCTGTACTCGTTGCTGGGACGAGGTGAATGGGTCCGCAACCGCGAGCAGATACCGGCCGACGATTACGCGGCGCTGGCCCACCAATTCACCGCCGAGCGGTTCGACGCCGATGCGATTGCCGACCTCGCGGTGCGGGCCGGTATGCGGTACGTGTGCTTCACCACGATGCATCACGACGGCTTTCGCCTTTACGACACCCAACTCAGTAACTTCAAATCGCGCCGCGATCTTACCGGCGAAATCGTCACTGCTTGCCGACGGCGCGGCCTGCGCGTCGCGCTGTATCATTCATTGAACAACTGGCATGACCAACCTGATGCCGTCGCCGCCCTGGAGGACACCAGCGCACGCGACCAATTCCTCGCAAACACTTTCGCGCGCTTGCGCGAGTTGGTCACCCGATACAACCCGATTGATGTGATGTGGTACGACGGTTGGTGGCCATTCGATGCGACCGGCTGGCGTGCCACCGAGATGAACGCGATGATTCGCGAAATCCAACCCCACATCCTGTTCAACGGACGGAACGGGTTACCGGGAGATTTTGCCACACCCGAAGGTCATCTCACCGCGCCACGCCCCTGGCGACCGTGGGAGGCATGTATTACGCACAATCAAAGTTGGGGTTACCATGCCGGTGACCATGATTGGAAACGCCCTACCGAGATCATTGACATGCTTGCGCGGTGCGCGTCCGGGCGCGGCAACCTGCTGCTCAACATCGGCCCCCGCGGCGACGGGTCCCTGCCGGAAGCATCGGTCAAAGTGCTGACCGCCGTCGGCGACTGGCTGCGTCGAGGTGGTGCGGAAGCGATTTTCGACACCGACTTGTTTCAATTCGATCCTCACGTTCGCGGCGAGCATCGCGCCGACTGGACGCACCACGGTCCGCTCACCGCCAAAGGTCGCAACCTCTACTGGCTCATGCGTCGTTGGCCGGGTACCGAATGCGCGTTAGCCGGTCTGGAATGCCGGGTGCAGCGCATCACGGAGTTGTGCACCGGACAAGTCATCTCGTTTGAGCAACGCAATGGGCGTGTCCAGTTGCGTGGCTTACCGGCGGTCGCACCGGATTTCCTCTGTCCTGTGCTGCGATTGGAATGCGACCGGCCACCGGTGTTGTACCTTACCGGCGGCATGCGCACGCCCCGCGTGCCGCATCCGCATTACGATCCGGTCAAACCCGATCTTTTGTATTGAATGGACTGCCTCGATGGCCGCGTTGACCATCCGGTTGGCCTGGAAACAAACAAGCCCGGTCTCAGCGGAGACCGGGCTTGCCGCATGACTCGCACGGGGCGAGCCGAATTAACGGACAGCTCAGGCGCGACTGCGTGAGAACTTCCGTCCGGCGGTGCGACCACCGCTGAAGCTGCCGCTGCGTTCCTCGCGCGGACGCGCTTCGTTGACGGTGATGGAGCGGCCATCGAGTTGATAGCCGTTGAACCGCGAGATGGCCTGACCGGCCTCTGCTTCACTGCCCATCGTCACAAACGCGAAGCCGCGCGACTTGTTGGTGAACTTATCCACAATCAACTCGCAGGTCTGCACGGTGCCGACTTGTTGAAACAGCTCGAGCACGTCGCCCTCGGTGGTGTTGTAGGACAGATTTCCGACGAATAACTTGGTTGCCATGTGGCAAACCCCTTTCTTCTGCTGCGATGCGGAGGTCTCAGTGACTGTTTCCGCCGACTGCGGATTTCAGATTATCACCGAGCCACGTGGCCGCCTGACAATCTTCCAATCTCACTGCGAATCTACTCTGCTCTGCTAGCGGCCCGCACCGTACGCCATCGGCGACGGAATGCAACAGAATTCGCGGAAAAATTTTTCGGCGCTCCGCCACCGCACGCACCGAGCTATCGGTACCGTGCCCGGTAACGCGCGCCGCGGCACCCGGCTTTTACTTGGCGCATGTTACCGGCTGGTGCATACTCCGCCGCGCATGCTGTCTGGCATTTCTGGCGATGGATAAACGTAACGAACGAATCCTCGCGTTGGCCACCGGCCTGACGTTGGCATGGTGGGTGACCAACACGGTGCTGGCCCAAACCACCCACCTGCAATCGGTGGTGACATTGGTGCCGTACACCACGTGGGCGTTGGTGTTGTGTGCGGCGGCGTGGTGGCGGCATCGGCTCTGGCGACGAGCCGAGGAAGAACAGCGCGACTTGGCCGCCGCGCGCGCCGCCGGTGGTCGCGGGCGATTGTTCACCGAGGAAGAAACCGCGGAACCATTTGGCGCGGTGCGTACGCGCGATGTGTTGGAACGATGGTTGTGGCCGGTCGTGTCGATGGGTGTCACCGTGGGATTGGTCGGCTGGGCTTGGTGGTTGTGGCAACATCGCGAGCCGGTGGGTGAACCCGCCCGTGGACACTTGGCGGCCGCGTCGTTCCTGGCCGGACAAGCATTCCTGCTGTTTCTCATCGGGCGGTTTTTGTTGGGCTTGAGCAAAGATGAGCGACTGCTGCGCGCGCCCGGTGTGGCGCTGGGACTGCACGCCTTATGGGCGCTGGCCACCGCCATCGCTGTCGTGCTGGCGCAAGAATTGTATCCGCGAGCCGACCGGCTCATGGCGCAGGCGTGGACAATCGGCTTGGGATTGCTCGCCGTGGAAGGCGTGCTGAGTTTCCTGTGGGACCTTTACCGGCCGCGCCGACGCGGGCTGCGACGATTCACGTTGGAAAGTCGCGTGGCGGGATTGCTGGCCGATCCGGCGGTGTGGGCGCGCGATTTGGCCGGGGCGCTCGACTACCAATTCGGATTCAAACTCTCCGAGACCTGGCTCTACCGGTTTCTGGAACGCGCCGTGTTGCCTCTGGTGTTGTTCCAACTGGCCGCGCTGTATCTGCTCTCGGTGTTTTTGTTCGTCGGGCCACAGGAGGCCGCCGTTGTGGAGCGATGGGGCAAACCCCACCGGGACCTGGGCAGTGGGTTCCATCTGAAATGGCCGTGGCCGTTTGAGACCGCACGACGCTTCCCGGTACATGAAGTGCAAGCGGTCGAGATTGGATTTGAACGCGACACGCGACCAACCCGGCGCAGCGGCCCACCGGCACCCGAAGTCATCACGTGGACCGTGCCACATTTCCAGCAGGAGGACCAATTTCTGACGCCCAGCGGGGAAGGAGCCGCGACGGAGGCGGTGCCGGTGAATCTGGTGTCGTTCAATCTGCGCGTGGAATACCGGGTGCGCGACCTCCGTGCATTTCTCTACCGGCATGCCGACCCACAACGCGCCGTACGCGACGTTGCCTACCGGGCGCTGACGCAAATCACCGCTACGCGTGATCTGATGGAAGTCATGGGGCCGGGACGGATCGGTTTGACGGAGGCGTTGCAGCAACGGCTGGCAAAAGAGTTGGAGCAGTTGGGGCTCGGCGTGGAGCTGATTTGCGTGGGCTTAGCGGGTGTGCACCCGCCGACGACGATTGCCGATGCGTTTCAATCGGTCATCGGCGCCGTGGAGGAAAAAGAGGCCTCGATCTTGCGCGCGCGGGCCGAGGCCAACCGCGTGTTGCCGTTGGCAGAAGCCGACGCCGCCCGGGTGCGCGCCGAGGCTGCCGCCCACGCAGTGCAACGCACCGCCGTCGCTGCCGCGCAAAGCGAGCGCTTCGAACGACGCCTCGAGTCCTACCGACGCGCGCCGTCGGTGTATCCGACGCGGTTGTATTTGGCGGCGGTGCGTGATGGGCTGCGACCTGCGCGCAAGGTCATCGTGGCCACGGCACCGGGCACTGAGGTAATCCAGTTGAACCTGGAAGAGAAACTGATGCCGGACCTGTTGGATTTTGGTCCACCCCCTACACGCCGTTAGAAACGGATCCGTAAGATGAAACGAAACGCTCTCTTGCTGACAGTCGGGTTGGTGGTTGCTGCGTTATTTCTGTTGCTGCAGGTGATGTTTGTGGTGCGGGAGGGCGAGGTGGCCGTGGTGACCACGTTTGGCAAACCGCATCGCGAGCTAAACGAAGCCGGTTTGTATTTCCGGTGGCCCTGGCCCGTGCAGCGCGTTCATCGCTTCGACAGCCGCCTGCAAATGTACGAAGGACCGTTTGAAGAGCTACTCACGCGCGACGGCAAAAATGTGTTGGTCTCCGTGTACGCCGCGTGGCGGATCGAGCGGCCGGTATTGTTTCTGGAGCGGGTCGGCGACATGCAAAAAGCCGAACGCAATCTTGACGGACTGTTGCGTCACTATAAGAGCGCCGTCATCGGTCAGGTGCCCTTCAGCGCTTTGGTCAACACGCGAGCCGATGAAATTCGCCACGAGCAAATCGAGCAACAAATGCTGACCGCCATGCGCGCCGAGGCCGCCGCGCGCTACGGCGTGACGGTTGAGTTTCTGGGCATCCGGCGGCTGGGCCTACCGGAGGCCATCACGCAAAAGGTTTTTCAACGGATGCGCGCCGAGCGCAACGAAATTGCCGAGCGTTACCGGTCGGAAGGGGAAGCCGAGGCAATCAAGATTCGCGCGCAAGCACAGAGCGAACGCGATCAGTTGCTGGCGCGCGCGGAAGCCGAGGCGATTCGATTGCGCGCACAGGCGGATGCGGAAGCGGCCGCGTATTTCGACACGTTCAAGAAAGACGAGGCGTTTGCCAATTTCCTGAAAAAACTCGAGGCGCTCGAAGCGGCTCTGCAATCGAATGCCACGCTGGTCATCAGCGCGGATTACGTGCCATTTGATTTGCTGCGGGGCGAACGCGCCCTGCCCACACAACCATGAGCAACTCGCCCGCGCAACGTTCCGACCCCGGTATGCAAGCGCTAGCAGACGCGCTGCAGGTTAGTTTTCGCGCGTTGCGGGCGGCGATGGTGGTGTTGCTGGTGCTGTATCTGGCTTCGGGCGTGTTTATCGTGCGGCAAGACGAGCGGGCGATGGTGCTCGTGTTCGGTCGGCTACAAGGCACCGGCTCCGAGCGGTTGAAGGGTCCCGGCTTGCACTGGACGTGGCCGCGGCCGATTGGCGAGGTGGTGCGTGTGCGCACGGAGCAAATCCAGTCATTGGAAACGACCACCTTCAGCGTGCCTCCCCCGCCGCCCGGTCAGACCGCACCTCCGCCCGGTGGCGATGCTCCTCTGCGCCCCGGCACCGATGGGTATTCGCTTACCGGCGATGCCAACTTGATGCATTCGCGATGGGCGCTGCGCTATCGGGTGATTGACCCGGAATGGGGCCAGTTTCGCGTGGCCGATGTCATTGCGATTTTGCACCGCGAACTGGATCGCGCTGTTCAGCGGGTCGCTGCCGAGTATCCGATTGATCGCGCGCTGCGGACCGACTTGGAGTCGTTCCGCGCCGCCGTGTCTGACCGGCTTACGCAACAGGGATTGCGATTGGGTCTCGGCGTGCAAATCGTCGCGGTGGAAATCTTGTCGGTGGCACCGCCGCGACAGGTGGCGGATGCGTTCAGTGCGGTGATTGCGGCCGAGCAGGAACGCAGCGAGAAAATTAGCGCTGCTCGTGCCGAGGCAGCCCGGCTGCTGAATGAGGCTCAAGGGCAAGCCGCGCGGCTGCGCGCCGAAGCCGCGGCGTACCACCGGCGCGTGGTCAGCGAGGTCAGTGCCGATGCGGATTATTTCCAGCGTGTGCACGCCGCGTACGAGAAAAATCCCGAGGTGGTAGCGCGCACGTTGTTGCAGGACACGTTGCGCCGTGCGCTGGCGAGCGCGGAGGAGAAATTTGTGCTACCAGTAGGCGCGCCCGGTCAGCAGTTACGGCTGTTGCTGAACCGTGCACCAAAATCCCCGTGGTTGGAGTCGGAATAACGCAGCCGGTGCCAGCAGCCCGAGGAAACCATGCAAACCCGCAGTAAAGCCAAACAATACGAGGCCGAGATTTGCTGCGATCATCATCACGAGACAGGGCCGGGATTGCTGTGGCAGATTTTCATCGGCACGGCTTTTGTGCTCAATTCGTACTTCGCTGGTTGGGTCTACCCAGACAACCCGCTCGTGGCCGATGTCAGCGCCGCTGTCGGCGCGTTGATCTTGATCATCCCGATTCTGCGGACCGCGGTGGAAGATTTGTGGCGTGGCGAAATTCGCATGAACGAGTTAGTCGCGTTGGCGGTGTTGGCGGCGTTTGTACTCGGCGATTTTCGCACGGCCGGTGTGGTCGCGTTTTTCATGTTGATTTCGGTAGTCATTGAAACCCGCACCGCGGCCGGCGCACACGCATCCATCGAAAGTTTGATTCGGTTGACGCCAACCACAGCGCACCGGATTACGACGAGCGGTGCGGAAGAAGAGGTCAGCGCCGACCAGTTGCGGCCCGGTGACCGCGTGCGGGTGTTACCGGGTGAAAACATCCCCGCCGATGGCACGATTGTGACTGGCCGCACCACCTTGAATGAGTCCACCATCACCGGTGAGTCTCTGCCGCGTGACAAAGGTCCCGAAGATGAGGTGTTTGCGGGCACGCAGAACCTTACCGGCATGATTGAGATGACCGTCAGCCGCGTGGGGGCCGACACCACGATTGGTCGGGTGCGCGAATTGATTTTGGCCGCCGAACGAACGCGGTTGCCGATTATGCGGATCATTGATCGCTACACGGCCTACTACACGCCGGTGATCCTGATGATCGCGGCGATGGTATGGTTTTTTACCGACGACTGGAACCGCGTGATTTCGCTGTTGGTGATTGCGTGTCCCTGTGCAGTGATCCTGGCGACACCGACCGCGATGGTGGCCGCGCTGTCGGCAGCCGCGCGACTGGGTGTGCTGGTTAAAAACATCGCGGATTTGGAGGCGGCGGCGCGGCTGGACGCGTTTGTGTTCGATAAAACCGGTACGCTCACCACCGGGCAGTTGGGCGTAACGCGCCTGGCACCGGCGGAAGGAGTGACGCCCTCGGAGTTGCTGAGCACCGCAGCGGCGGCCGAGCAGTTTAGTAACCACCCGGCCGCGCGAGCGATGGTGGCGTTGGCGAAGGAAACGGGCCTGACATTGCCGGGGGCGGAGGACACGCACGAGGAGGCCGGTCAGGGCGTGCGGGCGCGCGTCAACGGCGCCACCGTGTGGTGCGGACGAGCTACATGGTTGCGCGCACAAGGGATTAGCGATGCCGCGATGGAACGCGCGGAACTGAGCGAGGCCGAAGGCTACAGCGTCATCTACGTAGCCCGCGAAGGCCGGTACCTCGGTTGGGTGGGGCTCCAGGATCAGCCGCGACCCGAAGCGCGGCCGTGTTTGGAGGAGCTGAGTGCGCTGGGAATCAAACGGCTCGCGATGATCACCGGGGATCGGTTGTCTGTGGCCCAACGCGTCGCGGAGAACATCGGTTGTCCCGAGTATCGCGCGGAGTGTTTGCCACAGCAAAAAGTAGAGTTTGTTGAGTCGGTCAAACGCGCAGGCTACCGGGTGGCCGTGGTCGGCGACGGGGTCAACGACGCGCCGGCACTGGCGGCGGGCGATACCGGCATCGCCATGGGCGCCGCCGGCAGCGATGTGGCCATCCACAGCGCCACCATCGCGCTGA
Source organism: Verrucomicrobiia bacterium (assembly GCA_025056465.1). GTDB lineage: Bacteria > Verrucomicrobiota > Verrucomicrobiia > Palsa-1439 > Palsa-1439 > JANWVU01. The sequence continues at coordinate 8,018 of JANWVU010000027.1, read as the reverse complement.
TGAACAATGACCTGCGGCGTGTGCCGTTTTTGGTGCGGTTGTCGCGCCAGGCGCGCGCCGCCATTTACCAGAACCTGGGAGTCGGCGCGTTGTTCATCGTGGGTGGATTGATCTTGTCCGGCATGGGTTATCTGAATCCGATCGTGGCCGCCATTCTCCACAATGCCGGCTCGTTGCTGGTGGTGTTCAACAGCGCACGATTGATCCGGCTGGGTGAAGAATTGGAGGCCGACCGGCTGGAGCATCACGAGGCCGTTGAGGCCACAATGCCCGTGGCCGGTAGGTCATGAGCCAATCCACGTCCAACGAGCCGGTCATCGTTGTCGAGCATCTCACGAAGGTGTTCCGCGATTTCTGGCGACGCCCCAAAGTGCGCGCGGTGCGCGATGTGTCGTTTGAAGTGCATGCCGGCGAGGTGTTCGGTTTGCTTGGTCCAAACGGCGCAGGTAAAAGCACCACGTTGAAAATTTTACTGGGGTTGTTGCATCCCACGCAGGGCACGGTGCGGGTGCTGGGACGGTCACCGCGCGATGTGAAAACCAAACAGCGCATCGGATACGTGCCCGAGGAATCGTATCTGTACCCGTTCCTGACCTCCGAAGAGACGCTGGAATTTTATGGGACGTTGTTCGACCTCGACCGGGTCGAGCGACGACGTCGAATCGAGCAATTGCTCGACATGATCGGGTTGCGGCATGCGCGTCGGCGACCGGTCGGCGAGTTTTCCAAGGGCATGGCACGGCGAATCGGAATCGCTCAAGCGCTCATCAACGATCCCGAACTCGTCCTGCTCGATGAACCCACGTCGGGTCTGGATCCGTTGGGTTGCCGGGAAGTCAAAGACCTGATTCGCGCCTTGGCGCAACGCGGCAAAACGATCGTGTTATCGTCGCATCTGCTCGCTGACGTGGAGGACGTCTGCGACCGGATTCTGATTTTGTATAACGGCCAGGTGCAGGCTCAGGGCACCATCCACGAGCTGCTGGAGGAACGCAGACGCTACCGGGTGACCCTGCCGGGTGACTGCCCGTCAACAATGCTGCAACGAATTCTGGAGTTGGTGCGGGCGGAATTGGGCCGGGAACCTGATGTTGACCATCCGCGTCGCAATCTCGAGCAGTTCTTCCTGGAAGTCGTCGAACGCGCACGTCGCGAGACGGCCGAGGCATCCGGTGTCGGTCCCACCCGCGGCGTGGCAGAATATTTGGCACCGCCAAGGCCGCGACTGGAACAACTCGCCACCACATCATCTCCAAGTCCGGCGCCGCCAGAGCCGGCCGAAACGCCCCCGGACGAAGCCGACCGGCAAGCCGCCGACGAAAAACTCAAACGCCTCGTCCAGGACCGGTAAGCCTGGCGACCGGAATGGAGGGTCTTGGGAGGTAATTTGAGGTTTCCCGCAGGCCCCACACCATGCGTCAATCCGCAGCCGTCAGGGCTTTCAATTCCATCTCGCTGAGCGCGCGATTGTAGATAAGCACTTCGTCAATCAATCCCTTGAACGGACCTCGTTGGGGATTTTGATACCGACAACCCAGATACAATGGCTCTGAGCCCGTCCGCAGGAAGCGGGTCGGCATGTTGACGGACCGATCCAGTCGTCCGTTGATGTAGATGCTGGCGACCCCGCTTGCGAACGTTGCAGCCAGATGCACCCAGCGGCCGGTAGGCATTTGGATTTCGCTGCGACAATACTGAGTCTGACCGGATTCATCGGTTATTTCCAAAACCGCCGAATGATCACGCTCCAGCGTCAGCGCAAAATCCGCATAGCGTTTTGCCCAGATGGCTCCCTTGGCCAAAAGGTTTGGCGATGCGTCCTCCTCAAAATGAATGTCGGGCGCGATAGAGACCCACATCGCGATGGTAAGCGCCTCACGAATGGAAGCCAAAATAGCGGAATCCACCACCACAATATGGTCGTCCACGCCATCAAACTGCATCGCGCCGCCGTGCCGACCATCAGGCGTCCACGTCGCGCCTCGAACTTCTCCGAAGTTCTTGGGATTCTTTGGATCAGTAATGCGATGGCCTTCGTTGCGATCGAAACGAAGCTGCAGCAACAAGCCATCGAGGGGCACCCCACCGGCCTGGCCAGCAACCTGAATCTGTTTCACGTGTGACCACGACAGGTGGAGCTTTCCCAGCAACGACTCAACCATCAAACCCTCGCCCATGATTTCACCTTGAAAATGATCGTCGTTGGCCAACCGCACGCTGGCGGTACGGTTCGCTGAGAATACTACGGAGCGCACCAAGCGCAGAGGCAGTTGCAGTTGGCCGAGCGCCTCGGTGCGAATCACCAAATCCATTGGCTGCGTGGTCACCGCGATGCGTGAGCCATCCGCCAACTCGATCCACAAACGAATCGGCCCACGCCCCTCGGCGAGGCTTTGCGTGCACCAAGCCAAAACCAATACGCCAAGCCACGTGCGCCAACGCATCGCAGATGGGACAGTACTTGAACCATGTGCTCCCCCGCAAGGGTACACAGCGCGGGTATCCGCAACAACCTCCCGTAGTGCCAGTGAATTACAGTCGGACTCTGTCCGCATGGCTCACGTTGCCAGCTTGCAGCAGTAATGGTCGTGCGGTACCCTCATGACCGCTCACCACGACGGGGAGAGGTGCCAGAGTGGTCGAATGGGCCGGTCTCGAAAACCGGTATGGGCCTCACGGTCCATCGAGGGTTCGAATCCCTCCCTCTCCGCCAGCACCGCAAAATCCGCATGCATGCCCCGCGCGCGGGCTGTCTTTTGGCCGCATTCCGCGATGCTAAGGAGGGAGAGCCATCACCCCACCCCGTCGCAAGGAGAACACCGCACACAAGACAGGTTGGCGGAGGGGGAGGGATTCGAACCCCCGAGACCCTTGCGGGCCTAACGGTTTTCAAGACCGCCGCATTCGACCACTCTGCCACCCCTCCGCGCCTCTCATCGTAATGCTGCAGTACTGGCTTGGCAAGTGACCGAGTTTCGGCAGAGCCTCAGGAAAGGGCTGTGTCGGCGTTTCACTTTTCCCTCCACGCAAAACCGGTAGAAGAGAAATCCGCTCGACACTGTAACGAAACGGGCGTTTATTAGGAACATGAACCGCCCGTTCGTCGGTGTAATTGCGGTAGTCGTCATCATCGCGTCGTTGGTTTCAATTTTTCTGACCCAAAGGCGGCCCACCGCGCCAATCAATTTGTTACCCTTTGAAGGGTGTGGACTGGCGGGAGCAGCGGAAACCGCGAAGTTGCTAAATGGTCGCGGCCGCATCTTGGTCGTGACCTTCAAGCGAGTGGAGCCGGTGGAGGCGGCCACCAAAGCGTTTACTAAGGAACTCGCTAAACATCCGGGCATCCAGATAGTGGCGACTGAGGCGTTGGAACTCTCGGATGCTTCACCCAACGATTCGGAGGGCGTGCGAGGTGAACTTTATTTCCAGTGGCTGAGCAAGTACCCGGGATTGGATGCGATTGTTTCGTTCGTAGGAAGCCCCTCCTTCAAGGAAGAGGAGCTGCGGCGTTTGCCAAAGCAGAGGCCACGGTTCGTCGTGTTGCAAGGATACGGCCCCACCTTGCGGGACTTGTTACTGGACGGAATTGTGGACCTGGCCGTTGCTCCCAACGTGCAGCCCCCAACTGAGTCACAACAGGACCAAGCCCAACCGAAAAGCGCGCTTGATTGGTTCCACCGCTATTACACTTTTGCGACGCCTGAGAACGCGGAACAACTACCGGCCTTTTAGGTCTGGCCGTCGCGCCTCAACCGCTCGGGAATGTGGGCATCAACCGCTCGTTACAGATTTCAGAGGGGTGATACACGCTCAACGAACCGGCATGGTCGACATCACGACACGGCAGTGCGTGGCTGAATTGAGGCGCCCTTGCTGGCATCGCTTGAGGTGCAAACGGACGCCTCCTGTAGTCAAAATCACAGAGAATTATCCGAACCGATAATGTTTGCGAACAGCACGATGGATCTTCCAACGGCAGGACATCCCGGCAGGAAACGTCACCAAATCACCAGCCCCAAAACGCACCGGCTCGCCGCCATCCGGCGTCACAGTTACATCACCCTCCAGCAGGTAACAGGTCTCCCGCTCGTCGTAGTGCCACGGAAACTCGGATTCCTCCTTCTCCCAAACCGGCCACGTCTTGACTGCCAGTTGTTCCAACCGCTCCGCCGATGGTTTCCGCTCAATCTCGATTCGATTCATATCGGCCGCCACCTCCTCAAATTCATTCGTTTCTCTTCACTATGGTCGCCAACAACCGCTTAATTTCTACCACGCGTTGCAAGGGCGCTTTGCCCCTGAACCTCGGGAATCGCCCGTCCCGTTGATACAACTGGCCGCGCTGGGTCAAAATGATTTTGCCATCGCGACTCTCCACTGTGTCAATCCCTGCGCGCCCCGCCAACAACTTGATTTCCATGCACCCCAACAGCAATTCCACCTCATCGGGCAACGGACCATACCGGTCCCTCAACTCCCGCCGCACAGCGTTTACCGCATCCAAATCCGCACAACTGGCAATGCGCCGGTAGGCTTGGATCCGCTGTGCCCCGTCAGCGATGTAATCCGACGGAATTCGCGAAGCCACCCACAACTCTTCTTGATGGTCAGGCACCTGCAAAAAATCCAGTTTCAACGTCACTGGCGGCGGCCGTTTTCGCGGCTCACCCTTCAACGCAGCGATGCTGTCCTGCAGCAACTGACAATACAGATCAAAACCAATCGCTGCGATATGTCCGCTCTGCTCGGAACCGAGAATGTTGCCCGCCCCGCGAATCTCCAAATCCCGCATCGCAATCTTAAACCCGCTGCCCAGACTGCTGTACTGACGTATTGCACTGATGCGTTTGCGAGCCGCTTGCACCAACGCCATGTGCCGCGGCAACAAAATGTATGCGTACGCCTGATGCTTGTAGCGCCCCACCCGCCCACGCAACTGGTACAAATCGCTCAATCCAAACCGGTCAGCCCGATCGATAATGATGGTGTTTGCGTTCGGGATATCCAACCCGCTCTCGATAATCGTTGTGCATACCAACACATCCACCTCCCCATGCACAAACCGATGCATCACACGCTCCAATTCATGCTCGCTCATCTGTCCGTGACCGATCGCAATGCGAACGCGGCGGTGGTGATGACTGCCTTCCCCGTTCAATAACTCCTCCAGTCGCCGCGCCACTGCCTCGATCGACTGCACACGGTTGTGCACGAAATACACCTGTCCGCCCCGTGCCAGCTCCCGCTCGATTGCCTGGCGAATCAACCGCTCATCATAAGGCGCCACAATCGTCTCCACCGGCAACCGATCCTGCGGCGGCGTTTGAATCGTGCTCATCTCTCGCAAGCCCGTGAGCGCCATGTACAACGTCCGCGGAATCGGCGTCGCGCTCAGCGTCAGCACATCCACCAGCCGACGCAGTTGTTTGAACCGCTCTTTATGCCGCACACCGAATCGTTGTTCCTCATCAATGACCACCAACCCTAAATTCTTGAACTGCACATCCTCACTCAGCAGCCGATGCGTCCCAATCACAATATCCACCTGCCCACTCGCCAGGCGCCGAATCACATCTTTTTGCTCCGCTACCGTTCGAAACCGACTCAGCATCTCCACCGTGATTGGATACCCCGCCATTCGCTCGCGAAACGTGTTCCAATGTTGCTCCGCCAAAATCGTCGTCGGCACCAACACCGCAACCTGCCGGCCTGCCATCACCGCTTTGAACGCCGCGCGAATCGCCACCTCCGTCTTCCCATAACCCACATCCCCGCAAATCAACCGATCCATTGGTCGCGGTGCTTCCATGTCACGTTTCACATCCGCAATCGCGGTCAACTGATCTGGCGTCTCCTCGTACGGAAATGCAGCCTCGAACTCCACCTGCCACGGCGTATCCGCCGGGAACGCATACCCCGGCAACGCCGCGCGCGCTGCCTGAATCTCCAACAACTCACTCGCCAAATCTCGAATCGCTCGCTCCGCCGCATCTTTCTGCCGACCCCACACCGCACCTCCCAGCTCATGCAGTGCGGGTGGTTTTTTACTCGGGCTGATGTACTTGGCCACCAGATGCGCTTGTTCCACCGGCACGTACAACCGCGCCTGATGCGCGTACTCCAACACCAACACCTCCTGTCGTACCGGCCGCGGTACCGCTGCCTGCGTAATGGGCGCATCCGCCGGCAACGCCCGCGAACTGACCTCGATGGTTTTCAAACCGAGAAACCGGCCGATCCCATGCTGCACATGCACCACATAATCGCCGACCTGAAAATCACTCCAATCCGCCGGCGTCGCCAACGCGTGAAAATGCTGACGCGGCCGATACGTCTTCTGCCGCCCAAACAACTCCGCTTCCGTCACCACCACCACGCGCGCATCCCACCACCCAAACCCGCGTGACAGATCCGCTGCCCAATTTGCCGGCAACTCACTGTCCGCGCCGAACTGCTCCCGCCACAATTCCGTGAACCGCTGTTGCGCGCCCCGCGTCGCCAACATCGTCACCACCCGGTAGCCCTCGCGCTGCCACTGCCGTAATTGGTGGAAAAATTGCCGACGCGATTCCTCCTGCACGGCTGCGTCCGTCACGCGCGTCTCCAACGCCCGGTAGGCCTCCAACCCGGTCAGCCGCAAGGGCAGCACGGTGGTATCCTCAAAATCCACATGCTCCCGCAGGATCACTCGCTGCCGACACGCCGCCAAGACCCCCGCCCACGACGCCACCAGCGACGATGTTCCCGCACGTGAATTATCATCCTCGTCGCGCTGTTCCTCACCATCCGCGGCCGCGCCGTCCCCGCCCGACTCATCCAACACCAACAACGTCTGCGCTGGTAACCATGCAAACAGCAGTGCCGCGTCCTCGGGCCGCTGTCGCAGCAACCCCGGTTCTCCTGCCGGCAGCACCGTCACCTCCGCCAGCGACCCTCGCGAGCACTGACTCACTGGATCGAACACGCGCAACGACTCTACCCGATCCCCTACCAACTCCACTCGTACCGGCTCATTCGCATCCAACGGAAAAAAATCCACGATCCCGCCCCGGCAGGCAAAATCACCGGGTTCGCTCACCTGCACCTGCGGCGTGTAACCGAGTTGCGGCAACAGCGTGGTTAACGCCTCCCGTTCCACCACATCGCCCACCCGCAACACCTGCCGGTAACGCGCCAGCGCACTAGGCGCAAACGTTCGTTGCTGCAAGGCCATCGCACTGGTCACAATCACCGGCGGCGTTTCCCCGCGCGCTAGCACACTGATCACCCGCAACCTACCGGTCAGCGAACTCAGACTCGGCAACATCTCTTCCCCCGCCGACATCTCCCAAGCGGGAAACAGCGCGGCGGACGGCGCGAAGGCCGTTACGTTGCGATGAAACTCATCCACCGCGCGCGCCTCCGCCACCACCACCACGACCGGCCGACCGGTCGCGTGCGCCAGCCATGCGCAGAAAAAGGGTTTTGCCGCGTCTGCTACACCCCCAATCGACAAGACCTCACCCCTCGCCAGCCGCGTTTCGATGCAGGGATCACTTCGCGGGGCGTTCAACCACGTCCAAAAGTCGGCACTCGTCACAACAAATCCGACGGCCCCGACGCTAGCCTACCGGCCTGTGGAATTCCAGACTCAGACCCACGCGCCGCGTGATGACGACAAACACAATTCGACGTGGCACGACCCCGCAAAAGCCCACCGCTGTCGGTTGATACCCGGGTAAAACTTGGTGCAAACCGTGACGCCGCCTCGGCAGCGTGTCCCACTCACGCGCGAGGGTGTGCCTTGCTGTACACCTCTTTCAATCGCTGCGCGCTCACATGAGTGTACACTTGCGTGCTGGCGAGGCTTGCGTGCCCCAAAAGTTCTTGCACGCTCCGCAAATCCGCACCGGCATCTAACAAGTGCGTCGCAAAACTGTGGCGCAGCTTGTGCGGCGTCAGCGACGGATCCAGCCCCGCTGCGATCAGGTACGATTTCAACCGCCGCTGCACACTGCGCGCGGTCATTCGCCCGCCCC
>JANWVU010000026.1 GCA_025056465.1 Verrucomicrobiia bacterium | reverse complement strand
CCATCGAAAAAATCATTGATGCGGCCACGCTCGCGGAGATTGATCCCAAAACTCGTCCTTACATCGCCCGCAGCGACGTCGCCGAGGTCACGATCCGCACCAAACAACCCATCGCATTCGACAACTACGACCGCATCGTGCCGACCGGCCGCTTCGTCCTCGTGGACAACCGGCAGGTCTGCGGCGGCGGCATCATCTCCAAGGGGCAGTACCCCGACCGCCGCGAGATTCTCTCCGGCATCAAAAGCACGAACATTTTCTGGACCCGCGGCGAAATCACCCGCGAAGACCGCGAGCGCCGTAACCGCCACAAGGGCGGTGTCATCTGGCTGACCGGCCTCAGTGGCGCCGGCAAATCCACCATCGCCACTGAACTGGAACGCGAGCTGTTCCACATGGGCGTGCACACCTACGTGTTGGACGGTGACAACATCCGCCACGGTCTCAGTGCCAACCTCGGTTTCTCCCCCGAAGACCGTACCGAGAACATCCGCCGTGTCGCCGAGGTCGCCAAACTTTTCGCCGATGCCGGTGTGCTGGTGATCACCGCCTTCATCTCACCCTACCGGGACGACCGCCGGCTGGCCCGCTCCATCATGCGCGAGGGAGATTTCGTGGAGGTCTACGTCAACGCGCCCATCGAAGTTTGCGAACAACGCGACCCAAAGGGCCTGTACAAGAAAGCACGCGCGGGTCAGATCAAAAATTTCACCGGGATCGATGCACCCTACGAGCCACCGGAAAATCCCGAAATTATCGTTCACACCGACCGCCTGACCGTCAACGAATGCGTCACACAAATCATGGATTATCTCAAACAGCATTTCATCGCGGAGGATTACTCCATCTAAGTCGTCGCGCTTGGAACCGTGCCAGCGCGACCGGCGGTCACCGAAGCGAAAGCATGTGTAGTTTTGTAGAGGCAGCCGGTGATGGAGAAGGTGAGGCGGTTGAAGTGCGTACTAACCTCAGATTAAAGGTAGCGTCATCGCGGACCAACTCATGATCACATTGGAACGATTCAGCATGGGGATTGGCGATCGCTTCGGTCAAGAGGGCGAAGCGCAACTGGCCGCATTTGTCCGGGCCCTAGCCGCCGGGGTTGAAATCATACCGGTTTGGAACAAATCGAACCGCGAGCATACGCTGATTGGCACCGACCCTGCCAGCGTGCGCGCGGAAGCCGATGCAGCCACGGGCGCGTTGGGCTGGAAGCGTCCCTATCGGGTGGACGCCGATCACATCGGTTTGAAGACGGTCGATCGGTTTCTGGCGGCGAGCGATTTTTTCACGATTGATGTGGCCGACTTCATTGGCCAACCCGTAAGTGAGGACGCGGTGCGCGCGTTTGTGGCACGACACCAGCACCTCCTCGGCGGCCCGTTTGGTTTGACCTCGCAAATGTTGGAGCGGGCCGCGCGCAAATACCTGCTCGCTGTGCAGGAAGCTGCGCAAATCTACCGGTATTTGGAGAAAACCAAGGGTACCGGCCAGTTCATCGCGGAGGTCTCCATGGATGAGACCGACACCCCGCAAACCCCACCGGAATTGCTCGTGATTCTCGCTGCGTTGGCGGAGGCCGGTGTGCAGGCTCAAACCATCGCGCCGAAGTTCAGCGGCCGGTTCAACAAGGGCGTGGATTACGTCGGTGACCTCGCGCAATTCGAGCGGGAGTTTGCCGACGATCTCGCGGTGGTTGCGTTTGCTGTCCGGGAGTTTGGCCTACCGGCCAACCTAAAACTCAGCATCCACTCCGGTAGCGACAAGTTCTCGCTGTACCCAATCGTGCACCGGCAACTGCGTCGCACTGGAGCCGGCGTGCACGTCAAAACAGCCGGTACGACCTGGTTGGAGGAGGTGGCCGGGCTGGCGCGTGCCGGTGGGGAAGCATTGCGGCTGGCCAAGGAAATGTATGCAGCGATGTATGCGCGACGCGAGGAGTTGGCGCAACCTTACCGTACCGTGATCGAGATTGACCCGAAGCAGCTACCGGATCCGGCCACGGTGAACCACTGGACCAGCGACCAGTTCGTTGCGGCGCTGCGGCACGACCCGAAAAATCCCCGGTTCAATCCGCATTTCCGGCAACTTGTCCACGTGGGCTTCAAGGTCGCTGCCGAACGCGGGCGTGAGTTTCGCGATGCCCTGACCGCGCATCGCGCCCTCATCGCGGAGTGGGTGACCGACAACCTGTATCGCAATCACATTGCGCCGCTGTTTTTGGGCGCCAACGGCGTTTAGCCGCCAGGCTGCCGGCCTCCACTCACAGAATTCTCGCAAGCAGACCGCCCGCGGTGGCGCGCGTCGCGCGTCGCGCGTGTCAGGGCCAATACGAAATCTCGTCGGGCGAGGTCTCTGAGGCGGGTTGGAATTGCTGGCGCAAGTGATCCACAATGATCTGCACGATGCGATGCACGAGGGTATCCGGTGGGCCGTCAAAATGTTTGCTTTGCAGCCGCATGTCACACGGGTCGTTGACGTAATCCACCACGATGTACCGGTCGCTGCGGTCGAGGGCAATTTCCGTGCTGAAAAAGTCGAGTTGCGACACCTCGGCGACGATGCGCGTGATGCGTTCCAGCTCGGAGACGTTGACGACCGCGGCGTCGGCCGGGGTAACCACGGCGTAGCGGTGCGTTTGGTCATCCCACCAACAGGGCAACACCTGACCGCAAACGTAGTACACGCGAAACCACGCGCGCCGACCGCGAAGCAGTTGAGGTTCGATGCGTTGTTGCACGAGGAAACGCAAGTGACGCAGTTGCTGCCGGGTTTGCGCGACGTGCGCCAGCTCGGTAGCGCTGAGCACCACCCCGACTCCACCGCCGCCCCGCGAGGGTTTGACCACGAACGGACGCGGGAACGGTTCGAGGATGCGCGGGTCGAGATCCGGTTCGGTTTCCGCGGGTGGGAGAATAATGGTCAAGGGCACGTGCAGACCGCGCAGCAGTAGGTCGCCGTGGATATTGGCCTTGTCAATGGCTCGCTGGTAGTGGTGATGGGCGTTGAGGAAGCGCGTGCCCTTAGTTTGGAGCAATTGATTCAGCCGCAAAAACCGTTCGTCGTTGTCACTGGCGCGGTCGAGAAACCAGAGGAAGTGCCGCTCGTTGTTTTGAACTTCCAGCCAGGTTTCCTCGAGGTTGTGCGGGCCGATCAAATAACACCGAATACCGGCCAACAAACACGCACGGTCAATCAACTGAATGAAATCCTGATCGTATTCCCAATTCCACGCCAGACCGAATTGGATTTCCGCCGACCGCCTAGCAATGACGTCCATGCACGACCTCCCGCACTGCGCCGCTGGGCCATTCTTGGACCAGAGCACTGCGAATGGCCAACACGGCCGCTTCACCCCGCGTGCCCGCGGGGACGGGAGGTTCGGCATACACGCCGGCATCTGCCGGCTCAGGATACTCAAACACGCGTCCCTCGTAGTTGCGGATGAGGACGCGCTCCGCGTCATGCGCCAAAACGTAATCGGGGGCCACCGGCACCTTGCCCCCGCCGCCGGGCGCATCGATCACGTATTGCGGCACGGCGTAGCCGGTCGTGTGACCGCGCAACGCCTCCATGATTTCCAACCCGCGCCGCACCGAGGTGCGCAAGTGATGCGTGCCCCGCACCAAATCGCATTGGTAGATGTAGTAGGGCCGCACCCGCATCATCAACAACCGGTGAACCAGCTCCTTCATCACGGACGGATTGTCGTTGACCCCACGCAACAACACCGTCTGGTTTCCCAACGGCACCCCCGCATCCGCCAATCGAGCGCATGCCTCCCGTGTCTCATGCGTGGCTTCGCGAGGATGGTTCATGTGAATGCTGATCCACAGCGGATGATACTTCCGCAACATCGCGCACAACGACGGCGTAATTCGTTGCGGCAGAAAAATCGGTATGCGCGTGCCGATCCGCAAAAATTCCACATGCGGAATCGCGCGCAACGCCGCCAGCAATCTCTCCAATCGATCGTCGCTAAACAACAGCGGATCGCCGCCACTCAACAACACATCGCGAATCTCGCGATGCGCGCGAATGTACCCAATGGCGGCGTTGAAATTGGTCTCCAGATGTTGGTCGCCGACGCCGCTGACCACCCGGCTCCGCGTGCAGTACCGACAATACGCGGCACACCGGTCAGTCACCAGAAATAACACCCGATCCGGATACCGGTGCACCAAACCGGGTACCGGCATGTGAGCATCTTCCCCACAAGGATCGGTCATCTCCCACGGGGCCGCCACCAACTCTTCCCCACGCGGGACCACCTGGCGGCGAATTGGGCACTCTGGATCGTTCGGGTCAATTAAATTGAAAAAGTAGGGGGTAATCGCCAGCGCCAGATGCGTGCCCGCACCGGCCACGCCGCGCCGCTCCGTCTCGGTCAGCGGCAACAACGCCTCCAACTGCTCCAGCGTGGTGATGCGGTGGCGCAGTTGCCACCGCCAATCGTTCCAATCAGAATCCGGTACCGATTCCCACCGGCCTTTGCCCACACGCGGGAATCGGCTACTCAGCGGGTCTCCGTTGTTTTCGAAGCTCCCCAACTCCATTTGGCCGCCAGTATAGACCCCACCCCCACCCTGTCAAGGAACCGCCCGCCAACTACCCTCTGCTCAAGCGCGCGGCCATCGTAATCGCGGCAATCATCCCATCGGGTCGCGCAATCCCTCGGCCGGCAATGTCGGGTGCCGTGCCGTGATCCGGCGAGGTGCGCACAAACGGCAAACCGAGGGTGATGTTCACGCCGTTGTCGAACGCCAGCAGTTTGAACGGTGCCAACCCTTGGTCGTGATACATCGCCACCACCGCGTCGAACTCACCGTGCAGCGCCCGGTAGAAAACCGTGTCAGCGGAGCACGGACCAATCGCGCGTGCCCGACGGACCGCAGGCGCGATGATGCGTTGCTCCTCCTTCCCCAACAAGCCACCTTCACCAGCATGTGGGTTCAAGCCTGCCACGGCAATTCGTGGACGGCGAATGCCGAGCCGAAGACAAAACGCACGAGTCAGCTCGACCACTTCGACGATTTTGCGGCCGGTAATCAGTCGGGGCACATCCCGCAGCGGTGCGTGCGTGGTCACCAGCGCCACGCGCAACGATTCCGACGCGAGCATCATCGCAAAACGTCGCGTGCGACTCAATTTGGCCAGCAGCTCCGTCTGGCCCACGAACGGGTAACCGGCCTCATGCAAAATGCTCTTTGTGATTGGACCGGTAACCAACGCGGCCAGCTCCCCGCGCAAACAACGTCGGGCACCCTCCACGACCCAGTCCGCCGCATCGGCGCGGCGTCGTGTGCGCGCATCTCCGATTACCTCGTAGTCGAAACCGCTCGGCAACCGGCCCGATGCCAGGGCTTTTTCGACCACCTCGGGTCCGATGCCGGCCGGATCGCCCAGCGTAATGCCGATGCGCGGACGTTTTTTCAAAACAGTCGGATGTAAGCGCGCTCGCGCAGGTTTTTCACCCATTCCTCCTGTACGCGGGCGCGTTCTTGCTGCAACAACGTCTGCTCAATCTCAGCCCGCACCTCGGCCAGCGGTTTGGTGTGCGCCGGCTTAAATGCTTCCACAAAGAGAATGTAATACCCGTCACGTGTTTCGATGATGTCGCTGTGTTGACCCGGTTGAAGCGCAAACGCTGCTTGGTCGAGCGGCTGTGCGAGGACGTTTCGTCCGATCCAACCCCAGTCGCCGCCCTGTTGGGCTTCACGGCCTTGCGAGTAGAGGCGCGCCAAACTTTCAAAACTGTCCCCCTCGCGCAGTTTGGTGAGAATTTCTTCCGCGAGCCGTCGCTGCGGGTCCGGTGCCACTGGCTCACCCTCACCGGCCGCCGGTGGGGCACCCCGCCGGATGAAAATCATTCGCAACTTGATTTGGTCGCCCACTTTGAAATCGTCGAGATGCTCTTGGTAGTACTTTTCAATCCGGTAGGGCGAGATGACAATCTGTTGCTGCAACTTGTGGTTGCGCATCGCCTGCACGATGAGCCGCTCCCGCAACCGGTCGCGGTACTGCGACAAGGTGATGTTTTCGGCCTGCAGCGTCTTGATGAATGCTACCCGGTCATTGTTGAACTCGGTGGCAATGATTTCGTCAATCTGCGTGTCCACGATGTTGTCGGGAAGCCGGTAGCCCTTGGTGTGGTACTCATCAATGATGAGCCGCCGATCAATCAGGCTTTGCAGCGCGTCGAGTTGGGCCGCGCGCACCCGCTCCCGCAATTCCTCCCCGCTGTAGTCGCGTCGCAATTGCAGTAAAGCCGGTTGGACAAACTCCCGCACTTCGCTGTACGTGATGACGTAGCCGTTGACAATGGCAGCCACACCATCGAGCAACTCCGGTTGAGCAGCTACCGGCCTAACCCCGGCCAACACTCCCGCCAACACCGCGAAGCATAAGAACTTTTTCCCTAAAAACACCCCTCGAGACACAGACCACGATGACGCCATCATGCCCGGCAGGTTATCTAATCCGCCGCGGCCGAGCAAGGCGCCACCATCGAACGAAACCGCCCAGAACACCCGCCGGTCATCGCCCGCGCGAGCAAACCTCCTGAGCCCGCTCTCTGCCCGCATGCGAGCGAGGCGAGTTAGCAGGGAGAGGTTGGATTGCGCGTGCGAAGGGCAGAGAGGATTGGAGTCTACGGCCTAGCCTTCCCACTCACACTCACCCGAGCCGCGGCGCGTCCCGACGGAAAGCTCGCGTCTGCCCGGTCGGAGGAGGTGCCGACCTTGATGGCGTTGGGGGGATTGGGACAGACGGCCTTCCTCGGGGACGCGCCAGCGGCAGGAGGAGGGAGACGAGGGGATGCGCCCGGTAAAGAAAACAGGACGCTGGCCCGCCGTGATCGGTTCCTCTGCGCGCCCCGCGCAGCCGCAAACACGGCCAACCCCAGGTCCAGCGTCCATGAAAATGCTCATGACCGACCCTCGCTCATCTTCTCGGTCAACGTGATCAACTCGCCAAAGTCCACCGGCTTGTGCAGTACACGGTCAGCCTGCACGACCCGCGCTTGTGCTTCGATGTCCTCGCCGTGGTACCCCGTGCACATGACAATGCGGGTGTGCGGGGAAATCTCCTTGATGTGTCGCGCCAAATCCCAGCCCGACATCCCCGGCAGGTTTACATCTAGAAACGCCAAATCCACCGGGTTGCGGCTGACAAAATCCAGTGCACCGCCCGCTGTGTCGCGCACCTCAACGCTGCGACGCGGGGATTTCAGCACTTCGGCGAGCAACTCACACAGCGCGGGTTCGTCGTCCACC
The DNA here is from genome assembly GCA_025056465.1 of Verrucomicrobiia bacterium. Taxonomy (GTDB): domain Bacteria; phylum Verrucomicrobiota; class Verrucomicrobiia; order Palsa-1439; family Palsa-1439; genus JANWVU01. The sequence goes on along the minus strand of JANWVU010000026.1, from coordinate 14,830 downwards.
ACCAGAATCCGAAACGGCGATGTAGAAGTTTGCGGGGCGCTCATACTCGCAACGTTGTCGTTGCCACTTTGGCAAGCACCGGTTGTGCCAGCGGTGCTTCGCCGCTAGGAGCATTCCAAAATCGCAAATCGCACAATGCTGTTCCTCATCCCTGCCCGCGTGGCATTGACAACCATGCGATCCACCGCCCAATATGCCGCGCCAATGAGAAACGCCACCGTCACCGTTCGTGTCCCGGCCACCTCCGCCAATCTCGGGCCGGGATTCGACACGTTGGGCGTGGCACTCAAACTCCATAATCACGTCACCCTTCGCGTGTTGGACTCCGATGAGATCATTCGCAGCGACGAGATGCGCGACAACACCGCCGCGCTGGCATTGACGCGCGATGCCGTGCGCGCATTCTTCGAACGCAGCCGACTCGCGCCGCATGGACTCGACGTCGAAGTGAGGGGCGACGTTCCCAACACCGGTGGCTTGGGCGCGAGCGTCACCGTGCGCCTTGGAATCATCTACGGGCTGAATGAACTGAACCAACGCCCGCTCTCCGATGCCGCTGTGCTCGAACTGGTCAGCGCCCTCGAACGACATCCCGACAACGCCGCGCCGGCGTTGCTGGGCGGCTTCGTGGTGGCCGGTATCGTCAACGGCACCGTGCGCTACCGGCGGTTCAATGTCCCGCCGACGCTTAAATTCATCGTGTGCATTCCCGAGTTCTCTGTGCCGACCGATCGTGCGCGCGCGCTGTTACCGGCCCAGGTACCGTTGGAGCACGCCATCGAAAATCTTAACCGCACCGCGCTCATCGCGGCGGTGTTCGCCTCAGGCGAATTTTCCATGCTGCGGGGACTGTTCGCCGACCGGCTGCATCAGCCCTACCGGAAACAACTCATCCCGCAACTTGATGAAGTGATCGAGGCCGGTGTGGATGCCGGTGCGTTGGGTGGTTGGCTCAGCGGTTCCGGCTCCGCCATCATGTGCCTGACGGAGCAAAAAGAAAAAGATGTGGCCGACGCCATGGCGCGCGTCTTTGCACGACACCAAATCGCCTGCACCACGCAAATCTTGGTGGCCGACAACGACGGCACCCGCATCCGTCGCGGCTAACCCTCCGCCGACAACGCCGTTGTTTCCCAACCGATGATGATGTCGTTTCCGCGTTCTTTTCGTGCCATCACCGAGCGACTTGGACGTTACTTAAGGGATGCCCTCAAATCTGAAGGGCTCCTCATCACGCGAAAACACGCTGTGTTACGCAGGCGCTATTTCTCACACCACGAGGTTCCCTTGCCAAAGCACCGATAAGCGGGCTACGCGCACATTTTTAATCTTGACGTAAGAATTATTTTTGAACTAAATGGCTAACAGTAGGCGAGTTAGGAGGGCGGTCTCATGAAGAAGTTTGTCTTATTGATCTCAGTTGTCGGGATGACGCTTTTGCTCGGCGCAAATCAATCCGCAGCAGCCGTGATTGCTCAAGATACGGCGGCTGACACCGTGTATAACGACGGTTGGCAAACGGGCGACAACGGCGGATTTGGTTTCGGCCCATGGACGATTCGTACAACAACGGGGAACAATGACGCCAACAACGGCGTATTTGTTGGGAATTCCAAAAACAATGGGGACGGGGATAACAATAACGACCATGATATCAACACGCCCCTCTCCGCCACGGGTCGGGCCTTGGGCACATATGCAGGGAATGGTTTCTCAGCGGTTGGATACCGGGCTTTCAATGTACCGCTGAGCATGGGCCATACGTTCTATCTCTCAATGGACAATGGGTTTATTGATTCAGGTGGGCCCTCGGTGGGGTTCACACTCCGTACCGGCAACGCCAACAGCAGCACGGCGGATTACAACGTCGGCGCGCGCTTCGAAATGTTGTTCTTGGGCGGCGACACAGGATATAAGGTGGTTGACGGGACCGGTACTCACTATTTCTCGCCGAATATCGGGTTTACCGACGAAGGCTTGCGCATTGAGTTCTTCCTCACGGGTCCCAATAGCTACTCCATCGTGGTTTCTAACACCTCGGGCACTGTGCTCAGCACTCGCACCGGCACGCTGGGCGGTACGTTGAATGCGACCATTGACAGTTTCGCGGTTTACAACCGCGGCGCGGGAGCAGGCTCTGCAAGGGATGCGTTTTTCAACTCGTTTACCCAATTGTCCGCCGTACCGGAGCCGGGATTGGTGGCGTTGATGTTGGGTGGAGCCGGTGTGATTTGGTCTTGGCGCCGAACGCGTCGCTAGGCGCCTTCTTTTTGCTTCGACTCACCCCGGAGTTTGGATGACTCCGGGGTGATTTTTTGTCGGCCACTCAAAGCCCGCGTCAAAGTCACTTCATCCGCGTTTTCCAGAGCAGCCCCAGCCGGTAGCCCCTGCGCGATGCGCGTCACTAAAACGCCGGTAGATTCCAGTTCTTTCGCGAGGAAGTTGGCGGTGGCCTCGCTCTCTGCATCGGCGCCGAGCGCAAGAATCACCTCGGCTGGTCGCTCGCGACGAACCCGCTCTAACAACGACGAAATCCGCAACTGCTCAGGACCAATCCCGTTGAGCGGCGAGATGCGTCCCATCAACGCATGATACAAACCGCGATAGTTACCGGTGCGCTCGAGATTCAGGATATCGTTGGGGCCCTCAACCACGCAGAGCATGCCGGTATCCCGCCGGGGGTCTTGGCAGAGGGAACAAGGGTCCGTTTCAGTGTACCCGCCGCACCGTGAGCAGTGGCGGATTTTTTCTTTGGCGTCGAGGATGGCGCGCGCGAGTTGCTGATTCACCTCGGGACTGCATCGTAACAGATGTAGCGCAATGCGCTCAGCGCTACGCTTCCCAATGCCGGGCAGCAAGGCCACTTGCTGAATGAGCCTCTGAATGGGTGCAGGATATTGCATCTTGAGTTCGCCGCGGAGCGTCGCGGGCACAACGAGGCCGGCAGGGGCGGTTCACATGCCAAGCCCCAAGCCGGGGATGTTCAGCCCCTGGGTCACCTTGCCGAGTTCCTCCGCTTGCGTTTTCTTCGCAACGTCCAACGCGTTGCTCACGGCCGCCAACACAAGATCTTCCAACATCTCCACGTCACCGGGTTTGACCACATTCGGATCAATCTTGATGGCCGCGATGGTCCCGTCGCATCGCGCAACGGCCTTGACGGCGCCGCCACCGGCGGTGCCTTCCACCTCGCGTTGCGCCAACTCCGCTTGCACCTGTTGGATCTGTTCCTGCATGCGTTGCGCTTGCTTCAGCAATTTGCCAATACCCGCCATGACGCCTCACTTTCTGACTTCGACGATGCTTCCCTTGAAAATCTCGAGTGCCTTCTTGATCATCGGATCGTTGCGAAATTCGTCCATGTTAACAGGAGCCGCTGCAACGGTGTTGGCCGGCCCGCGAGCTGCCGGACGCGCTTCCGCCGCCAAAGCCGACGGAGCGGCTGACGGTGATTCGTGAGTCGTGCCGGGTGCCTGACGCAACTCGTCGCAGGGCTCAAACTTGATGGAAACATCTCGCCGGAGTCGCTCTCTCAAAAAGGCGGTCAACACCTCCAAGTTGCGCGCATGCATGACAAATTCCATGCGGTCGGCAAACTCGGGATCGAAACCAACTCGCAGGATCGCTCCCGACCAGCCCAGCGGTTTGGTCCCCACGAGACAACTTTTCGCCAACGGAGTCACCTTGCCGAGATGCTCCACCGCACCGGCCCAAAGATCCTCGAGGGAAATCTCTGCGTTTGGCTTGGCCGCATCGGTCGGCGCGGAACGGCCGGTAGGCTGGCCTACCGGGGTGCTGGCCGGTGCGGGAGCTGCACCCAGGGTTTTCAATTCGGTCAGTCGCCGGATGACGGCATCCAAACCGACGGCCTGCCGGCTCTTGATCGCTTTGATCAGTGCAATCTCCAGCACGAGACGTTTTGACAAAGCATACCGGATTCGATTTTCCGCTGCACTGAGCACGTCGAGCACCCGCAAGACCGTGTCGGTATCCAAGCGCTGCGCCTGCCGTCGCATGGTCTCCAGCATCGAGTCGGCCACATCCAGCTCCGACGCAGCCGCCTCGCCCAGCGAGAGCACCAATAAATGGCGCCAGTAATCAAGTAGGTCAGCCAGTAATCGTTGGAGGTCCTTACCGGCCTCATCGAGATCACGCACCACGCGCAGGGCACGCACGACGTCACCCTCGATCAAAGCGTCTACCAACCCGGTAAGTTGATCCTGTGCGGCCAGCCCGAACATGCTGAGCACGTCGGTCTCTTCGATGCGGTCACCACAAAACGCGATCAGTTGATCCAGCGTGCTTTCTGCGTCTCGCAAGCCGCCCTCGGCACCACGGGCAATTGCCGCCAACGCCGCGTCGGAGATCTGAATTTTTTCTGCTTTGGCGATTTTGCGCAGGTGCTGGATCATCGCGGGCGTGGGGATGCGACGCAGATCAAACCGTTGGCACCGCGACAGAATCGTCGGCAACACCTTGTGCGGTTCGGTCGTGGCGAAGAAAAACTTCACGTGCGGAGGTGGTTCCTCGAGCGTCTTCAGCAGTGCGTTGAACGCTTCTTTCGTCAGCATGTGCACTTCATCAATGATGTAAATTTTGAAGCGGCCACGCGACGGCGCGTATCGCACGGTGTCGCGCAACTCGCGCACCTCGTCGATGCCCCGATTGCTAGCGCCGTCAATCTCAAGCACGTCCAACGACCGACCCTCGGCGATTTCCACGCAGTTGTCGCAGGTGCCGCACGGCGTGACCGTAGGGCCTTTCACACAGTTGAGCGCTTTGGCGAAGATGCGGGCGGTCGAGGTCTTCCCAACACCACGCGGACCGACGAACAGGTAAGCATGTGCGAGGCGGTTTTGCTCGATGGCGTTTTTTAGGGTCGTGATGACGTGGTCTTGTCCCACGACTTCATCAAAACGTTGCGGGCGCCATTTTCTGGCGAGCACCTGATATTGCTTACCCATGAATGGTTCGTTTCTTCACAAAAGAGGTCGTGCACCCCGGCTCGACCAGCGATGCCGGTTTGTTGACGCCGCGCCAGCTCCCGTCAGGCACCCCGCCGGCACAGGAACCACAAGTGTACCGTTGCTGCCTTCCGGCCCTGGCGGGGTTCGACCTGCGTTCCTTGCAGCGGACCCGACGTTCCACGCCGCGCCATCGCCAACGCCCCCACATCACCGCCTCCCCGAGGGATTCCGCCCGGCTGTAGCGGGTTGCCGGTCTGGGGAACCGCTACCTCCCCGCCTAGCACGACCACAAACTCACCTCCAAAAAACCGTTGCCTATATACCCCACCGGCCACCTGAAACAAGTCGCTTCTCGACGCCCGACCATCGAGTTAGCCGAAATACTGCGGATTGATGTTCGGAAAAATATTATCGCGCCATTCGATGGTCGCCAGCCATGCTTCGTCAATTTGGCGTGCACGAATTTGCTCATACAGCCGGTTGAACCGGCCCAAATGATCCTTGGTTCGTTTGACCGCATACGGGACGGTCGTACCGGTTTTCATGATAAACGCCCAATCGCTGGACTGCGCCAGCAACAGCTCGCGCGCTGCCTGGCGCAACGCCCGCTGGGTCAGAGCATCCGGTCGGTTGTGGTGACGCACCAACTCCGCCATCCGCTCCGCGGCGGCATGCAAATGCGGATAAATCCACGCATTGGAACCGTCCAACCACACCTCCCAATATCCTTTGTTGCCCCAACTAGACGCGGTTGGTTGGCTGAGCTGCTGGGTCGGATGCGCCCGCAAATATTCCGTTGGCGTGATCAACCGATAGACCCCTTGGTCATACACGGATTTGCGGACGAAAAAGTCCAAAAACTCCGGCCCCTCAAACCACCAGTGCCCGAATAATTCCGCGTCGTACGGCGCTACCACCAGCGCAGGTCGACCCATCAATTTGGCGAGACGCTCGATTTGCCGGCACCGTTCCGCCATGAAATGACCCGCATGCACCGCTGCTTTCTCAATCGCGCGGTCGCGCCGATACACCTCCTTGTACGGTGTGCGGCCCGTGACCCGGTGATACTTGATACCGGTAAAACAGCGAATGCCATCCGGGTGGATGTATGGGCGAATGTAGTCGTAATCGAGATCGAACCCGATGTCCCTGTAAAAATCCCGGTAATCGGGGTCACCGGGATAACCAACCTCGGCACTCCAAACTTGCCGCGAGCAGTCCGTGTCCCGCGCAAATGCCGCCAGCCCGGTCGGCGTGAACACCGGCGCATACACACCAAATCGCGGCGCGGGATCGCCAAACATTAAACCATGCGTGTCCAAGATGAACCAGCGCAATCCGGCTTCGTGCAGGAATGGTTCCAGCGACGGCGTGTAGGCACACTCGGGCAACCAGATGCCCATCGGTGCGCGACCAAAACATTCCATATAATGATCACGCGCGGTGAGGATTTGTCCCCGGACGGCGTTGGGTTGCGCTTCCAACAACGGCAGAAAGCCATGCGTCGCGGCGCACGTAATGATCTCGAGCCGACCGGTCTCCTGAAACTTCCGAAATGCTCCAACGAGGTCCCGGTGGTACACCGCATCGAACCAGTGTCGCGCATCATGGAATCGTTGCCGGTAGAATTGCGCGACGGCGTTCAGCGCGGTGTCCCACCGGGTGCGATCCACCTCTTTCTCCGCCAACTCGATTAGCCGGGAGATGTGCCGCAAATACCGCTCCTGCAGCAACGGGTCGCGCAACATCGCGCACAGCGGAGGCGTCAACGACATGGTCATCCGGTAGTCCACTCCGTCGCGGAGCCAGCCTTCCAGAACCCAGAGTAACGGGAGATACGTTTCGGTAATGGCTTCGTACAGCCAGTCTTCCTCAAGAAACTCCTCATGCTCGGGGTGTCGCACAAACGGCAAATGCGCGTGCAACACCAGCGCAACGTAACCTTGGGGCGTCATCCGTAAGAAAACGCTCGCGGGGGCGAAGCCGGGCGGCCGCGCCGCCCGGCTCGTGGTTCACACCGTTACCGGCTGGGGCAGATGTTCGGGTTGCTTCACGCGCCCAACCTCTCCGATGTCGCGCGTCTGCCGGTCAAACTCCAATTCCACCGCTCGTCGGTCATCACCGTCGGCCGACACCGCCACGATGGGCATCCGGTAGTGGCCATCGGGGAAAACATAGTGAAACGAGAAGGTCCCGTCCGGCCGCAATTTGATGGGTTTGCCGTCCACGGTCACCGTGGCATTCGGCTCGGTCGCGCCATACACGATCAACTCCACATTGACGGCGAACCAAAAACCTTTCTGCGGTTGACCGAGCGCGCCCGAACCCCAGCTCGCCCCGGCAGGACTGAACGCGCCGCTGAAGACGCCCGAGCTGAGTTCTTCGAGCAATCGCCGCCGGAGCCACTCGCTGATTTCAAATGAACCCGCTTGGATTCGTCGCAACAAATCATCATATAACAAGTGCGCCAAGGCCGCCTGCTGCTGCTCGGTCAGCCGGTCGGCGTCAATCGGGCCCAGTTTCGCACCCGCCCGCCGCAACCGTTCCAGCGCGTCATCCAAGTTTTCCCCATGGCGAATTTGCTCACGCACGCTACGATAGAGGTCTGCCAGATTCAGCTCCAACGGGATGGTCACAAACCGCGCAGCAGCCTGTGCCATCACGGTTTCCGATGGAGTGGCCGCTTCGGCCGACCGAGTGATGACGCGGAACCGTCCCCGTCCCTGCCAGTAGCCCAACTCGGCATGGTAGGTCGTGGAGGGCTTGGGAACCGGGATGTACCAGTTGCGGGCCTCGGGTGTGAGCGTGATTTCTTGTACGGGTTGCTCGACATGTTTTTCGAACAACCGCAAAACCACGCGTCCATCCACTGCTCGTTGCCGGTAGCGTGCCATTTGCTGACCGCTGAAATCCCAGTACGCGTAAAGCCACCGCGGGTCGCGCGCCGTCAGATACAATCGCTGGGTGCCATACGATTCCGGTAGCTCGCCCCCGTCGTCATCGGTCAGTTTCTGCGCCACCGGTTGAGAGGGCGGCGCCACCTCAAACTTATGCACAGCGGGTTCCGGCTCCACAGGTTCATGACGCGGCGCACCCGCGCCCGGAGAACCTTCGCGGGGACTCGCTGAGGCCGGCGCCGCGGTCGGTTTGCGAATCGCACGCCGTTTAACCATTTGCTTGGCCCTTTCCACAAGGTTGGTCACCGGCCCGGCAGTTTTGCCCGCTGCAGCACGACTTGTTTGTGCTTGCTCAATCCGTTCGGCCAACTGCTCTTTTTTCAACGTGGAAATCCCACGCAACCCGAGCCGCTGTGCCATCTCCAGCAACTCAGCCTTCGTTTTCGCCAATAATTGTGACTTCGTCATGGATTAACCTCCTGTCGGCCCCAATAAAAAAAGGCACGACTTCTCCAAGTACGCGCCACGTTAGTGAAAACCGGTGCGGAAGGGAAATCTCTTTTTTGCGAAACTCAGTACCGACGGTACCGTGGGGGCGGCGGTGGGGGATACAGACTGGGTGTGTTGATCATGAAATCAATTACCCGCTCACTCACGCCCGCCTCTTTCAACTCAATGATTTCCGCCGTGGTCAGCCGATACACCGTCCGCGATTGGCGAATCTGGCTGATGATCACATCATCGCTCACACCCGCACGCGCCAACGCTTTGATATCGGCCAAACCAAGGGGTTGACCGGTTTGCACCCGTTGCCAAGTCTCAGGACTTTGCCGTGCCAGGGTCTCCTGCTGTTGTTGATCCATCGCACGACCAATCAAGGCACCAGTGAGCGCCCCGATGGCTCCACCAATCAGCGCGCCTTCGCCGGCATCGCCGCTCTGGTTCCCAATGATCGCGCCCGTACCGGCTCCAATTGCGGCCCCGGCCAACGCACCGGTTGCTGTTCGGTCCACCTGCCCATCATAGGTTTGGCAACCCGCGACTGCCAAAGCCACCGCTGTCATCACCAAGAGTTGTTTCATATACGCTCGTGCTCCGACCCTATAGACAACCGAGCAGCTTCGTGTATTCAAAACTGATAGCTAAGCGTTACGGTTACGGTATTTACGTCGTAGCTCTGCCCTGCCAGATTTGAATTGCGCGTCTGGAAAGTATGGGTGAGATCCCCACGCAGTTTCCGACCAAATTGACGGCTCAATCCTGTCCGCACCTGAACGATGTGTGTTTTCTCGCCATCCCCAATGTCACTCACATCTTCCAAGTAAATCCAGCTCACAACCGGTGCTAAGGTAAGATGTCTACTAAGTTGATGCGCAATCGCCAGCGTCACGCTGGTGGCTTCCGTAATGTCCGAGTTCTCCAACGCCGCCGTGATTCCGGGACTTCGCGAAAACGCAATGCTGTACGTTGTGTTGGGTCGCAACGGATTGCTGTAGTTCAACGCAATCGTCGAGGTGATACCATCCACGTTGTCGTCGCCTAACGGCAAATACGTCGGCGGCGGTGAAGGATTAAGTTGTCGCCGATCCACCAACGTCAGATGTGAGTAGCCTACACTGGCCGAGCCGGACAAGTTTTGAGTGATTTGACCCGTCACACCAACCGCCACACTGTACCCCTCCACATCCGACCTCAACGGGTCGGGTCGCAAAGTCCAAAACAACGATCCACTTGTAAACACCGCGTAGCCTTCTCGCAGAAAATACGATGGAGTTAGCGACACCGTGTACGTGGTTTCTTCTTGCTCTGGATCGTCCGGTAACCATCTGTCGGACCTTGAGCCGGTCAGGTTTATGCCCAACCGTCCAAACCGACGCCCGATGCTAATCTGTGCCGTATTGTTGTACTCGGGCACCTCATCGCGGTTGAAAGCAAACGTTTTCTCCAACGGATCATTCGAAAACCGAAATGAATCACTCAGCACCACGTCCCACCCATAAAAATAAATCGGCAACACCACCGAAACTGCAATCGGCGCGTCAAATCGGTCCTCCACCTCATCCCCAAATGAATAGGAAACCGTATATGCCATCGACAACGACACCGTCAGTGGTTGCCCACCGGCGATCCGCGGCGCCAGCGTGATGTCACCAGAAATCGTCGGCCCCGTGAAAATGGAAAATTCCGACGCCGGATCATCTTCGCTTGCATTGGCGTTATCCGTCCACGTCGCACCCAAAATCGCACCAATGTTCAGCCGAAACGGACCGCGACTGAATGTCTGCCCGAACGCAGAACTCGCTCCCCAACCCAGCAAGATTATCAAGCCGCCCACTAAACACTTGGAAGTCCAAAAACCCGTCGGCGACCGTCGTGGGAAGCGCGTGCTGATATCCATAATGTCCTCGGACGCAGAAAGTGGCGCGAATAATAGCGACCGCCCTCCGCATCTGTAAACAAAATTTCCCGAAGCGTTTTAGCTCCGAAAACCTACCGAAACGCCCGGACCAATACCGGATTGCAACGTTACTGTGTGCCGATACAATCGCAGCCGTGGGGGTTACGGTCACCATTCTTGGCAGCGGCAGTGCCGGTAATTGCACCCTCATCGAAACGGAGACCACCGCCCTGCTTATCGACGTCGGTCTGAGCGGTCGCCAAATCAATGACCGCCTCGCCCAACTCGGCCGTCACCTCACCGACCTCGATGCGATCGTGCTAACCCACGAACACGGCGACCACACCCGCGCACTCCCGGTACTCTGCAAGCAACACCGACTCCCCGTCTACGCCAACCGCCTCACCGCCGAAGCCATTACCGACGAGCTACAATCCGAGCTCCTAATCGCTTGGCACCTCTTCACCAGCGGGACTCCATTTTCCATCGGCGATTTGGTTATCGAACCGTTCCCGGTACCCCATGATGCCTGCGATCCGGTCAACTTCCTCATCCGCCACCAATCTCACGCCATCGGTATTCTCACCGACCTCGGGCATGTCACCCGTCTCGTTGTCGAACGGGTCCGCGCCGCCAACCTGCTCATCCTCGAAGCCAACCACGATGTCCGCCTCCTACAAAACGACACCGCCCGACCTTGGTCCATCAAACAACGCATCCTCAGCCGCCACGGCCACCTCAGTAACGAAGCGGCCGCGTCACTGGCCGGCGAAATTGCGGGCGAGCATCTGCACCACGTCTTCCTAGCCCACCTCAGTCGCGACTGTAACCGCCCCGAGCTGGCCACTCGCGCCGTGGGCGAGCAACTTTACCGACGCGGCGCGCGGCACATCCGCCTCACCGTCGCAACCCAAGACGCGCCCACCACACCGGTCACACTCGGCACCTGACCGGCTTCAATACCGGTAGAATACCCCGCCTTCGTAATAGTACACAGGCGCCGGGCGCGGCACACAGATTACCGGCGGAGGCGGTGGCGGCGTGTAGACCACAACCGGCGGCGAATACACGTAAGAGTACGAGTAGCTAATATACCGACGCGGGTAGCAAGGCCGCGGCGGACAATAGTAAACCGGTGGCGGCGCACACCGATACCGGCTGCTGCTGTAACCAACGCTGAAGTAAAAGCTCTCCCCGGCCTCGGCCTTGGGACTGAACACCCCGCCGGCCACCACCATCGCCAACACCACAAAAAATCGGCTCAACCACTTTTTCATGCTCAACCTCCAATTGTTTCGACCAATTACCCCCCAAAATATTCAGCCCGCGTTTTCCTTCCCATCCGCCTCGGTGCCAGCAGGTTGGCTTGATTGCCCTTCTGCCGACGCACCGGTAGTTTTCACCTCACCCGCCGGCCGGTAGCTTCGCACCACCCAATCGCTCAAAAACCGATCCGGATCCGCCAGCGCCTCAGCCGGTATCTCAAATTCCGTCTGCCCGGTATTCTTCTGAATCAGGCTCAGCCCAAATTGATAATCCTTGAACAACCGATCGCACAGGTCGCTGACCGATTGCTGACTCTCTCGCGCCCGCCGAATAATCTCCTCGGTCGCTTCCGCCGTGAATCGCAACCGTAACCCGTGCTGCTGTGCAAACCGCCGCTCATAATCCCGCACAAACTCGTGATGCTCCGTCGGCGCGTTCCGCAGCAACTCCGCCAACGCACCCGCCGGATCCTCCACCACTTGACGGGTCACCGTGAAATGCCGGATGTGCGTGCTGGGCAGCTCAAACTTGAACTCCCGCAACACCCGCTCACACACCGTCAACAATCCGCGCGCTCCCGTGTTCTCCAACGCCGCTCGCTCCGCAATCGCTCGCATCCCATCCGGCGCAAACAACACATCAATCCCAAACGCACGAAAACTCGCCTGGTACTGCTTGATGACCGACCCCTCGCTCTCCGTCAAAATCCGGTACAAATCGTCCACCGTCAGCCGATCCAGCACCACGCGCACCGGTAGCCGCCCGATAAACTCAGGCTCAAACCCGAACCGCACAAAATCCTCCGTCTGCGCCATGCGGAACAGCTCTGCATCCGTGACCGCCGCCACCGGCTGCGCCCCAAATCCAATTGCCGACTCGCGCAGCCGTCGCCGAATTATCTCTCGCAACCCATCAAACGCACCGCTAACAATAAACAGAATGTGACGCGTGTTCAGCGTCTCGCGTTTGATTTTGCCTTTCCGCTGAAACTCAAAGGCCGCCTGCAACTGCGCCTGAATATCCGTCGGCGAACGCAGCGGTACCTCCGTTTCTTCCATCAACTTCAGCAGGTTCGTCTGTACCCCACGCCCGCTGACATCGCGCCCGATAATGTTCGGTGGGGTGGCAATCTTATCAATCTCATCGAGGTAAATGATCCCATACTGCGCCAACTCGCGATCCCCATCCGCGCGGTGATACAGCTCGCGCACCAAATCCTCCACATCCCCACCCACATACCCGGTCTCGCTGAACTTCGTCGCATCGGCTTTCACAAACGGTACGCCGATCAATTCCGCAATCGTCTTAATCAGATACGTCTTGCCGACTCCGGTAGGTCCGATGAGCAACACGTTCTGTTTGATGTAATCGCCCGTTTCCTTACCCGTCAGACAATCCCGCACGTGGTTGTAGTGATCGCACACCGCAATGCTCAGAACCTTTTTCGCCTCATCCTGCTGGATGACGTACCGGTCCAGGTGCGCTTTGATGTCCTTCGGCTTGAACTGAAAATCAAACACCCGCCGCCGCGCCCTACCGGATTCCTCGCCCACCCCCGTCTCCGCCCGTTCCGGTTGCGGCCACGCCGCCAACTGTACCCGCTCGCCAAACTCACGTTGCATAAACTCCGCGAGTTTCTTCTGAATTTCTTCCGGCGACGGCAGTGGTTTATCGGTGCTCATAACGGCTCACCATAGAAGCCAATCACTCCCAGCGCAACCGTCCCCCTCACGCCTTCGGCTTGCCCACTTGGGCCAACGCCTGTTGAAACGCCGCAATTCCCTCCGCCTTGCCAATTACTACCAACCGATCCTCACCGCGCAAAACCGTTTGCGGACCCGGTAGCTCCACCACTTCCCGACCGCTCACCGGCTCGCGCCGCGACACCTGCAACACATGCACGCCGTAGTTCGACCGTGGCATCAACGCTCCCAACGTCGTCCCGTCCAATTCCACCGGCCACACCAAAGTCCGCACCTGAAAACCTTCGGGCAGCGAAACGTACACATTATGCTCACCCTCTTCATCCCTCATCTTGAACCGAGCCAGTAACTGGCTTTTGTTCAAAATCTCCTGGCTATACAACCCGATCAAATCTCGTTTGGAAATCCAACCAATCAACTTCCGCGACGTAGCATCCGACAGCACCGGCAACCGCTCCGAATTCTGCCGCCAAAACTTCTCCATCGTCTCTGACAGCCGTTGCTCAGGCGTGACGAACTCAAACCGGTCGTCCAACAAATCGTATGCCACAATCCCCTGCAAATTCTCCCCATAATGCAAATGGGTGCGAATCGCCAACAACGAAACCGCACCTAAAAAGCGCCCCTCTGCGTCCGTCACATACAAATTGTTGTGATGCGTTTTCAGACACCGCTCCACCAACTTCGGAAACGGTTCCGTCGGCGGCACGGACTCCACGTCATCATGCATGATGTCGCGCACGCGCAAGTTCTGCATCACCGTCGCTTCCACCCCACGCGGCAACGTCACGCCTCGCCGTCGCAACGTCTCAATGTGCACCGCCTGTACCCGAAACAACCGCACCGTCAGATTGCTGATGATGCACGAAAACATCAACGGCAACACAATCATGTATGAGTTTGTCTGCTCATAAATCATCATGATCGCTGTCAACGGCGCCTGAGTCGTACCAGCCACAATCGCACCCATCCCCACCAAGGCATACGCACCTGACCCGGCCGTTGCCTCAGGAAACAAATAATGCAGCCCCATCCCATACGCGCCACCGAGCAACCCACCCACCATCAACGACGGCATGAACAACCCACCCGCCCCACCGGCCCCATACGTCAACGCTGTCGCCACCAGTTTCGCCACCGGCAAAATCAACAGCAACTCCCACGACAACTGCTCGTGCAACGCCATGTTTGTGGCTTCGTACCCGTTCCCAAAAACGTGCGGGTAAAAAATCCCAATGACGCCCACCAATAAAAATCCCACCACCGGCCGCGCCCACTTCGGCAAGTGCAGTTTCTCGAACAAATCCTCTGTCCAAAATAGCGACCGAATGAAAACAATCGACACCACCCCGGCCACCACACCCAAACCCAAATACCCCAGCAATTCCCAGCCCGACACCAACTCATACTGCGGCACGACAAACCGCGGCAGATTCCCCATCGCGCTCCGAAACACCAACGTGGATAACACCGACGCCACCACTACCGGCCCGAACACTTCCAGCGCGAAATTCCCCATCAAAATCTCCAGCGCGAACAACGACCCGCCAATCGGCGCATTGTACACCGCCGCGATCGCCGATGCCGCCGCCGCACACA
>JANWVU010000269.1 GCA_025056465.1 Verrucomicrobiia bacterium | reverse complement strand
TGTCGCCTGCGACGGTTGGCACGCCAAAAGCGTTGCCGTAATCGCCGATGCCGCGCGTCACGCCGTCCAGCAAGTATCTCGCGCGAGGGTCGGAAAGATCTCCGAATCGGAGCGAGTTCAGCGTCGCAATAGGTCGCGCCCCCATCGTGAAGATGTCTCGATGAATGCCGCCTACGCCGGTCGCCGCGCCTTGATACGGCTCGACGGCGGAGGGGTGATTGTGCGACTCGATTTTGAACGCGACTGCCAAACCATCTCCGATGTCGACAAGACCCGCGTTTTCCTCGCCCGCTTTGGCAAGCAATCTTCCGCCGCTTCTTGGCAAAGTTTTGAGCACGGCGATGGAATTTTTGTAACTGCAATGCTCCGACCACATCACGGCGAAAATGCCCAACTCCACGTGGGTCGGAACGCGACCAAGAATGTCGAGGATTTTTTGATACTCCTCTTCAAGCAAACCGTGCCGTTTGGCAAGCTCGAGATTGACGACGGGTTCGGTCATTTGA
>JANWVU010000268.1 GCA_025056465.1 Verrucomicrobiia bacterium | reverse complement strand
ACTACGGCCTGTTCGCACTTCAGCACCGCGGGCAGGAAAGCGCCGGCATCGCCACCAGCGACGGACGCCACTTCCGCATCCACCGCGGGATGGGCCTGGTCTCGCAGGTCTTCACCGGCCCGATCCTTCACGATCTTGTCGGCCACATCGCCATCGGCCACACTCGCTACTCGACCAGTGGCGCCTCGCATCTGCGCAACGCCCAGCCCCTGGCGGTGGATTGCGCGCGCGGGCAGATCGCCATCGCTCACAACGGCAACCTCACCAACGCCGCCGCCCTGCGCGCCGAACTGGAGGCGCGCGGCTCGATTTTTCAAACCACGGTGGACAGCGAGATCATCCTGCATCTGATGGCCCAGCCCGGCGTGGACGGCTCGGCCGGCAGCCTCGGCCACGCCCTGCGCCGCATCGAGGGCGCCTGGTCGCTGGTCATCATGACCGAGGACGCGCTCATCGGCGCGCGCGACCCGCTGGGATTCCGTCCGCTGTGCCTGGGACGGCTGGATG
>JANWVU010000267.1 GCA_025056465.1 Verrucomicrobiia bacterium | reverse complement strand
GGCGGTGCAAAATCAAGAGGCGAAAGCCATCGAGCAGGCCGCGCACAAGCTCAAAAGCTCGGTGGCGATTTTTGGCCGAGGCGAGGCGCAGCAGCTCGTGCGCGAACTGGAGGAGCGCGCCGCGGCCGGCGATCTCCGCGATGCGGCCGCGCGCGTCGCGAAGCTGGAAGGGGCGTTGGAGCGGTTGCAGTCGGCGTTACAGGCATATTTGGCACGTGAAATTCAACCTCAAGAGGTAGCTCATGACCAAACCGATTCTGATCGCTGAAGATGACCCCGTCTCTTGCAAGGTGTTGGAAGCCACGCTGGCTCGGTGGGGCTATGCCGTGCAGGTTACGCGCGACGGCGAGCAAGCGTGGACCGCCTTACAAGCACCCGAGGCGCCACCAATTGCCGTGTTGGACTGGATGATGCCCGGCATTGATGGAGTTGAGGTGTGCCGGCGGGTGCGAACACTGAAACGAACGCCTAGTCCGTATTTGATGCTATTGACGGCCAAGCATCGGAA
>JANWVU010000266.1 GCA_025056465.1 Verrucomicrobiia bacterium | reverse complement strand
GACGGAGATCAATCGGGCGCAAACGGAGAAAAATTCACCAACAGATTGAAGCTGCTCAGGAGAGGAGCAATTTGCATCGGTGTGATCAGATCGCCTCTCAACTTGCCCGGAGCGGGCTGTTCGGCGATGGTGCAGCGCATGATGGACTGGAGCCAATGTTCAGCCGTGGAACGCGTTCCGGGCAAGCTCAGTGGAGCCTGGGTGTTCAAGGGAACGCGCGTGCCCGTGCAGGCCCTTTTCGAGAATCTCGAAGGCGGAGCGACGATAGATGAATTTCTCGAGTGGTTTCCGGGCGTCACGCGCGAACAGGCGGTGACGGTGCTCAAATTCACCGAGGCTTCTCTCTCGCCGGTGGCGTGAATCGGCCCGATCATGCGCATTCTTTTTGATCAGGGCGTGCCCGTCCCGTTGCGGCGGACGCTCGCATCACACGCCGTCACGACCGTCTTCGAACTGGGCTGGTCGAATCTCGACAACGGGGATCTGTTGCGCGCCGCCGAGGGACGATTC
>JANWVU010000265.1 GCA_025056465.1 Verrucomicrobiia bacterium | reverse complement strand
CCGTGCCCGAGGAGTTACCGGTGATGAAAATCGTGCCGGCATTGGTGAAGTTGGCCAAACCGGACGAGTTTGGCATGAAGATGTTCGCGGCGCCGGAGCTGGCATCAAATTGGAACGTGCCCTGTTGACCGAGCGTCGGGCCACCGGCCGTGGCGCTGGAGAGGGTGAGATTGCCGCCCGTGTTGACGCGCACCGTGCCGTTCAGTTGCGACATCGGCATAAACGCCGCGCCAAGGTCCACGTTGACCCCGGCCACTTCGAGCGTGCCGCCATTGTCCACCTGCCAGGAACCGCCCATGCCGCTGGCGACGTTGCCGATCACGCGAAGCGTGCCGCTCGTGGCCGCGCGGAACGTGCCGAATCCACCACCGCTCGATGTGAACGTCGCTTGCCCGCTGTTGTAGGTGCCGAACAGCGCGAGCACGCCGTTGCTGGCCACGGTCGAGCCAGTGGAAGATTGGCGGAACGACGTTGCCAACGTCCCATTGCCGATGATCGTGCCGTTGTTGACCCAGAAGTTTGTG
>JANWVU010000264.1 GCA_025056465.1 Verrucomicrobiia bacterium | reverse complement strand
CAATTCCCTTTCGGGTTTTGGGTACTACCGGAAGTAGCGGCCAAGAGGCTGCTACTTGGTGAAACGACGGAGGTCGCAATTCCCTTTCGGGTTTTGGGTCCTACCGGACCAGCAAGCTGCGCACGATTCGGCAATGCAGGATACGCGGTCGCAATTCCCTTTCGGGTTTTGGGTCCTACCGGACATAATCAAACCTGGTGAGATTGTCGAGGCAGTCGAAAGGTCGCAATTCCCTTTCGGGTTTTGGGTCCTACCGGACGCTGGCGATATCGGGCAAGGAGCGACCGTAGCGGCCAAGTCGCAATTCCCTTTCGGGTTTTGGGTCCTACCGGACATCCCAACCCGTGGGGAAGGTCATTATTACTCGCCGAACGGGTCGCAATTCCCTTTCGGGTTTTGGGTCCTACCGGACGCTGGTGTCAGATTTGGAGTTCTGTGGCGCCAGCGATTCGCGTCGCAATTCCCTTTCGGGTTTTGGGTCCTACCGGACCAGACGTCAGCGCAGGAGCACAGGTAGCGGCCAAAAGGTCGCAATTCCCTT
>JANWVU010000263.1 GCA_025056465.1 Verrucomicrobiia bacterium | reverse complement strand
GGGGAAGCCGTTGTCTCGCGGCGGCGAGACCAGTAGGTGGCGAGGGCGGAGCCAGTGAGATTGTGGCAAACGCTGAAGATCGCACCCGGTAACGCCACGAGCGCGTCGGCAAAATGTTTGCGCGCAAGAGCGACACTGAGACCGGAGTTTTGCATCCCCACTTCGATGGCGATGGTGCGCGCGCGGATCACATCCAAGCCGGCAACGCGCGCGACGAGGTAGCCAAGTGCCAGCCCGCCCGTGTTGTGAAGCACCACCGCGATCAAAGCCGGTAGGCCACTGGTCAGCAACCGATCGCGGGTCAGCCCCACCACACAGGCGATGATTAATACGATAAAAATCACGGAGAGCACCGGCAGCCATGCGATGAAGCGCTGGATCCGGTCGCCCACCATTTTCCGAGCCAACAGCCCGGCCGTTACCGGCAACAAGATGATTTGGGCCACCGACCATAGTAGCTCCGTCGCGTTGACGGGCACAAAGGTACCGGCCAGCCACGCCGTCAGGTACGGTGTGGCGACTACGGCGAGCAACGTGGACAACGCTGTCAGGGTCACCGACAACGCCAC
>JANWVU010000262.1 GCA_025056465.1 Verrucomicrobiia bacterium | reverse complement strand
AAAATCCTCGGCACCATCCCGAATTTCTACCATTGCGCCTGCGGGGAGGTCTTTCGCAACTTGCGCGTGGACAGCGAAATTGGCCGGGTTTTTCTCGAATACTCCAGCAAAGGCCAGCTCGTGCCTGACGAGCCGACCATTCAACTCTGGCGGGAGAACATTGAGGCGATCCGGCGCATGGGCCGCTTTGATCCACGCACCGACACGCTCGTGCTCGACGGCATCCCGCGCAACCGCCGCCAGGCTGAAATGCTGGCCGACACGCTCGAAGTGATCGCCATTTTCAAGCTCTCGTGTCCCGACCAGTCGAAGCTCATCGAGCGGCTCCAGCGGCGCGCATTGAAGGAAAACCGACTCGACGACGCCAACCTCGAAGTGATCCGGGACCGCCTGGAGACCTACGAGCGGGAGACCAAGCCGGTTCTGGATTTCTATCCGTCGCATGTGTTGCACGTGATTGACGCGACCCAGACCCCGGTGGACGTGCTTCGGGACATCCTGCGGGTCATCGCCAGGCTTTAAGCGCCATGTCGGAGCAATTCGGAGCCTTCACGGCCAGCGAATTGTACTGTCCCAAGTG
>JANWVU010000261.1:331-590 GCA_025056465.1 Verrucomicrobiia bacterium | reverse complement strand
GACGAGCAACCCACAGCACCAGCAACGCCAACAGCACCTGCACCCAGCCCACGCCCAACCACGTGAACGCCCAGAAGAGGTCGTTCAGCCAAGGATGGTGCCATCCCCGGTTCACCCAGAAGAACAGGGCGCGGTCGAGCTCCGCCATTTAGCTCAGCCCCAGCTGAGACCAAATCTGGTCAATACGCTCCTTCACCTCGGGCGACATCTGGATGACCTCGGGCCAGTCGCGCGTGAATCCCTCAGAAGGCCACTTGCG
>JANWVU010000261.1:0-321 GCA_025056465.1 Verrucomicrobiia bacterium | reverse complement strand
AGGCGCGAAGCATGGTCCAATACGTCTATCGGGCCACGAGTGACCAGCATGTCGCGCTCCGGATCGATGTTGTTGGTGAAGCGCCAGAGGACCTCCTGCATGTCGTGCACGTTTACGTCGTCGTCCACGACGATGATGATTTTGGTGAACATCAGCTGCCCTAGTCCCCAGATGGCGTTCATCACCTTAAAGGCGTGTCCGGGGTAGCGCTTCTTGATGGAGACAATCACCAGATTGTGGAAACACGCCTCCACAGGCAGGTTCATGTCCACGATTTCAGGCACTGTCAGGCGAATCAGGGGCAGGAAGATACGCTCGGTC
>JANWVU010000260.1 GCA_025056465.1 Verrucomicrobiia bacterium | reverse complement strand
GTTTGCTCCAGATTGAATAGTCATCGCCTTTGCCGGCTCCCCCCGGCGGCCCGCGTGACCCGCCTGCAATTGGCCACAAATGGACATCGAGGGGTTACACGAGACAAAAAACCTCTTCTTGGATCCTAGCCCTACAAATAATAACACGAAAATTGAACTTTCTTTAGCGGTATCAAAGCCGCGATTCCCTCCGGGATTTCGGGCCCCACCGAACGACGGCGGGATGGAACCGCCGGGCCAGCCAAGACAACGGGTGGCAATTCCCTTTCGGGTTTTGGGTCCTACCGGACTGTTTCCACCACCCCTTTATTTACAGCTCTCAGCATATAGTCGCAATTCCCTTTCGGGTTTTGGGTCCTACCGGACTACGCCCGCGCTTCTCAGCTTGTCCTTACGGAGAAGGAGGAGTCGCAATTCCCCTTCGGGTTTTGGGTCCTACCGGACTGGACTGAATCACCGCATCGGATAACGGCAACTCCGCGTCGCAATTCCCTTTCGGGTTTTGGGTCCTACCGGACCCGTGGCTTCTGAGATGTTTTTCAACAACAGCATACTGTCGCAATTCCCTTTCGGGTTTTGGGTCCTACCGGACTCGCC
>JANWVU010000025.1 GCA_025056465.1 Verrucomicrobiia bacterium | reverse complement strand
CGTGGGGATGGATGTCACTAAAAGTGAATGCGACCAAACCGCCTCTTAATTCCGGATCGGTGGGGCCGTAGAGCCGCACTTCCACAAGCTCACGCAGGCGGGTGATTGCGTACTGGGTGATTTCTTTTTCGTGCTGTCGAATCTTCTCCATGCCGATTTGAGAGAGATAATCCACAGCGACCCCCAGCCCAATCGCTTCGGCAATGTTCGGGGTACCGGCCTCGAATTTGTAAGGGAGGTCGTTGTAGGTGGCGCGATCCGGTAGGACTTCTTTGATCATTTCCCCTCCGCCCATGAACGGCGGCATGGCTTCGAGTAAATCTTCGCGTCCGTAAAGCACACCCACGCCGGTCGGGCCGCACATTTTATGGCCACTGAACGCAAAGAAGTCCGCGCCCAATTCTTGCACATTAACCGGTAAGTGCGGGACGCTCTGGGCACCGTCCACCAACACCACGGCGCCATGACGATGCGCTGCATCGGCAATTTGGCGTACGGGATTGATGGTGCCCAAGACGTTGGAACAGTGAGTCAACGTCACCAGTTTGACGCGGTCGGCAAGCAACCGGTCGAGATTGGAAAGGTCCAGTTGGCCATCGGAAGTTAGGGGGATACGGCGGAGAACGGCACCGGTTTGTTCTGCGATGAGATACCAAGGCACGAGGTTGCTGTGATGCTCCATCCAGGTTGTCAGGATGACGTCGCCCGGTCGCAAGTTCGCTCGTCCCCAGGCATACGCAACGAGGTTGATCGCCTCCGTCGTGCCGCGTGTGAAAATGACCGTGTGCGGAGCGGGGGCACCGATGAATCGCGCCACCCGTTCGCGCGCCCGCTCGTATTCGCGCGTGGCGCGCTCGGCGAGGGCGTGAATGCCTCGATGCACGTTGGCGTTGTAGCGCCGGTAGTAGTCGGTCAGTGCCTCGATGACGACGCGGGGCTTCTGTGAGGTGGCGGCGTTATCGAGGTAAACCAGCGGGTGGCCGCGCACGGTCTGGTGAAGGATGGGAAAATCGTCCCGAATCTCCTCCAGCTCAACGGCGTCGAGGACGGGCGTCATGGGCGTGGCATTTAGCGAATGATTTTCTGGCGAATCAACTCTTCAAATTCGCGGCGGACTGTATCAACGCGGATGCGCGCCAAGACCGGTTCCAGAAACGCCTCAATCAAGATCTGCCGCGCTTGCGCCTCGTTGAGACCGCGGCTGCGCAGGTAGAACATCTGGTTGTCGTCAAGTCGGCCCACGGTTGCGCCGTGGGTGCACCGCAGTTGATTGGATTCAATTTCCAAAACCGGTCGCGTGTCGCATTGAACCTCGCGGCTCAAAACGAGGTTGCGGTTGGATTGGTACGCGTTGGTGCCGTTGCAATTTTTTTCGACGCGAATGGTTCCCGTGTAACTGCTGACGGCACGGTCTCGCAGCACGTTTTTGAAGAGCAAATCGCTTGTAGTGTCCCCACTTCGATGATGTTGATGGGTGAACTGGGCGAGCTGTTCCTGCCCGGCACCCAACCCCACGCCATACATGAAACTGGATCCGCCCCGCCCTTCCATCTCGCACTCGATGTCGTAACGCCCAAGGGCAGCGCCGAACATTCCAATGACCCAATCAATCTCGGCGTCTTGGGCGACGCGCGCGCGCTTGATGAGGAAATCGAAGGATGTCGGCGCCAGTTGATGCAGGCTGATGTAATGCAAGTGAGCCCCCGGTTGAACGAACAACTCGGTGGCGCCGGCCTGAAGCGAGGGCGCGCCGGTGTATTTCTGCACCACGGTGGCCTCGGCACCGGGCTCCAACACGATCAAGGTGCGGGGAAAGGCCGCCGAGTCGTGGTTCGGCAATTCGTAATGAATCTCCAGCGGATCAGTCACACGGCAATTCTTGGGCACGAGCACGACCGCACCGTCCTCCCAAAGCGCCTCATGGAGCGCGACGAATTTATGCCGATTCTCCCATGCGATGGCTTTACCAAGAAATCGATTGGCTTCTGTGCGATGCCCGGACAGTTTGCCGAAAATGACGCCGGTAGGAGGTTGGCCACGAAATGTGACCCTTGCCGGTTGGGTTCGCTTTTCCACGCGCTCGAGGCGCAGCGCTCGAAGATCCAAATGACGCCAGTCCACATCGTGGCGAGAGGGCATGGGTAATTGCAAGAATCGTTGCCACGCGACCGGATTCATCCCACAGAGCCCTCCATTTGGAGATTGATGAGTCGGTTGATTTCGACCGCAAACTCCATCGGCAGTTCTTTGACGATCGGCTCGATGAAGCCGTTGACGATCATGCTGACAGCGTCCTCTTTTTTGATGCCTCGGCTCATGAGGTAGAATAGTTGCTCTTCGCTGACGTTGGAGACGCTGGCCTCATGCTCCACGGTGGCCAGGTCGCCTTTGATCTCCATTACTGGGTAAGTGTCCGACCGGCTTTGCTCGTCGAGGATGAGCGCGTCGCAATTGACCTGCACGCGGCAATTGGTGGCTTCGGGACGCACCTGCACCAGGCCCCGGTAGGACGCCCGACCGGTTCGGCCGGAGATGGACTTGGAGTTGATGCGCCCGGTGCAGTTGGGCGCCATGAACACCATTTTCGCTCCCGCATCCTGCCACATGCCACGGTCGGCGCTGGCCAAACTGAGCACTTCACCATGTCCGCCCTCGCCGAGGAAGTAGCACGATGGATACTTGACCGTGCGTTTGGAGCCGAGATTGCCATCTACCCATTCCATGACAGCGCGCTCGTACAACATGGCGCGCTTGGTCACGAGGTTGTAAACGTCAGTGCTCCAATTTTGGATTGTCGTGTAGCGGCACCGCGCACGATTTTTGACGAAGATTTCCACCACGGCGGCGTGGAGTGAGTTGGTGGTGTAGATGGGCGCGCTGCAACCCTCCACGTAATGGCAAAACGCGTCTTCATCCACGATAATGAGGGTTCGCTCAAACTGGCCGAATTGTTCCGCATTGATGCGGAAGTAAACGGAGAGCGGAATGTCGCATTTGACGCCTTTCGGAATGTACACGAAGGAGCCGCCGCTCCAAAATGCCGAGTTCAGTGCGGCGAACTTGTTGTCCTCTGGCGGGATGGCTTTCGAGAAATATTCGCGGAACAAATCGGGGTATTGCTTGAGTCCTTCGTCGCAACTGAGAAACACGACCCCGCGTTTCGCGAGCGACTCCTGAATGTTGTGGTAAGCCATCTCGGAGTCAATTTGCGCGCCGAGACCGCCGAGCAGTTTTTGCTCTTCCTTCGCGATGCCCAGCTTGTCGTAAGTGCGGCGGATCTCTTCCGGTACGTCTTCCCAACGGCGTTGAGGTTTTTCGACGGGGCTGACGTAGTATGTGATTTCATTGTAATCGATTTCATCTCTCAACCCCGGTAGCCAGTCCGGCAGACCCTGTTTCAAAAACAGGTCGAGACTGCGGTGGCGAAACTCGCGCATCCAATCCGGCTCGCCTTTCACATCCGAGATGTAATCCACCACCTCGTGTTTCAGCCCCTTGGGCACGGCCCGCACGATGGGAAGATCATCGTGAAACCCCTCCTTGTAATGGCTGCGCAACAGTTCGGTCACCGGTGTGCTCATGCTACCACCTCCTTCGTGATCCAATCGTAGCCGTGCTGCTCCAAGTGCGTCGCCAAATCCGCATCGCCCGATTTGACAATCCGCCCGTCCACCAAGATGTGCACGGCATCCGGTTGGATGTAACGCAAAATTCGCTCGTAGTGCGTGATGATGAGAATGCCGATATTGGGGCCGCGCAGCTCGTTGACCCCATGCGCAACAATTTTCAATGCATCAATGTCGAGACCCGAGTCAGTCTCGTCCATGACCGCGAATTCGGGCTCCAACATCAACATCTGGAGAATCTCGTTGCGCTTCTTTTCACCACCCGAGAATCCTTCATTCAGGTATCGTTTCACCCAACGCTCGTCCATGTCGAGCTTCTTCATTTTTTCTTCGAGCTTCTCGTAAAACTCCATCACGTCCAGCTCGCGACCTGCGCGTGCGTTGCATGCCATCCGCAAGAAATTGCTCACTCTCACGCCCGGCACCTCGCAAGGATACTGAAACGCCAAAAACAACCCGCGGCGCGCCCGCTCGTCGGTGTCCCACTCCAGAATACTCTCGCCCTTCATCCGAATATCCCCGCGGGTCACGGTATACTTCGGGTGGCCGAGGATCGTGTTTGCCAGTGTGCTTTTCCCGGAGCCGTTCGGCCCCATCAACGCATGCACCTGCCCCTTCGGCACGACGAGATTAACCCCTTTCAAAATGGGTTTGTCCTCAACGCTCACATGCAAGTCGCGGATCTCAAACGTATCGGTCATGGGTCCTCCAAATCAGACTTTTTTTGTCCTGTTTGACGCCACAATAGCGGCTTTGGTTTCGGAGTCAAGAGGCCATTGAGCCGTTTGCGCGGGTGTGTTATCTGACGAGCGTGCCGTTCCGGATTCGCTCCAAATTCATCGGGATTTTGCTGATTGCAGCGGTGTTTCCGTTGTCGGTTGCGCTGGTGGCCATCGAGGTGCTGGGCTACCGCTATTACCGCGGTGAACGTGGACGACTTTTGGAGGCGACGGCAAACTTCGTTGCCACCTCGATTAGTCACAATCTAACGCGAGAGATTGAGAAGTTCGCAGACTGGATCAACCTCGCTCATCTGAACGCAGCCATCGCCCAGCGGCTGGCCGATGCGTCCCCATCGTTAGCCAACGATGCGTCAGTTTCAACCAATCCCTTGGCCGACGCGTTGCGCGAGTTCCAAAGCGTTAGCCCGCTGTTCATTGAGATCGTCGTCTTCGACGAACAAGGTCGGCTGTTGGCGGCCACGGAAAACGCCGCGGGCGGCCGCCCAACCGACGAGTTGTGGTGGTCCAGCGCCAGCCAACTCCGCCCGGGTAGGCTGTATTTGAAAGGTCCCGCGCTCAATGCCAACGGACGCACGCACGAGCTGATCGTGTGTGCGCGGCTGGCGTCACGGGCAGCACAAGGCGGCGTGGTTATTAAGGCCGTGCTCGATACCAATCCCCTCTTTACAGCCGTACCCCTCACGATCGGTGCCGACGAACCTTCGCGCGAAGTGATTGACGCAACGGGGCGGGTGCTCTTCGAATTATACAGCCGGTACGAGCGTCGGCTCGGCGAGCGACTAGCCCCGACCGTTGTGCCCGCTGTCACCTCACCCACCTCCGGTTGGACTATGACCATGCTCGGTGGGCATGAAGAGGAGCTGGTCGGATTCGCTCCAATCCGAGTCACGTCGCCGTTGGTGGAAAACCAAGTGCCCAGCGGGTTGTTACCCTTGTACGTCATCGCTCACGACGATGTGCAAACGGTGCTGGCGCCAGTGCGTCGCCAACTATGGCTGCTCGCCGTCTCCGGTCTAATTCTCATCATCCTTTTCACGGGCGTGGGCTACTACATCGCCACGCGCAAAATCATCGGTCCGCTGGAACAGTTGCGCGAAGCGGCGCGTGCGTTGGCCCGGTTGGCTCAGCGGCGCGCGACCGGCACCGAGACGCAAATGCCGTCCAACCCGTCAGCGCGCCAGGTGCTCGACAACCTCCAAACCATCCAGACCGGCGACGAAATTAGCGACCTGGCCACCGACTTTCGCGAAATGGCGCGGCGTGTTTTGACCTACCACGAGCGACTTGAGGACGCCATTGCGGAACAGACCGCTGCCATTCAGCAAGACTTGCAATTCGCCCGTGAGTTTCAGGAGACGCTGATGCCACGTGATTACCCGCGTGTGGTCAGTCGCGTGCCGGGCCGCGCCATTCATCTGGAGTTCCATCACATCTACCAACCCGCCAGTTCTGTGGGCGGGGATTTCTTTGATGTGCTCAAGCTGGCCGACAACCGAGCGGGCGTTTTCATCGCGGATGTGATGGGACATGGCGCGCGCTCCGCACTTGTGACCGCCATCCTGCGCACCTTGCTGCAAGATTTTCATGGGGAGGGTCATGACCCCGCGCGGTTCCTCCGCCTCTTGAATCAACATTTCGCGCGCGTTGCCGCGCCAAGCGACCCGCTGATTTTTGTGTCGGCCCTGTACCTCATCCTCGATGCCGACGCGCAAACAATCACGTTGGCCTCCGCCGGCCATCCCGCTCCGTTTTGGGGACGACGCCGGCTCGGCGCGGTGCAACCCGTGTACGAGCGCTTGCAGAACAACCCCGTGCTCGGTTTATTCCCCGACAGTTGCTACACGAATTTGACGCATCCGTTTGAAGCGGGCGACATCTTCGTGCTGTTTACCGACGGCGTGTATGAAGCCGGTAACCTCGCTGGCGAACAGTTTGGCCGCGAGCGACTCCAGCAGGCCATCGCGCAGAACCTCGACCGGGGTGTTCAGGAAATTTGTCGCGGCGTCGTCGAGCGTGTGCGCCGTTTCGCCGGCAACGGCGCCTTACCGGACGACATTTGCATCGTGGGCGTGGAAGTTTGTGCCGATGAAGTTGCAGCCATGCGGTCGCAAGTCGCCGGACATCGGTAGCGTCGCCTGTTTTCTCAACCCAACCACTGCCGTAACACGTATGGCAAAATGCCGCCGTGCCGGTAGTACTCCACCTCAATCGGGGTATCAATACGCGCCACAACCGGCACCGACTCGCTCCGCCCATCGGCACGGTGGATCACCAAGGTGATCTCCTGACGCGGTTGCATCCCGTCGTCAATTCCCACCAGGTCAAACATCTCGCTGCCGTCCAACTGCAAGCTCTGAGCCGACACCCCATCGTGAAACTGACATGGCAACACGCCCATGCCCACCAGATTACTGCGGTGAATCCGTTCAAAACTTTGTGCAATCACGGCTCGCACCCCGAGCAGGCGGGTTCCCTTTGCCGCCCAATCACGCGAGCTGCCGGTGCCATACTCGTGGCCCGCAAACACCACCAACGGCACGCCCCGCCGTTGATATTCCATCGCCGCGTCATAAATGGGGACCACCTTACCATCCAACTTCGTCACACCGCCCTCCACACCGGGCACCATCAAATTTTTGATCCGCACATTGGCAAACGTGCCCCGCGTCATCACGCGGTCGTTCCCGCGTCGTGCCCCATAACTGTTGAAATCCGCGGGTGCCACGCCGCGCTCGATGAGGTACCGGCCCGCGGGGGAATCTTTCTTGATGCTGCCGGCTGGACTGATGTGATCCGTGGTTACGCTGTCGCCGAAAATCCCCAGCACTCGCGCGCCCCGAATGTCGCTCAACGGCGCGGGTCGTGCCGGTAGGTTTTGGAAAAACGGCGGCTCCTGGATGTACGTGCTGGCCTCGTCCCATGCGTACACCTCGCCAACCGGCGCGGGGATTTCATTCCAAAGCGGGTTTTGTTTTTCAAAATCGCTGTACAAGCGACGGAAGACTGCCGGATCCATTGCCGATTTCATCACGGCGCGAATCTCCTCCATCGTCGGCCAAATGTCGCGCAAGTACACGCCGTTGGCGATGGGTTCGCGCATCAAATCCACGTCCACCCGACCGGCCAATGCAAACGCGACCACCAACGGCGGCGACATCAAAAAGTTCGCTTTCACCTGCGGATGCACCCGCGCTTCAAAATTGCGGTTACCGGACAACACGCTGGCCACCACCAGATCTCGTTGCACAACCTCCTGCTCCACCGCCGGTGGCAACGGACCAGAGTTGCCGATGCACGTCGTGCACCCGTAGCCCACCAGATTGAACCCCAACTGATCCAACGCACACTGCAAGCCGGTGCGCTCCAAATAATCGCTCACCACCCGCGAGCCCGGTGCCAACGACGTCTTCACGTACCACGGAACCTTTAGACCGCGCGCCACCGCTTTCTGCGCCAACAAACCCGCACCCAACATCACCGTCGGATTCGACGTATTCGTGCAACTGGTGATCGCTGCAATCACGACCGAGCCGTGGTTGAGCGCGCCGTTCGGCGAAAACGTCTTGCCGTAGCCGCCCGGCGCCGGTGCCTCCAACAATTTTCGGAATTGATCCTTCAACTGCCCCAGTTCGATGCGATCTTGGGGCCGACGCGGCCCGGCCACGCTCGGTTGAATCGAACCGAGATCCAACTCCAACACACTCGAATACTCGCACTGGCCGCGCCAGGGCATCCCAAACAATCCTTGCGCACGGTAATAATTCTCAAAAATCCGGCAGTGCTCCTCGCTGCGGCCGGTAAGCCGCAAATACTCCACCGTGCGCTCGTCAATCGGGAAAAACCCCATCGTTGCGCCGTACTCGGGTGCCATGTTGGCCACGGTAGCGCGGTCGGTTACCGGCAACGCGGCCGCACCGTCACCAAAGAATTCTACAAACTTGCCCACCACCTTGGCTCGACGCAGCATCTCGGTAACCGTCAGCACCAGATCCGTGGCGGTGACACCCTCACGCAATTGGCCGCGCAGCTCCACGCCCACAACTTCCGGTGTGAGGAAATACACCGGCTGACCCAGCATGCCGGCTTCGGCTTCGATTCCGCCCACGCCCCAACCCACGATCCCCAGGCCGTTGATCATTGTGGTATGCGAGTCGGTGCCCACCAGCGTGTCGGGAAAATACAAATCGTCGCGGTGAAGCACTCCTTGAGCGAGGTATTCCAGGTTCACCTGATGCACGATGCCGATGCCGGGCGGCACGACACGAAATGTTTTGAACGCTTGCTGACCCCATTTCAGCAACATGTACCGCTCGCGATTCCGCTCGAATTCCAATCGCAAGTTTTGCTGATACGCCTCGGGCGATCCGTAAAAATCCACCTGCACTGAATGGTCCACCACCAAATCAACCGGCACCAGCGGTTCAACCTTTTTTACGTCTTTACCCGCTCGCGAGAGGGCCGACCGCATCGCGGCGAGGTCCACCAGCAAGGGCACGCCGGTAAAATCCTGCAGGACGATCCGGGCCACCATGAACGGTATTTCTTCGGGGGCCGGTGATTTCGCATTCCAATTCGCAAGCATCCGCACATCGCGCTCGGTGACCTTAACGCCGTCCACGTTGCGCAGCACCGATTCCAACACCAAGCGGATGCTCACCGGTAGCCGCGAGATGGGACCGACACCTGCCTCCTCCAGCGCCGGTAAGGAGTACAACCGGCCTCGCCGTCCATTCCCCAAGTCAAACTCACGCAAGCTGCCAAATAGATTGTGAACCGTTGCCATATCGCCCCGGCACTATAGGTCGCGCCACGGCTCGCTCAAGAGCAAATCAAACCTGGCACCGGTCGCGCGTCCGCGGTTATGGCCATTCCAGAATAGACGATTGGCCCGCGCATGTTACAGTCGCTCACGTGATTTGTTGTCAGGAAATGATTCATAGGCATGCTCGCCGCACTGGCAGTTGGACGTTTTTTCAGTCCAGCCCTCACGGCCAGTTTGCAGAGAAATTCGCCGATGACATTCACCATTTTTCTGGATCGTGCGGCCAATGAACATCGCCTGTCGAATTTGCGGTTCGCAACGTACAGCTCACTGGTTTGATTCCCCGGATCACGTTACCGGCGAGGTTTTCGGTCTATGGCGATGCGAGGATTGCGGATTTGGATTCACTTGGCCGCAACCGAGGTCGCTCGACCGGTACTACGCGGACTTCTACCGGGATTATGATCGCGCCTCAGCCGGGCTGCTGCAACGATTGCAACAACGCCGCGCGCGCCGGTGGGTGCGTGCGTTGGGGCACACAGGTCGGTGTCTCGACATTGGATGCGGTGATGGTTGGATCCTTACGGAGATTCGCCGTCAAGGTTGGCGTGTTGTGGGCTTGGAGCGAACGGTGGAAAGCGCCCGCTTCGCGCGAGAGGTTCAACGCCTACCC
Organism: Verrucomicrobiia bacterium; assembly: GCA_025056465.1. Taxonomy (GTDB): domain Bacteria; phylum Verrucomicrobiota; class Verrucomicrobiia; order Palsa-1439; family Palsa-1439; genus JANWVU01. Next base: position 13,325 of record JANWVU010000025.1, on the reverse strand, counting down.
GTCATCGTGGGACCATTGGAAGCGATGCGGGATGATGCCCGCTTTGATCTGATCGTGTTGCATCAAGCGTTGGAACACCTACCGGACCCGATGGACACCTTGCAGCACTGCGGCCGGTTGCTCCGACCTGGCGGCCGACTCGTGGTGGCCGTGCCGAATCTGGACAGTTGGCAAGCGCGCTGGGCGCGAGGCCACTGGCTCCATCTCGATGTGCCCCGTCACCTCGGTCATTTCAGCCCAGCGAGCTTGCGACGCGCACTGGAGCGGGCCGGTCTGAGTTGGGAATCAGCCCGATATGTCTCTTGGGAATACGACCCGGTGGGTTGGGTGGACAGTGCGCTGAACAAACTCGGATTCCCCATGAACGCTTTGCTGCGAATCATTCAACATGACCCGCGACTCCGACCGGGTTCAGTCGTCGGAGTCGCCGCGCTGATGCTGGCAGCGGTGTTGATCCTACCGGCCACGTTGCTCGCAATCTTGAGTTGGGCCACTCGACGCGGCGCGATTATGGAAGTGCAAGCGTACCGGCCCCGCTGACCTTGAGGGCAGCGACGCGCGCCTCACCGGCCTTGTATGCGCAAGGCCCAACGGCCTATGCTGCGCGCCGCATGATGCGGTGCTCGTACGCGCAAGGCAGAGCCAACCAGTCGGTCAAAGCCTCACATGTCGTGCTGGTCCTCTTGTCTTTGGCGGTCTACGTGGCCATACCGTTAGCCCCGGTACGATTGTGCCTGCTGGCGGGCTGGACGCTTTGGGTGCTCGGCAGTCCGCGCAACGATGCGCTGCTCAGTTTCGTGGCCGCGGCGGTGTACGTGGCAGCGTTCATTCCGAACCCGATGGTCCTGCTGACTCTAAGCCCGTGGGCCGCCGAGTTGGCGTTTGTGATCTTTGGGCTTATGTGGTGGTGGATTGGATGCCGGGCACGCGGGCCGGTGGCCATGCCGTTGCCGTCGTGGCGATTCTTTGTCTGGTGGTGTGGGATGGCGTTGGCAGCGTATTGGGCGTCATGGCAGGCCGAGGTGCCCTACCGGGGTGATGAAAGTTTTCATTTGATCTCGGTACAACTCCGGTGGCTGATGCTCCGCGAGGTGGCGGTCGCGCTCCTGCCCGTGGTGGCATTTGCGGTGGTAGCGTGGTGGCGCAAAGGAGCGTGGATTGTGGCGACGGTGGTGTTGCTTTTTCTCCTTGCCACGTGGGTCTCACCGGGTTGGTACTCACCGGAGCTGATCAACCACGAGTACGCACAATTTCGGTTGTACCGGTATCCGGCCGCTGAATCGTGGGTCGCGGCGCTGTTGGGTGGCTTGGGCTGGGAGAATTGGTCGCGGGTGATTTTTTCAAATGAAATGGCGCGCCTGTTGTCGGTGTGGTCGGTGTTGTCGCTCGGGTTCGTGTTTGGAGGCGACCAGCGGTGGCGAGCGGAACCGGCACGGTGGACCGCATTGGCGACTTGGGGCATGGTGACTTCGCCCAACCTTTTGTTTCACGGAGCCATGGCTTACCTCGAACTGCCGGCAATCCTCTTGGCGACCGTTGTGTTGATGGACGCCGAGGCGTGGCTTGCACGACCCTGGCCGCAGGTGTGCCGGTGGCCAGCATGGTGGGCGATGGTGTTGCTACCGTTCACAAAAGAAACCGCCCTCCCAGTGGTGTTGGCGTTGGTGGCGGGCCGGATGATTGCGCAATGGCACCGACACGAATCGCAGCAACAAGCCGGCGGGATGCGTTACCGGGCACAACGACTCCGTGCCACAATCCGCGGCGAGTGGCCTGTGTGGTTGACGATCTTAGGTCCGGCGACTGTCTATGTGGCTTTGCGAACCGCTCACGAATTTCGCGGGTACCCGGCATTGTGGCAAAATTATCTGGAGCCAAGCTTGTGGTGGCAGGCGCTTAGCGCGTTGGGCCGACAATACGGGTTGTTGGTCCCGCTCGCTCTCTGCGGTGCGGTGGTTTGTCGGAAGCGGCGGCGAGTGAGATTGGCTGTTGGCTGCTTCGTGGCGATGTTGGTGTTCATGGTGGGCGACTACGCGACGTGGATTGGGAGCGGGCGGTTCAACCTAATGTTGTTGCCCCCATTACTCATCTTGGGCTGGGAGGGATTGACGCGGTCCCGTGAGTCGCACCCCACCCTCGCACGCGGAGCAGCGGTGTTGTTGCTGGCGACAAATTTCTGGCTGAGCCCGGTGGGTTGGGAGGGGCGACGCGGTGCCTGGGATGTCGTGCAGGAACGATGGTATCCCTACCGGCAATGTTTTGAGGACATCCGCGCACGCCAACCCGAAGCGCGGTTGGCGCTGGCCAACATGGATTGGCCTTACGCCTACTCGATTCCCATGCTCCAAATCGGTTGGTCAGCAAATGTCATTCAACTGCCGCCACAGTCGGTGGAGGCAGCCCTGCAGTTCGCATCCACAACGAACACCACGGTGGTGATCTACCGGCTAGAGGACGATCAACAGCCGCCACCCATGGGTTTCGAGGCGCACGGATTTCGACTCACGGCGTATTACCCGGCGCGCTTGGGAGGCTTAGTGGTTTTTGAACGCGTGCCGGAAAACTGACCCGGTAGGTTTCAATCCTGCATCGTGGCCAAGGCGGCTCGTACCTCAGCCGCATGGCGTGTGGGATCCACGTTGCGGTTCACGTAAGCGATCCGACCGGCTTTATTGATAATGAACGTCATGCGTCGGGGCACCGGACTCTCTGCAGTGGCCGCGCCATAGGCGATCGCGATTTTCTTATCGGTATCGGCAATCAATCGGAATGGCAACTTGTATTTCGCCGCAAACTGGCGATGTGACTCGACCGAATCGAAGCTCACCCCAAGCACCACCGCGTCAAGACCCCGCAACTCCTCGTATGTGTCACGTAAGCCACACGCCTGTTTGGTGCACCCGGGCGTGTCGTCTTTTGGGTAAAAGTAGAGCACCACATAATGCCGACCCGCTAATTCGGATAGCCGCACCACCGACCCGTCCTCTGCCATAGCGGAAAAGTCGGGCGCCGGGTCTCCCACTTTCAACTCGTCGCCGAATCCGACAGATGCCCAAAGCAAAACCAAGCCGAACAAATGTCGCGTGAAATTCATGAAGAATCCCTAATCGATTCAAATGTTGGACGCAACCCCGCTTTGGCTTGCGCGACAGGTCAGCGCACGTCATTCTTGCCGGCGCCGAGTTGGTCCGATGAAGCCGGTGCGCAAGCGGGTGGCAGAGGGGATGACGCGGCCGCCGATGGAGCGGATGCTATTGATTCACCAGGCGATTTCGCGCGGCGAATTCCCCAACTGTCGGTCGCTGGCCGCAATGATGGAGGTCTCGGCCAAAACAATCCTGCGCGACATTGAATTCATGCGGGACCGACTCAATATGCCGATTGCGTTTTCGCCCTCACACAACGGCTACCACTACACGGAAGCGGTCGAAAATTTTCCCCTCATGCAAATGACCGAGGGTGAATTGGTCGCGTTGTTCGTTGCAGAGCAAGCGATCAAACAATATCGCGATACCCCGTTTGCCAGTCCGTTGCACGCGGCGTTTGAGAAACTGACACGGCAGCTCACCGACCCGGTATCCTTTTCGTGGAGCGACCTCGAGCGGGCGTTTTCTTTTCGGCCGCTCGGCGTGCCGATCGCGGATGTGGCGTTGTTTCAAACGGTCAGTCGCGCAGTGTTGCAGCAGCACGAGTTGGAATTTCACTACCGCAAGCTGAACACCAAACGGCATGAACCGCGTCGCGTGCAGCCGTATCATCTGGCGTGTATTGAAAGTCAGTGGTACCTGTTCGCGTACGATCTCGCTCGAGCCAGTGTGCGTACGTTCGTTTTGTCGCGCATGCGGGATGCGCGCGATACGGGGAAGAGATTTTCGCGACCGACCGATTTCTCGATTCAGAAATTTCTCGCGCGCAGTTTCGGGGTTTATGAAGGTCAGCAGCCTAAGCAAATTCGCTTGCGGTTCGATCCGAGCGCCGCCCAGTTGGTGCAGGAACGGATTTGGCATCCGAGCCAGCGGCTTCGTGAACTTCCCGATGGCGCGCTGGAGATGACGCTCGAGCTGGGTGGGTACCCGGAGGTGTTGCGATGGGTGTTGAGTTGGGGTGATCGAGTAGAGGCACTGGAGCCACCGGAGTTTCGCGAGCTGGTGCGGCAAACGCTGGAGAATGCATGCGGCCGGTATCGCCATCGCACACGGCGGCCGACAGGTTCGGATTGAATCGTACCGGCTCGTGAGGCAGTATTCGTTTGAGGTGCGTCGAGTACAGGGGCGCCCGTAGCTCAGTTGGATAGAGCAGCGGATTTCTAATCCGCCGGTCGCGTGTTCGAATCACGCCGGGCGCACCATGTGGGAGGCAAACGTGGCCAGGCACAGCATCATCATGTTGGTGGGTTTGGTTTGGGCGAGCGGTTGCGCAACGGTCGGTCCCACGACACCGGCATTGCAAAAAACCGACCAACCGCTCCTGCAACCAAGCGTGGCCGTACCGGCCACGGTAACGCTCATCAACCGCGATTTGCGGTTTGTGGTCTTGGATTTTGGCGACCGTCCGCGGCCGCCGTTGGGCACGGTGGTGGAATTGGTCCGCGACGAACAGGTGGTGGCGCGAGTACAACTTACGGAGCCGATGCGGGGCCGATTCGTGACCGCCGACATTGTGGAGGGCGAGCCGCGCGTGGGAGACCAGGTCCGCTAATGTCTCGGTCGGTCCCACGGCCTGCTCCAAAACGCCAACACGGTCAGCCATGATCAGCCTCCAGGAAGCGCGCGAATTTATCCTGCGCGACACTCGCCGCGGACCAACGGTCTCACGCGCGTTGGTCGAGGCAGTGGATTGCGTGCTCGCCGAGGATGTCGTCAGCCCGCGCGCGCTACCGGCGTGGGACAACAGCGCAGTGGACGGCTATGCAGTGCGTGCAACCGATGTGGCCGCCGCCACGGAAAACAATCCGATCCATTTGCGCGTGCTGGGCGTTATTGCAGCGGGAGAATCGGTGAGCCAGGTGTTGGCGCCGCATACGTGTTGGCGGATTTTTACCGGAGCGCCCATCCCACCGGGGGCCGACGCGGTGGTGATGCAGGAGGCCACGCGTGTTCACCATGACGGATACGTCGCGGTTCTGGAGTCGGTCACTGCGGGGGAAAACGTGCGACGCGCTGGCGAGGACGTGGCGGCGGGAGAAGTCGTGCTCCTTGCCGGCACACGATTACGCTCGACCCATCTCGGGCTGGCGTCGGCGCTCGGTTTGACAACCTTGCCGGTCGTTGCACCACCGCGCGTGGGCGTGCTGACAACGGGCAGTGAACTGGTCGCTCCCGGTCAACCGCTCCAACCGGGGCAGATTTACGAGTCGAACGGCGTCACAATCGGACTCTTGGTGCGCGATTGCGGTGCGGAGTGGGTGTCGCTTGGGACGGCGCCAGACGATCCGCGCGTGCTGCGTGAACGTGTCGAGGAGGCACTGGCACGTTGTGACGTGCTGATCACTTGTGGTGGGGTGTCGGTGGGAGATCATGACCACGTGAAAACGGTGTTGGCGGAGCTGGGTTGCACAACGCGGTTTTGGACAGTGGCGATGCGACCCGGTAAGCCCCTATTATTTGCAACGCGAGACGACCGCCTGATTTTTGGACTCCCCGGTAATCCCGTTAGTGCGGTTGTAACTTTTTTGCTGTTGGTGCGACCGGCATTGTTGCGGATGCGCGGTTTGTCGAATGTTGAGCTGTCGCAGCGCATCGCAAGAGCGGCTGAGGAGTTTCAGAACGACGGTGCCCGTGTGGCGTTCTACCGTGGACTGTGGGATGGCGAGGAAGTGCGCTCGGCGGGTGAGCAAGGCTCACATGTGATGTCGGCGCTCGCGCGGGCGAATTGTTTGGTGGAAATACCGGCATGTCGAACGGTGCGGCGAGGTGAGCCGGTCACCATCTGGTTGTTGCCCTGATACCTAATCCGAAGTTTGCTTAGGGAAACCAGCGGGTCGGGAGATCGTTGGTGGCGGATGAGGCGGGCGGAGGATCGCTCGTAGTGGATTCGACCGGGACGGCGTGACGATGATGTTGACTGAGCCATGCATGAGCACTGCAGCGGGCGATGACCACCGACTCACACGTGACCGGGTCGGAGCTGGTGTAATGAATGGCAACGCTTAGTTCGTGTTGGTCGTCACGCCAGAGAAACCGACGAAACAGGGCAAACCGATCGTAGCGCGCGCTGTCGCTCTCGCTCAACGGCCAGCCGGCGACGGTGCGCGCGGGGGAGCCCTCGCCGTCAGACCAGTCCGCCGGTTCGCCGTATTGAATGCGAAGCAAGCGGAGAATCTCGTCCACGGTGGCCACACGCGGCGTTTGGATAACCAGAAATTCTTTGAGGCGGTTTTGATAGAAATACATCACGACCCAATCCATGCTCTGGCCGCCACGGCCTTCGTAGATTTCAGGTTCCATTCCCCGCGTGTTGCGCCGATGCAGCGTGAATCGTCGTTCGAGCGCTTCGCGAGGTGCGTCGAGGTACAGCCCTTCAAATTGATCCAATGGACTAAGCGGCGCTGTGCGGCGTGAGGGTTCGGTGTTGGGGCGTGACCACGGAGTGGTTTCCTGTGGCGATTCCTCGGTGAAAACTACCGGCGGCCCCGATGGGCTTTCAAACAACCCCAACCAAAACGGCGCGGTAATGGCTAGCACCAGCATCAAGCCGGCAAGGTACAGCCACGGTGAAGCGATGGGTTGGTAAATACGCCGCAAACTGCGTGCGGGCGGTGTTGCGGCGCGCTGATACGCGTAAGGCCGGTGGTCGTGCAGCACCGCGATCATGACTCGGCACGATGGACACCGCACTTCGCGCGCCTCGGGGGGCACGTCAAAGCGGTGTCCACAGTGCGGACAACGGAGCTGCATTTTGGCGCGGACGATACCAAAAGCATGCGAACAAACACACGATTATTTTTGCCATTTTCCCCGCGTGCTGTGGTAAATATCGAGCGGGGTATGTACCGGTTGGCATTTCAAGGTCGCCATGCCGCGCGGCCCCCGCGGTTGGTTCGCGAGCCGCGGTTGCTGATCGGGCGAGCATCGGATTGCCAGTTGCAGCTCGGCGAGGAGGGCATCCTCGAACACCACGCGATTATCGAGCGGCGCGAAGACGGTTACCACGTCAGTCCTGTGGCGGAGACGGCCGCGACGCGTGTGAATGGCCAACAGGTGCGCGATTACCGGTTACGTCATGGGGATGTGGTGGAAATCGGGCCGGTAAGTCTGCGGTTCGAAGTGCCGGCACCGGCATTGGTCCCACGCCACCGAACCGATTGGTTGCTGGTGTTGACCTCGCTCGGCGTCTTGCTGGTAGTTTTGGGACAGGTCGTGGTGGTAGTGTGGGTCTTGCGGCAACCGAGATTCCTCGCGCCTGCGCCAGTACCCGCTGCGGTGGAGCCAGAGGAAACAGTGCCTGCTCCACCGGCTTCCGTGCCGGTAGTCAGCGAACCCACTCCGCCCGCACCCGTGCCGGTACGACCCTCGATTCTGACGCGCCAGTTGCGGGTTGATCAAATCACCGTGCTTCAGCAGGGCAACGAGTTGGCGGTGCGGATTCAGTTGCGGATTCAGGTCGCCGATCGTGAAGTGGACCGTGCAGCGGCAGCGGTGGGTGTGCAATTCTTTTTCCGAGGACGCAACGGAACCGTCTCGCCTTGGGCGCATCCCGTGTGGTTGAATCTTGGCGAGATGCAAAACTTTTCCTCAAAAATCCTCCACGCACGTTTTCCGGGTCTCGCTGAACAGTACGGCGGCTGCGTGGTGCGCACATTCTACCGCCAAGAATTGCAGGATGAAGCGGCCCTGCCGGCTGATCTGTTGCCGTTGGCGCCGTTGATCATGCCCTCGCCATGAGCATGGCGGCCGACAATCTCACCGGCCCGTTCAGCGGGCAAACGATTGGGCCGTACGAGGTGCATGAGGTCATCGGGCAAAGTCAGTGGGGGCAGATTTACCGCGCCACGCAATCTCACATCGGACGCACCGTGGCGTTGAAGGTGCTATCGCCCGAATTGGTGGGCTTGCCCGGCAAGGTGGATCATTTCCTCGAAGAATCACGCGCGGCCGCCCACATCGTGCACGGCCACATCGCCAGCGTATTTGAAGCCGGTCGGGACGGCGACGTGTATTACTGCGCGATGGAATATTTGGATGGGCCGCCGCTACCGGAGTTTTTGACGGACGTGGTATCGGTACCGACCGAGACCACCAATTCCGCTGTGGCCCAGGTCAACGAACATCATCTCTTACAGGTCATCGCGCACGTGGCCAGTGCTCTGGATTACCTGTGGCAACGGCAAATCCCCCACCCTCAACCGACGGCCGATCAAATCCTCATCAGCCGCGACGGCGTGGTTAAAATTCGCAACGTGGAGTTGGCCGGACACACGCCCAGTCCGTCGGTGGCACATGATATTCAGACGTTGGGACTGACGGTGGCGGAGTTGGCAAATCAAATTGGACCGGTCAGCAAGCCGGTCAGCGAATTGGTGGAGCGAATGCTGGGAGTCAACGGCCGCAAGCCATTCACGACGCTCACAGCATTGACGGAGGAGGCAACAGCGTTGGATCGAAAGTTGTTTCCACCACCCGCCGCCGAGGTGCGGATTGGAAAAATCGAGCAACGCAAAACGCATCCGCTCGTCTACGTGGGGATTGGCATCGTCGTGGCTGTGGTGGCCGGCGGAGCGGCATTGTGGTTTTTGCAACGTGAGGACACTACCCAACCAACTCTGCCGCCACCGGCCGACCTTGGCGAGATGGTGCAGGTCGCGGCCGGTGAGTTTGTGTTTCAGGACGGACAAACAACAAACTTACCGGCCTTCTGGATTGATAAGTATGAGGTCACCATCCGGCAGTACAAAGAGTTTCTCGATGCGCTCGATGCCGGCGCCACCGTGGAGGCGCACCCGTTCCAGCCACGCAATAAATCCCACCGGCCCGAATTTTGGGATCGGATGATCATGGCCATTGAACACGGTCTGCTGTTCAACGGGTCGCCCTTGCGCTGGGAAAGCCCCATATTCGGCGTGGACTGGTTTGACGCACGCGCGTACGCGCTGTGGCGGGGGAAACGTTTACCGACCGAGCACGAATGGGAAAAGGCGGCTCGCGGGACCGATGGTCGGCTCTATCCTTGGGGGAACGATTTGGACCTGAGCCGTGTGAACGCCGGACGAGCAAAGGGACCGAACTTTTGGGAGCTGGTGTACTTGCCGGCCGGTGATGTCAGTCCTTTCAACGTTCATGGGATGGCCGGCAACGTTGCCGAGTGGACCGCCACCTCGCTCGCGCGCGGCACGGCGGTGGTTCGCGGCGGTTCATGGCAAAGCGAGGATCCTCGGGTAACCACACGCCAAGACCGAGTGCGCTGGGACTTCCGCTCCCCTGCGATTGGATTTCGCTGCGCGCGGGATGTCGCTGACGCACCGACCAATCCGGCAGCTTCGCCCGCGCCATAATCAGCTTGCCGCGTCGGCGCCCATCGCATTATCCCGTAGGCATGCGTATCGGCATCATTGGCGGCAGTGGTTTGTACCAGATGGAAGGGTTGACCCGTCAACGCTGGGTCACCGTCACTACTCCATTCGGAAAACCGTCCGACCAGTTGCTTTGCGGCGAATTGGCGGGCAAGCCGGTCGTCTTTTTACCGCGGCATGGGCGCGGCCACCGGATCCTACCCAGTGAACTGAATCATCGCGCCAACATTTACGCACTGAAAAAACTGGGCGTGACGCGTGTTATCAGCGTCAGCGCAGTGGGCAGTTTACAGGAGAAGTACCGGCCTGGCGACATCGTGATGGTAACGCAATTCTTCGACCGCACGAAACGCACTGCCGACTTCACATTTTTCGGCAAGGGTGTGGTTGCTCACATTTCGTTCGCCGAGCCAGTATGCTCGCAAGTGCGTCAAACCGTTCGGGATTGCGCGAGGGCTTGCGGCGCGCAGGTGCACGACGGCGGCACGTACGTCAATATGGAGGGGCCGGCGTTTTCCACACGCGCAGAATCCGAGTTCCATCGTCGCATGGGTTGGGACGTCATCGGCATGACGAATCTGGGCGAAGCGCGCTGTGCGCGGGAAGCGGAGTTGTGCTACGCCACGATGGCCATGGTGACCGATTACGATTGTTGGCATCCCGCTCATGACGCGGTGACCGTGGAAATGGTAGTCGAAACGTTGCAGAAAAATTGTCGGCTGGCCCAACAGATTCTGGCCCGCGCCGTTGCCGCCCTGGACCCTGCGGCCGATTGCTCATGCCGACATGCCCTCGCCAACGCCATTATGACCAATCGCCGACGCATTCCTGCCACTGCCAAACGCCGTCTCGCATTGCTAATTCGTCCGTATCTCTAGAACGAACTGCCCCACGCGGCGCGACACCGCAGGGGTTCAGAGCCGTGCACGGATGCGGTCATACAAGTCCATTGCCGCCTCGCGATTCTGGGCCGTGCTGACCACACCCACCCGAATGCGCACCGTGGTGCGATCGTCAGCCACGCGTTGCAAATTCACCACCACCTGTTGTCCCGCAGCGTTCTCGCCTTTCCAAACCGCTTGGCGCGCGTCTTGCCGCTCGGAAACACGCACGTAACCGGCATCCTGCACCGCGCGCAGCGTTGCTTTCCACACGCGCTCCAAACTGGCCGACTCCGTGGCACGCAACTCATTGTTGACGTACGAAACCGTGGCCCCACCGGCCGCGGCCCCCACCACCAACGCGGCACACCCGCTGATGAATACAGCACACAGCATCGCTCCCAACCACAACGCGACGTTTTTGTTCACGCGATCCTCCTTCTTAGACGATTCTACTGGTTCGTGTTCTGCAGTCAAACCTCGGGGCTCGCACTGGTCGCGTAGCCTCATTTTCACTACAGTGCGCCGCGCGTGAAACGAGCAGATGTCATCGAAATTGTCGGCGCCCGGCAGCACAACCTCAAGGGCATCAGCCTGCGCCTGCCCTTGCACCGTCTCATAGTGGTGACCGGAGTGAGCGGCTCAGGGAAGTCCTCGCTGGCGTTCGACACGTTGTACGCGGAGGGCCAACGCCGGTATGTCGAGACCTTCTCACCCTACGCTCGACAATTCCTCGACCGCATGGACCGTCCCCGCGTGGATCGTCTGGATGGTATCCCACCGGCCATCGCCATTGATCAGACCAACCCTGTCAAAACCAGCCGCTCTACCGTGGGCACGATGACCGAGTTGAACGACCATCTCAAATTGCTCTTCGCGCGCGCCGCGCGCTTGTTTTGCCGGCAATGTGGCCGACCGGTGCAACGCGACAATCCACAAACCATCTACCGTCAACTCGCACACCACACCGGCCCAATCGAAATTCGCTTCCCCGTAGAAATCCCCCACAACTTTTCCCGCGAGGAAGTCGTGTCTTTGCTTGCGCGGCAAGGTTACACGCAAATTATCCGCGAGCACGACAACCGCCTCGAAGTCCTTCAGGATCGGGTCGAGAACACGCCCCGCAATCGTGCCCGCATCATCGAGGGGTTGGAAGCGGCCTTGCGCATCGGACGCGGTCGCGTTTGGGTCAACGACCAACCGTTCTCCGCCGACTTGCATTGCGCGGTCTGCGATCTGCATTACCGCGATCCGCAACCAAACCTATTCAGTTTCAACTCACCCATCGGCGCCTGCGAGACGTGTCGCGGTTTCGGCCGCGTTATCGGGATTGATTACGACCTCGTCATCCCCGACCCAACCAAATCTCTCGCCGATGGCGCCGTGAAACCCTGGCAAACCGCCAGCTATCGCGAGTGCCAGGACGACCTGCTGGCATTCGCAGCTAAACGGGGTATTCCGACTGACGTCCCTTGGCGCGACCTTGCGCCCGAACAACAACGTTGGGTTATCGAGGGCGAGGGCCGGTGGGAAGACGGCAAATGGTACGGCGTGCAGCGATTCTTCGACTGGCTCGAGACCAAAGCGTACAAAATGCACGTACGAGTGTTGCTCGCGCGGTACCGAAGCTATCGTTTGTGTCAGGCTTGCGGCGGTGCGCGACTCAAACCCGATGCTTTACTGTGGCGCTTGCCTCCCAATGCCATTTTCCCAAACGAGCCGGGTCCTCACATCTACGATCTCCAAAAACTACCCCTCCGCGACACGGCGCAATACTTCGCACAACTACAACTCCCGCCGCCGCTCGACGCCGCCACCGAGCTGCTGCTTCGCGAGATTCGCACCCGCCTGCAATACCTCGTGGAGGTCGGCCTCGATTATCTCACGCTCGACCGCCAATCCCGCACACTTAGCGGCGGCGAGGTCCAACGCGTCAACCTCACCACCGCCCTCGGTGCCTCGCTCGTCAACACGTTGTTCGTGCTTGATGAGCCAAGCATCGGCCTGCACCCGCGGGATACGGCGCGGCTCATCCGCATCCTGCACCGACTCCGCGATGCCGGTAACTCGTTGCTAGTCGTAGAGCACGATCCCGACATCATCCGCGCCGCCGACCTCATTCTCGACCTCGGCCCAGGCCCCGGTGAGCATGGCGGCCGCGTGGTGTGTTTTGGGTCACTGAAAAAACTACTCCGATGCCGGCAGTCCCTGACCGCTCAATACCTGCGCGGCGACCGAGCCGTTAGCGCACGTGAACCGCGACCGCCCGGCACGCAGTGGCTGCGTGTACGCGGTGCGACTGAGCACAACCTCAAAAATCTCGATGTGGACATTCCGCTCAATCGCCTGGTCTGCGTCACCGGCGTTAGCGGCTCCGGTAAGTCCACGCTCGTCGAAGATGTGCTGTATCGCGCCCTCTGTCGTCTCAAAGGCAAACTAACCGAACCGCCCGGTGCCTACCGGGCCATCGAAGGCCATGAGACCATTGCCGACGTCATTCTCGTTGACCAATCACCCATCGGCCGCACCACGCGTAGCAACCCGGCAAGCTATGTCGGTGCATTCGACGAAATCCGTCGTCTCTTTGCGCAACAACCTCTCGCCCGACAACGCGGCTATTCCGCCGGCACCTTCAGCTTCAACTCCGGCAATGGACGCTGCCCGACATGTGCCGGTAATGGTTTCCTTCACATCGAGATGCAATTTCTTAGCGACGTTTATCTCCGCTGCAGCGACTGCAACGGCCAACGCTACCGGCCTGAAATTCTGGAGGTCACCTTGCGCGGTCGCTCCATCGCCGATGTCTTGGAACTTACTGCCGACGAAGCCACCGAGTTTTTTGCGGAGTCACCGGAAATCACCCGCCGACTTCAACCGCTCCGCGACGTCGGCCTCGGCTATCTCCGCCTCGGCCAACCGGTACCCACCTTATCCGG
>JANWVU010000259.1 GCA_025056465.1 Verrucomicrobiia bacterium | reverse complement strand
CTGCTCCACAAAATGTTCAAAGAGGAGAAGGTGCAGGCGGTGGAGCGCCTGTATAATCGCTACGGCGTCTACACGATTTTCATCGCGGCGTTCACGCCGATTCCGTACAAGGTGTTCACGATTGCCAGCGGGGTGTTTCGTTATAATATCTGGACGATGATGGGGGTGAGCATCGTGGGGCGTGGGGCGCGCTTTTTCGCCGTCGCTTATCTGGTTCACTGGTTCGGCGACGCCGTAATCAAGCAGTTTGACCGCGCCTTGTTGGTGGGCACGGCGTTATTTGTGGCGGGCGCGGCGGGCTATATCTACTACCGCACGCGCTACAGCAAGGTGAAGCGAGTCGCCCGGATGCCGGTTCAGAACGAGTCGACGGGCGAGTAGCAGGCGGGTCGCAAGGGGTAGCGTTCGCGCAGGTCAGGGGGTATCTGTACGCCGTTGGGCGCGGGCAAGCCGAACAGCAACGCCAGCGCGCCTGCCTGTCCCAGTTTCGCCAGATTCTCAGGCGCAGGCGTTTTCAGGGTCTCCAGCGCGTCGTAAATCGTTTCCCAGCAGCATATTCGCACCATCGCGCCGCCGTTCCCCACCCAGCGCACATCG
>JANWVU010000258.1 GCA_025056465.1 Verrucomicrobiia bacterium | reverse complement strand
GAGTTTCTCGATGCGCTCGATGCCGGCGCCACCGTAGAGGCGCACCCGTTCCAGCCGCGCAACAAATCCCACCGGCCCGAATTTTGGGATCGGATGATCATGGCCATTGAACACGGTCTGCTGTTCAACGGGTCGGCATTGCGCTGGGAAAGCCCCATATTCGGCGTGGACTGGTTTGACGCACGCGCGTACGCGGCGTGGCGGGGGAAACGTTTACCGACCGAGCACGAATGGGAAAAGGCGGCACGCGGCACGGATGGTCGGCTCTATCCGTGGGGGAACGATTTGGACCTGACCCGCGTCAATGCCGGGCAGACAAGGGGACCGAACTTTTGGGAGTTGGTGTATGTGCCCGCCGGTGACGTCAGCCCCTTCAACGTCCACGGCATGGCTGGCAACGTTGCTGAGTGGACCGCCACCTCGCTCGCGCGCGGCACGGCGGTGGTTCGCGGCGGTTCATGGCAAAGCGAGGACCCTCGGGTAACCACGCGCCAAGACCGAGTGCGCTGGGAGTTCCGCTCCCCTGCGATTGGATTTCGCTGCGCGCGGGATGTCGCTGACGCACCGACAAATCCGGCAGCTTCGCCCGCGCCATAATCAGCTTGCCGCGGCGGCGCCCATCGCATTATCCCGTAGGCATGCG
>JANWVU010000257.1 GCA_025056465.1 Verrucomicrobiia bacterium | reverse complement strand
CACGCCGTGCGCGAACGGTTTGCCGTACCTGTGGCCGCTTACAACGTCAGCGGGGAATACGCGATGGTCAAAGCCGCTGCCGAGCAAGGTTGGCTGGATGAAAAAACCATCGTGCTTGAAATCCTCACCGCGATTCAGCGTGCTGGCGCAGACATCATTTTCACCTACTGGGCGCGCGAAGCCACCGGCTGGCTCCGAACCGAGCCGCCCTACCGGCTTCCCAATAAGTCGTGAGCCTCGTAACCGGCGCGCTTCATCGAGGACTTCAGACAATCGGCTTGCGGACCTAGGGCCTCTCGACCGCGCCATCTACGAACCGCACAAGCCGGTAGCAGATTGGCAGCGTCTTAATTCACGCGACAAGGCCTAGGTTTCAACCAATCCGTTGCTGCTGAGAGCGCACACTGGATAACAGGCACATAGCGCTGCATGGAGCAATTCTGGATGCGCGAAGGATCATCCCATGCGGTGCATATGCTGAAATATTCTTGTGCGGGTTGCTTCGCTCTTGGCAGGGATATAGGCTTTGTTCATCAACTTGATTGGACTGCGCCAAAGAAGTTTGAATAGATTGAAGGCTACCGGCCGTCGCACGCCAAATGATTCTCGCCACCAACGGCGACGCGCTGGATACCGACCCCAAAACCT
>JANWVU010000256.1 GCA_025056465.1 Verrucomicrobiia bacterium | reverse complement strand
GGCACGTTCCATGTCGCCGCCGGACCGTGCTCAGTGGAAAATCTCGACCAAACCCTCACTACTGCCAAAGCCGTGCGCATGGCGGGCGCGACATTCTTCCGCGGGGGGGCGTTCAAGCCCCGCACCTCACCCTACGACTTTCAAGGTCTGGGCAAACCAGGCTTGGAAATGCTTAAGCAAGCTCGCGAAACCACCGGCTTGCCGATCATCACCGAAGTGATGTCGCCCCAAGATGTCGAACTCGTGGCCGAGTACGCCGACATTCTCCAAATCGGCGCGCGCAACGCCCAAAACGTGCCGTTGTTAGCCGCCGCCGCCGCATCGCGTAAACCGATCCTTCTCAAGCGGGGATTGTCGGGCTTGGTGGACGAGTGGCTGCTCGCGGCCGAGTACATCTGCGTCCACGGCAACAACAAAATCATCCTTTGCGAGCGCGGCATTCGCACGTTCGAACACGCCTGTCGCAACACGCTCGATCTTTCCGCCGTCGCCGTCGCGAAAAAAGAAACCCACCTACCGGTCTTCGTGGACCCAAGCCACGCCGCCGGTCGGGCCGACATGATCATTCCGTTGGCCCGCGCTGCGGTGGCCGTCGGTGCCGACGGACTCCTCGTGGAAGTCCACCCAAACCCCGCCGTGGCACTGAGCGATGGCGGACAACAACT
>JANWVU010000255.1 GCA_025056465.1 Verrucomicrobiia bacterium | reverse complement strand
GTACGGGTTTACCGTCGAATGCACCAAACTCGATCCCGGACCGATGACGGCCGTAGGCGATGACCGGCTCGTCCACGAGACCGACGATGGCATTGCGCGAGTGCGGGATGGCGATGCCTTCGTTCACGCAGGTGGTGCACATGTCCTCGCGCGCTTTCAACGCTTTGAACAGCGCGTTGAATAAGCGTTTCTCCGCCGGTGGCACCACCAACGCCGTCAACTCCCGCAACACACCGTCGCGGTCCTGCGCCATGAGATTGAAATTCATCCGCAAGGGCGACATCGCGCGTTGAATGGTAGGCGCTTCGGGGATGCCGGTGGCCTCGGGCGACAGCGTTTGCGCGGTTACCGGCTTAGCGGAGTTGGCCTGGCGTTGGAGCCATTCCTCCACGGACTCATGCTCCAGAGACCAGGTCGCGCCATCTTTGATGCCGCGCAACTCACCTTTCTGCGCAAGGCGCGCCACGGCGCGTTCGGTCAATCGCAAACGTGCCGCGGCTTCCTTCAGAGAGATCAATCGGGATTGCATGCAACGGCGACTATAAGAGCCTACCGGCTGCCGTGCAAGGTGCGACGCGCCTGTTCGTGACGACTAAGCGTGACGGAGAGCGGCCCGTTGCAAGCGGGTTAGTTGGCGAATGCCGCGCGCGGCGAGTCGTAACATGGTT
>JANWVU010000254.1 GCA_025056465.1 Verrucomicrobiia bacterium | reverse complement strand
GGCGTGCGCTCGAACGCGAAAAAGACAACTTCACACCCGGCATTAATCTGATCGAATGGCATCTTCAGCAGGCAGCCCAACGCGGCCGCCGATTCGCGTTCCGCGTGATGATTCTGAGTGAATACGAAGGTGATGTAGACGGCGATGGCCAAACGGATGGGCTAACCGGCGTTCCCGATTACATTGCCAACGATCCGACAATGGGGCGAAGATTCGCTTCTTCCAAAGCGGAATGCAACAATATGTTTGTGCCCTACTGGAACAATCCAGCCTTTCTCAACAGAGTCGAGGCGCTGATGAATGCGTTGAGCGTGTTCGATGGCGACCCACGCCTCGCTTACATTGACATCGGCATTTACGGGCATTGGGGTGAGTGGCACATGAGCGGGATGGGATTCAGCAGCATTCCACCAGAAATCAATGCCACGCCTGAGACCCGGATGCGGCTGATAGATATTGTCAATCAAGCATTTCAGCAAACGCGCGTGCTGATGCTGATTGACTTGGATGGTGATTACCCCGACCGTAGCGGTACCGGTTTTGTCTACGCAATGGAAACTTATCCACGCATGGGGGTAAGAAAAGACAATCTCGCCAACGTTTGGTTCGAGCAAGAAGTTAGCGCATGGTTCCACAACGTGCAAGCGGCATTTCAAAACCGCTGGCGCACG
>JANWVU010000253.1 GCA_025056465.1 Verrucomicrobiia bacterium | reverse complement strand
CGCAATCGCCGCGGCACGGGCTTACTGGCAGCGCACCCCGTCGCAATTCCCTTTCGGGTTTTGGGTCCTACCGGACCCAAGGCGTACTGGACGCAGGCTCCACGCGGAGCCTACTGTCGCAATTCCCTTTCGGGTTTTGGGTCCTACCGGACCGGGCAGCGTTCAACGCTGCGCGTAAACGCGGCACCAGGTCGCAATTCCCTTTCGGGTTTTGGGTCCTACCGGACACAAATTGTCAGCGAGTTGTTTTTCGGTGAGCAAACGCTCGTCGCAATTCCCTTTCGGGTTTTGGGTCCTGCCGGACGTTGACGTCGTTTACAGTGCCTCCGTTGATGGAGGCACTGTCGCAATTCCCTTTCGGGTTTTGGGTCCTACCGGACTGGCGTCCAGCCATCCACGCTTCATTACTGGCGGTTCAAGTCGCAATTCCCTTTCGGGTTTTGGGTCCTACCGGACCCAGCTGCCGCAGAGCACGTCATCACGGACGTGGCGGAGTCGCAATTCCCTTTCGGGTTTTGGGTCCTACCGGACTGGTCAAAACAAGCAAAATTCACCTTATTCTGATAAGTCGCAATTCCCTTTCGGGTTTTGGGTCCTACCGGACGCAATCGCCGCGGCACGGGCTTACTGGCAGCGCACCCCGTCGCAATTCCCTTTCGGGTTTTGGGTCCTACCGGACC
>JANWVU010000252.1 GCA_025056465.1 Verrucomicrobiia bacterium | reverse complement strand
GAGACGCCCACGCCGTGCAACCCGCCGGAGACCTTATAACCACCGCCGCCGAACTTGCCGCCCGCGCCGATGACGGTCATTACCACATCTACCGTCTCCATCGGTCTGCCCTTGGCGTCTTTCTTCGTCGGGTGCGGGCCGACCGGGATGCCACGACCGTTATCTTCGACGGTCACAGAGCTATCCGGGTGAATCGTAACGTTAATCTGCGTACAGTAGCCGGCCAGCGCTTCGTCAATCGAGTTGTCCACCACTTCGTAAACAAGATGGTGTAGGGCCTTGATGTCCGTGCCGCCCACGTACATGCCGGGGCGCTTGCGCACATGCTCAATGCCCTCAAGCGCCTGAATGGAACTGACGTCGTAAGTCAACTGATCGGTCATTCTGTCTCCAAGACTCACCGTCGCAACCGGGGGTTAGGCCGTGTATCACCCAGCTTGCGTCGGGTGGCCTGGGCCTCGACCCAGAACCGGTAGCGGTCTTTGTAGAACACAAACGTGGCGGCCAGCAGCGCGGTGGACGTCAGCGCATGCGCGCCCAGGCCGATGGCCAGCCACCACGTCTCGACGCCGGGCAACCGCCACAACAGCCCCAGACCATAACCGATGAGCATGATGACGGCATATAAGCCGATGGTCTGCGACAGGTTATGAAACACCAGCTGCGGGCTGTCCCACAGCGCGCCGA
>JANWVU010000251.1 GCA_025056465.1 Verrucomicrobiia bacterium | reverse complement strand
AGCAAGCGTCCCAGCTCGGGCGTCATTCCATCGGGGATGCGTACAGGTTTCTGACTGCCGGAGGGCTTGCTGGGGCGAAAGTCATCGAAGCGAGGATTTTCGGACGCCCATACCCCCGCGCCGAGGCGCACAGCGACAAAATCTTCTTGTGTAATCTCGTCCAATCGCTTCCAGCCGTAGCCGTACTGGTTCGCCACCTTAATTCTGTGGTTCGGCGTGCCCTCAATAACGCGCCCATCCTGCAGGGTAATCCGCACAGTGGCGCGGAAGCCTCCATAGTAGAAGTGACTCGCTGTTTGTACCCCGTCAACAGAAGCGACCTTGAGGTCGCAGGGGCTGAAAGTGTCAGGCAGCTCTCCCGCGCGCAGCAGCGCGATTGGAATTGCCCCCCGTTCAGTGAAAATTAGAGTGTCGCCTGCAACGCATTTCGATATTGCCCCCGATAGGAACGGTTGCACCGCCGCCATCATCTTCACATGCGCCATCGGGGCAAGGCTCCGCACGCCTTTGGCTGGGCGAAAGGCGCAGTCGAACACGGGCAGGTGTTCAGGCTTCAGGTATGGCGCGCCCTCAATCGTGTCGTTTTCGTCGATGTAGCGCGTGATGGCTTCAATCTCCTCGCTGTTGTAGCCGAGTTGCTGCAGCGCGAGCGGCACGGTGGTGTTCACGATTTTCAGTAAGCCCCCGCCTACCAGCGTTTTGTATTTCACCAGCGCAATATCGGGTTCGATG
>JANWVU010000250.1 GCA_025056465.1 Verrucomicrobiia bacterium | reverse complement strand
AAACCAAAAAGGGGGCTATGTCCCCCTTTGCGAGAAAAAGTGTAGGCAGCGCTCACGTGCGAAGCGGTGGTCCACCATCGGCTTGGGACGGGGGTTTTCTAACGGATCGCCTAACCAGTGCCGGACATAGTTCCCATCGGGGTCGAATTTCTTCTGCTGCTCAGTCGGATTAAAAATCCGGAAATAGGGTGCAGCGTCAGCGCCGATGCCCGCGCACCACTGCCAACTGCCGACATTCGAGGCCTGTTCAAAGTCGAGTAGATACTGTGCAAAGAAATGCTCCCCCCAGCGCCAGTCGCACAAAAGGTGCTTGGTCAAAAATGAGGCCACGACCATGCGCACGCGGTTGTGCATGAAGCCGGTGCTGACCAATTCGCGGATTCCGGCGTCGACGAGATCGTAGCCAGTTTCGGCGTTGCGCCAGCGCCGAAAATCGGCTTCGCTGCCGGGGAATTTTAAGCCCACGTATTCACTGCGGAACGGTGTGTTTACGGTGTGCGGGAAATGCCACAACAGCATCTGGTAAAATTCGCGCCAGATGAGTTCACGCAAGAATTTTTCGTTGAGGGCATGGGCAACCAGTGCCAGACGGCGCACCGAGATCGTGCCGAAGCGCAAATGCACTCCCAGCCGGCTGGTGCCACGGATTGCCGGCAGATCACGCGTCTTGTCGTAGTCGCGGATGACGGCCTCATCGATCGTTGCGGGTGGTGCTTGGATGGAAACAGCGGCAAAGCCGATC
>JANWVU010000024.1 GCA_025056465.1 Verrucomicrobiia bacterium | reverse complement strand
CACATCCTCATCAATTTGCTGATCCTGTGGTTTCTGGGGCGTGAGGTGGAGTATTTCATTGGGCCAAAATATTTCACGCGGTTGTATTTGTTGGGCGGGGTGATGGGGGCGGCGTTGTGGTTGGCGTTCAACTACCACGCGCCGGCGCATGTGGTGGGGGCGTCGGCCGCGGTGCTGGCGTGTGCGATTGCGTTTGCGACGTTGTTTCCGGATCGGGAGATTACGTTGCTGTTGTTTTTCGTGTTGCCGGTGACGATCAAGGCGAAGTATCTGGCATGGGGTTTGGTGGCGTTGGATATTGTGCCGTTGCTGCAACACGCCACGACGGGTGTAGCGCATCTGGCGCATCTCGGCGGCGCGTTGCTGGGGTATCTGTACATCAAGCAACTGGGGTATGGACCGCAACCGCGCTGGTTGCGTTGGTGGGAACGCATGACTGACCGATTGAAACCGCGTCGGCGACTGGGCGTGCGCGCGCGGCGTGTCTCGGAGAGAGAGATGACGCCGGATGAGTTTATCCGCGAGAAAGTGGATCCGATTTTGGACAAGATCGCGCGGGAAGGGATCCATAGTCTGACGCGCGCCGAGCGCAAAATTCTGGAGTCGGCGAAGGATTACCTGCGCAAGCGGTGACGCATGCGGTGCCCGGGCAATGCGCCGGCATTGCGGCCTACCGGCTTTGGGTCAAGGGTCCGCCAGGTCTTTCATTGGCCGGCACGATTTTGGTTTAGCCAGTGCCGGTAGGTTTGGCAGGAAAGACTGACAGTGCGGGCCGGTGGGACTGGGTGATTACAGCCAGCGTTCCAACCACGCCAGTGCTTCTTTGCGCATGGCGGGGGTTTCCTGGTGTTCGACCGGGTAGGTGAGTAAGCGCCACGCGTTTGGTGCGCCGGCAGCGCGGTAGACTTGCCGAAGTTCGCGGTCGATCCGTTTCAAGCCCGGTAGCGGTGTGAGGGGGTCGCGGGTGCCGGCCAAGCTGAGGTGGGGGCGCGGCGCAATGAGTGCGTTGATTTGGGCGGCGGTGAATTTTTTCAGGAGGCCGGGCACGTAGTAGTAAAAGCTGTGCCTTGCGAGGCCGTTGCTTTTGATCAACGCGTGGTAATCGGTGAGGCAACAGATGTCCACGCACACTTTGATGCGCGGGTCGAGCGCGGCAACCCATTGGGCCATCGCGCTGCCCATGGACATTCCTATAGTGGCCAAGCGGCGCGGGTCTACGTCTGGGCGGGTGACGAGGTAATCGAGCGCGCGCAAGCTGTCGTAAACCATGGCACCCCACATGATGCGGCCGTGCCAGAGCATTTCTTTGAACACGTCAAATTCGGGTCGCGTGGCGCGTTCGCCGAACACCCAGTGATCAATGGCCAGCACGGCGTAGCCGCGCGCGAGTAGTTCTGGCCCGTAACCCGGTCGGATGAGGTAGGGTTTGGGATTGAACAGCTCGTCCTTGCCGATGTTGTAGAGGCCGCCGTGCGAGTGGTTGTACAGGACGGTGGGCCAGCGGCGCGTCGGGCCGTGCGGTTTGGCGAACAGGGCCGGTACGATTTCCTCGCCGTTGAGGTCGAGGCGCAATCTTTCGAGCACGTAATCGCGATGATGTTCGATGTGGCGCGAGACGACACGAATGGGTCGGTGACGCGGCGGCAAATCCCCCAGCAGACGGTAGAGTTGGCGACGACGAGCCGCGGTGGAGATTTTCATGGGCGGGGAGGGTGGCTTGATGAGCGGCGGGGCCGCAAGCGTGAAATCGCGTGGCGAGACGTACTGGCGTGGGTACGATACGCGCCGGTAGGTGCGACCGTGTTGGTTGGGCATACGCTACTTGCAAGGGCGACCCCTAGGGAAAAATTTTTGTTGTTGCATTCAAAAACTGTCCAGTTATTCTTTTCAGGCTTGGTTTGCAGCCCCAAGCTGGGTTGGGCGCAAGCAAGGGTAGGGAATAACCAAATGAACTGCTGCGGGGCGTACGGGGATTGGGTGCTACGGGCTACCGGCTCGGAGAGGTCTCTGTTTCCCGAAGTAGTCGCAACAAGAAGGGAGGTTCTCCGTGGTCGGAGTCCAAGTAAGTAAGTTGTTCAAGTGCGTAGTAGGTGGTACCGCCACCATCTCGCGGAGCGTGTCCCGACGCGGATGGTTGTGGGCGCTGGTCATTGGGGGGGTGGTCGTTGGGCAAGCAGCCCATGCCCACGGTACCCACCCAGCCGATGATTGTATCCAATTCAACCTCAAAACCCCGACGAAGAAGGTCAACCCGTATCCCGGTAGCACGACCTATTACAAAGAGTACCATTACTCGGCGGGCGGAATAAACCTGAAGGTTACCGGTTGGTCATATCACAACGGGAAAATCATTCAGGATTGGGTTGGGTTGTGGGACGGATTGGGTGTGGAACGCACCAACTCGCCCAACCACGCCGTAGATAATCACAATGGCGATTACGACATGTTGCTGTTGTGCTTCGACGTGCCGGTGGCCCTCAAGTCGTTGCAGATTGGATGGGTGCACAATGATAGCGACGTGTCGCTGCTGGCATTGACGGGCGGAACACTCAGCAATTTCACCGGCAAAGTCTGGCAGGCGTTGTTGGGTGAGGGATGGGAATCGGCGGGTGATTACTACGACGTGAAGCAGAATCCGAACGTCAACCCCGATAAAATCTTCGCGGAATGCTGGCTCGTTGGGGCCTACAACCCGAATCTTGGTGGGAGTTGGCTCGGCGGCAACAAGAACGTCACCACAGGCCCGGATTACTTCAAACTCGCCGGCCTTTGCGTGATTCCCGAGCCGACGACCGTCGGCATGGTTGGTCTGGCCTTCTGCGGTCTGCTGCCGTTGCTGCGGCGTCGCCGCTGAACTTCGCACATCCCACACCGCGCCACTCACCGGGCCAAGCCCGGTGAGTGGGCGGTGCCGTTGCTCTCGGATTTCAGCCCGCCCACAACGGCAACATTCTCGGTGGTTTTCCGCGCCACCTGCTGCCGGTCGCTGGCGTTCCTCGCACACGCTGCGGCTTAGCCAGGAGCGTGAAATGAGCGGGTGAGGTAGAGAGGTCTCAAATTACCAAACCAGTCAGGCACCAGCTCGCGAAAACCTGACGCAGTGGGACGGGGGGCGGGGAGTTTTTGGGTCGGGTTTGGCACAGACGGTCGCTGAAAATCAGTCATTTCCGCATGGCATTGGCACTGCTATCGCAAAATTCGGATGTTGGAGGGTGTGAAAGGAGGTGAGCAACGATGGCATTGACGCGATGGACTCCACGAACCGACTTGTGGGATCCGTTCGCGAGCCTCACCGATCTGCAAGAGGAGATGAATCGGCTGTTCGAGAATTCGTTGCGCCGATTCGGGTTGGTGAGCCGCGACGGGGGGTTCACGCCACCTTGTGACATTATCGAGGAGCGCGACCGGTTGCTGTTGCGGGTGGATTTGCCGGGCGTCTCCAAAGATGATGTGCAGGTGACGTTGCAAGATGGCGTCCTGACGGTCAAAGGGGAGCGCAAGGTCGAGGAGTTCAAAGATGCCACGTACTACCTGCGCGAACGGCTCAGTGGTCCGTTCCATCGGGCCATCGAGCTGCCGGTCGAGGTGGATGCCGGCAAGATCGAAGCGCGGTTCCGTGATGGCGTCCTCGAAATTGCGTTGCCCAAGGCCGAGGAAGCCAAACCGCGTCAGATCGAGGTCAAGGTGGGCTGATGCTGCGAGGCATCGGCCACCGCAAGCCGGCCAATAGCCGGCTTTTTTTGTTGGAGGAGGTGTAAGCGCCATGCCGACGGTGGAGTTTCTGGACTGGAACCGCAAAGTGGACTGTGGCCAATACGCCAATCTGCGCAAGGTGGCGTTGTTACATGGCGTACCGGTCTATCGAAACCAATTCGATGATTGGACGAATTGTCGAGGCAACGGATTTTGCGGCAAATGCGTGATGGAAATCGTCGAGGGGCTGGAAAACTTGTCGCCACCAAATCGTCGCGAGCGCTGGCGGCTGCGGGGTCAACCACCCAATCGCCGTCTCAGTTGCCAGACGCAGGTGCTCGGTGATGTGTGCTGCCTGACGGCGCGTGCGTTGGACTAGCCGGTAATGGCGACTTGCGGTAGCATGATCTTGTTGGAGGCGCAGATGGGTTCAAGATGGGCGGAAGGAGGTCGGAGAATGAAAAAGCTTTCGCGGCGCGTGTGGCTGGTATGTTTCTTGGTCTGGTCCCTGGGGTCGGTGTGGAGCAATGCTTCGCCCGCGCCTAGTGATCCTTTGGCGACGGCTGACGCTCTGAGTGTTGCGTTTGAACGGGCTGCCGACCGAGTCCGACCGGCGGTAGTCAGCATTTACTCCGAACGCACGTTGCGATTTCGGCAATGGGAATGGCCATTCCCCTTCGGCGATGATTTTTGGGAGCGGTTTTTTGGTCAGGGCCGACCGGAGCCATCCCCGCGCCCGCAACCGCGTGAGCGCCGCATCCCCCAACGAGGCACCGGTTCCGGGATTATCGTGGACAAGGAGGGTTTCATCCTCACCAACTACCACGTCGTGCGCGATGTGGAGAAAATCAACGTGCAATTGGCCGATCGCCGTCGGTTTGAAGCGGAGCTGATTGGGTTCGATGAAAAGACGGACGTGGCCATCATTCGCATCAAAGGGCGGGTCCCGGCCGATTTGCCGGTAGCCTCGTTGGGCGATAGCGATAAACTGCGCGTTGGGGAGTGGGTGTTGGCGGTGGGCGCACCGTTTGGCCTGGCGCAAACGGTGACCGCCGGTATCATCAGCGCGACCGGCCGCGCGAATGTGGGTGTGGCCGATTACGAGGATTTCATTCAAACCGATGCCGCGATTAACCCCGGTAACTCAGGCGGTCCACTGGTGAACTTGCGCGGCGAAGTGGTCGGCATTAACACCGCCATTGCCACGGCGGTCGGCCAGTTTGCCGGGGTTGGATTCGCCATCCCAATCAACATGGCCAAGAACATGATGCCCACCTTGCGCAAAGGTGAGGCGGTCGTGCGGGGATTTTTGGGCGTCATCATTCAGGACGTCACCGACGAGCTCGCCGAGCAATTCAAACTGCCGGAGCCGCGCGGCGCACTTGTGGCGCAGGTGAACAAAGATTCGCCGGCGGAAAAAGCCGGTCTGCAACCCGGTGACGTCATCTTGCGATATCGAGACCGACCGGTGCAAGACACACGCGAGTTGCGCAATGCAGTGGCCGCCACCGCGCCCGGCACGCGCGCCGAACTGGTCATTTGGCGCGACGGCCAAGAACGCAAAATCGCCGTCACCGTGGGCAGGTTAACGCCCGAGACCACCACCGCCGGTGGCCCAGCGCAACCGGGTAGCATCGAGCGGTGGGGTTTCACAGCGCAGCCGCTAACAGCCGAATTAGCCGAGGAATTCGGTTACAAAGATCAGACCGGCCTGCTGATCACCGAAGTTCAACCCGATAGCCCAGCCGCCGCGGCTGAGTTGCAGCGTGGCGATTTGATTTTGGAAGTCAACCGCCAGCCGGTCACCTCCGTAGCCGAGTTGCGTGAGGCGTTGGCAAAGTCTGAGCAACGCGCTTTGCTACTGATTCGCCGACGCGATGCCAGTTTGTTCGTCGTGCTGCGTGCCCAATGACCTGCGACGTTTCCGATCAATTGTTGTGCGCAAAACAGGAGCCGCCATGAGCGAGTGGGAAAAATGGCAAAGCGAGTTTGACCGGCTCGCCAACGAAATTCGCCGGCTCAGTTTCGCTACGCTGCATGGCGGCCACACTACGCAGTGGCGACCTGCACTGAACGCATACCGGCTGGCGGATCGGTTTGTCATTTGTTTGGACCTGGCCGGGCTGAATCGCCGCGATATTTCGGTGCGCGCGGAACCGCGCCGCCTCTCCATATCCGGCACCCGGCGACCCCTCGAACCGGACCGTGCTCGCGACGAACCCGCCCACGTGCTCGCCATGGAGATTGACGAAGGCCCATTCCAACGCGTGCTCGAACTTCCTGAAAGCGTGGACCCCGACCAAGTTACCGCCGTGTACCGTGACGGGCTCCTTTGGATCACGTTGCCGATTGCACGGAATGTCAAGGTGGTCGAACCCACCGGAGACGAACCGACGTGAGCACCACCGACGTCACTTCTCGTTCGGCGACCGGCGCCGAGCCGGCACCCTCGCCTTCCGGGACGGCACGGGCGGAAAAGACCGAGACCGATGTCCGCGACATTCCCTCCGTCCTGCCCATTCTCCCCATCCGCAACACCGTCATTTTCCCCGAAGCGATCGCGCCGCTTAACATCGGTCGCCCCAGCTCGCGCAAACTGCTCGAGGAAACGTTGCCGCACAGCAAAATCGTCGGCCTCGTCGCCCAGAAATCGGCGGAAACCGATGAACCCGGTCCCGACGATCTTTACCCGGTAGGCGTTGCGGCGCGCGTGCTCAAATTGTTCCGCCCTGGCGAGGAAGAGGTTGTCATCATTGTTCAGGCCATCGAGCGCATCGCGCTCGTGCGACCTGTAACCACCCAGCCGTACCTGCGTGCCGAGGTTCAAACATTGGCTTCCACCCCCGCGCCGGAAAACGATCTTCAATTTGCTGCAACGGTCCAAGGTCTGCGGGATTCGGCCGTCAAACTGGTCGAGCTGACCGTCGAAGAATCCGAGGCGGCACGACTTGCAATTCTCAACGTTACCGACCCCGGTAAGTTGGCCGATTTTTTAGCCGGCAACCTCAATATTTCGGTGGCGGACAAACAAGCGGTATTGGCTGAACTCGACGTCGTCAAGCGCGTCCAACTCGTTCATCGGTACGTTATCCAGCAACTCGAAATCGCTCGCCTCCAGCAGAAAATCCAAAAAGACGTTCGCTCCACCTTTACAGACCAGCAGCGCAGGGCATTCCTGCGCGAACAGATCCGTGCTATTCAGAAAGAACTCGGCGAATCCGAGGGCGCGGAGGAACAAATTGCGAACCTGCGCAAACGACTCGAAGAGGCGGCCCCACCCCCGCCGGTAATGGAACAGGCGGAGCGCGAGCTGCGTCGTCTCAACCACGTGCATCCTGCCAGCCCCGAATACTCTGTCATCGTCAGCTATGTTGAGACCCTCGCCGAGCTTCCTTGGAACAAACTCACCGAAGACAACCTCGACCTCGAGCGCGCCCAAAAAATTCTCGATCGCGACCACTACGACCTCGAGAAAGTAAAACGGCGTCTAATTGAGTATCTCGCGGTCCGCAAACTCAACCCCACCGGCCACGGCCCCATCCTCTGCTTCCTCGGCCCGCCCGGGGTTGGCAAAACTTCCCTCGGCCAATCCATCGCCGATGCGCTGGGGCGCAAGTTTGCCCGACTTTCGCTCGGCGGTGTCCATGACGAAGCGGAGATTCGCGGCCATCGCCGCACCTACATCGGCTCCATGCCGGGCCGCATCATCCAAGAAATTCGGCGGTGCGGCTCACGCAACCCGGTTCTGATGCTCGACGAAATTGACAAGCTCGGTGCTGATTTCCGTGGGGACCCCGCCAGCGCGCTGTTGGAAGTGCTCGACCCTCGGCAGAACCACGCGTTCCATGACCATTATCTCGATGTGCCGTTTGACCTCTCGCAGGTCATGTTCATCTGCACGGCCAACATGATGGACACGGTCCCACCGGCCTTGCGCGACCGCATGGAGGTCATTGAACTACCGGGTTATACCGACCGCGAAAAACTCGAGATCGCCCGCCGCTACCTCGTTCGCCGCCAACTCAAGGAACACGGTCTGAAAAACGGTCAGTGCAAATTCGAGCTACCGGCCCTGCGTCGGATCATTGACGATTACACGCGGGAAGCGGGTGTTCGCGAACTCGAACGCCAAATCGCCGCCGTTTGCCGGCATGTCGCAGCCCGCATCGCTCGGGGCGAGACCACCGGCGCCACGATCAACGCCGCCGAAGTCGAAACAATTCTCGGCCCGTCCAAGTACATTCGCGAAACCAAACTCACCTCCGCCAAGCCCGGCGTAGTGACCGGCCTGGCATGGACACCCACCGGCGGTGATATCCTCCACATCGAAGCCGTTCGCTACCCCGGCAAGGGCAACATCTTGCTGACCGGCCAAATCGGCGATGTGATGAAAGAAAGCGCGCAGGCGGCACTCAGTCTTGTCAAAGCCCGCGCCCAGCCCCTCGGCATTTCCCCCGATGCGTTCAAAGATGCCGACATCCACATTCACGTTCCTGCCGGCGCCGTGCCCAAGGATGGCCCGTCCGCCGGTATCGCCATGTTTACCGCCATCGCCTCGCTGTTCAGCAACCGACCGGTTCGCCCTGATGTGGCCATGACTGGTGAAATTACATTGCGCGGTTTGCTGCTTCCTATTGGTGGTCTCAAGGAAAAATCCCTTGCTGCTCTGCGAGCCGGTATCAAGACGGTCATTATCCCCAAACATAACGAAAAAGACCTCGCCGATATCCCCGCCGACGCGCGCGCCAAACTCCAATTCCGCCCCGTCGAAACGGTGGACGAAGTTCTCCGCCTCGCGCTGTCGCGCCCCCGGTCGCGCTGACCGTCGCCAGCCGCTCAGGCCGGTCGGCGGTGAATCGAGCACGAGCAACGGCAACACTGGTCCGCGAGCGCCGGTGGTTTCATCATTTCGTAACAATACGGAAATCTTTTCGTAACGTTTTCTTCCTATCCGCTTCGGGTGATTGGGGGTCTCTGCGAGTCATGAGCCGATTCCGCAACAGTCAGGCCGATGAAGCGTCGGAGGCGAGTCTAGACATCTCGCCGTTGATTGATTGCGTCTTCATTTTGCTAATTTTTTTCATCGTCACCACGGTGTTTGTGGAAGAGACCGGCGTGGAAGTGGACAAACCGCAGGCTGCCTCCGCCGAAAAACTGGAGAAAAACAGCATCCTCATCGCTGTCACCGCCAAGGGTGAGGTGGTCTATGGCGGTCGGGAAATCGGCATCAGCGGGGTGCAACCGCTGGTGCGTCGCATGACGCAAAAGGAGGACCTACCGGTCATCGTGCAGGTGGACCGCGCCGCCCAAGCCGGTATCTTCGTGCGCGTCATCGACGAGGCGAAACTGGCCGGCGCGAAGAAGGTCAGTATCGCCACACTCAAACAACAAACGATGTAAGCCTCGTTTCCCGCAATGAAACCGAATGGCAACGGAAATGGACGTTCCGCTTGGCATCAGGCAGTCGGTGTGTTGCTCGGTGCCGTCCTCGGTACCTTGGTTGTGTTGTTGGTGCTGCCGCTGACCCAAACCATCGGGCGTCCGCCCGCCAAGGACTTGATCGTACGCTCCGCCGACATCGCGGACGTGCCGCCACCACCACCGCCACCGGAGCAGGAAGAGGAAAAGAAAGAAGAAGAACCGCCGCCCCAACTGGAGCACGAATCCCAACCGTTGGACCTGGAACAGCTTGAGCTGGCGCTAAACCCGGGCTTTGGCGAGGCGCTAACGGGTGATTTCGCGATCAAGTTGGCACAAGCGGTGAGCACCGATGATCTGGATCGCATTTTTTCGCTCGGCGATCTCGATCAGAAACCGCGCATCATCTTCCAAGTCCCACCGGTTTATCCTCCTGAACTGCGCAGCCGCGGCGTGCAAGGAACTGTGTACGTAACATTTGTGGTGGATCGCAACGGCCGTGTGACCAACGCTTCCATCGAGAAATCCACCGATCCGCGATTCGAACGCCCGGCGCTGGACGCGGTCAAACAGTGGCGATTTGAACCCGGCATGCGCAACGGTCAACAGGTTCAATTCAAAATGCGTGTACCCATAACCTTCAGCCTGAGTTAGCGTAGCGCCAACAGGAAAAACCCATGACAAGTAATCCAATCAGCTTGGTTTGCGTTGTGTTGTGGACTGCGGTGGCAGTGGCCGCACCCGCTGTGGCCAACACGGAAATGCAAAACCTATGGGATGATCCCGAGTTCCAAAAACAATTCCTCGGCACCTATGGCGTCAACGCCGAAATCGAACCACGCGTCACGGCCGTGGAGCGCGAGCAGATGGAGAAATTGATCAAGCTGCTCGCTTCCGACCTGAAAGCCGCGCAAGCGCAACTGGAGCGACTCGCCAAGCCGGACGCCAGTGCAGTATTCGATTTCACCCTTGGCAACGTGTATTTCCAACAAAACATGCTCACCAATGCTGCCGCCGCCTACCGGCAAGCGATCAGCAAGTTTCCCTCGTTTCAACGCGCCCACAAAAACCTCGCCATCATCAGCATCCGTCTGGGTGATTTTCCGCAAGCGATCCGCTCCTTCACGCGCATGATCGAGCTGGGCGGCGGCGACGGATTGAGCTTTGGGCTACTGGGGTTGGCTTACCTTCAAACAGGGGAGTTCCTATCGGCAGAGTCGGCCTACCGCAACGCAATACTGCTTCAGCCAGAGAACCTCGATTGGCGGTTGGGCTTGGCACGCAGCCTGTTTCGCCAGCAAAAATATCACGAGGCAGCCCAGCTCTGTGAAGAGTTGATTCGGCGCAACCCACACCGTGCCGACTTCTGGTTGTTGCAAGCAAATGCATTCATCGGCATGCGCGAAGCCCGCCGGGCTGCGGAAAACTTCGAGTTGGTGCGGCGGCTCGGTGGCGCCACCGTCGAAATGCTCAACACCCTCGGTGACATCTACGTCAACGAGGGCATCTGGGATATGGCTGCCAATAGCTATCGGGAAGCGCTTCGCCTCAAACCCGACCAACCGGCCACCCGGCCGCTGCGCAACGTGGAAGTCTTGGCCGTGCGCGGCGCCATTGCCGAGGCGCGCGCGCTGCTTACCGAGCTGGAGCAAGTCATCGGCAATCGGCTCAACGACGTGGAAAAGAAACGCGCCCTGCAACTACACGCCCGGATTGCTGTGGCGGAGGGCCGGGGAGACGATGCCGTGCGCGTGTTGCAAGAGCTGGTTACCCTCGACCCACTGGACGGCGAGGCGTTGTTGTTGTTGGGCCAGCACTACGCCCGCCAGGGAGACACGGAGCGCGCGATGTTTTACTACGAGCGCGCGCAAAACCTCGAGAAACATGAGGCGGAAGCGCGGTTGCGGCGAGCTCAATTGCTGGTGAGTCAGGCCAAGTATAACGAAGCGGTGCCGTTGTTGCGCCGCGCGCAGGAACTGCAACCGCGCGAATCGGTGGCCCGGTACCTCGACCAGGTTGAGCGACTCGCACGCGCGCGACGCTGACGCGCATCCTCTGTTAGTCCGGTAGGATCGTTTCGCCGCTGGCAAAACGCGTGTCTTCGTTCTACTTTTCGGGCACAAGAGGCTTCGGCGTCGAAAGAGGTGAGGGCCGACGTGGAATTCAAAGATTACTACGCGATTCTTGGTGTGTCGCGGGATGCCACCGACGACGAAATCAAAAAAGCATTTCGTCGCCTCGCGATGCAGTATCACCCCGACAAGGCCACCGGCGATAAAAAGCGCGCGGAGGAAAAGTTTAAGGAAATCAACGAAGCCTACGAAGTGCTCAGCGATCCCGAGAAACGACGCCGCTATGACCAACTGGGTGCACACTGGCAGGCGGGTACCGAGTTTCGACCGCCGCCGGGCTGGCGAGCTCGGCAGTGGACGTACCGAACCGCACCCGGTGGCGCAGGATTTGAATTTCACTTTGGGGGTACCGGCTTCAGCGATTTCTTTGAACAATTTTTCAGCGGCCGGTCGCCATTCGGCGCTCCCTTCGACTTCGGCACCGAGACCGGCGCGACGGAGGCGGCTCGTGGCGCCGACATCGAAGGCGACATCATGGTTACGCTCGAGGAAGCACTGCGCGGCGCGACCCGCGAGATCACCGTGCGACGCACCGACCCGCGCACCGGTCAGACCGACACGCAAACCTACCGGGTGCGCATCCCCCCCGGCGTACATGAGGGCCAACTGATTCGATTAGCTGGCCGCGGGCACGAGGGGCCTGCCGGGCCCGGTGACTTATATTTGCGGGTTCGCTTCGCGAAACACCCGGATTTTCGCGTACGAGACCGCGACTTGTACTATGAACTGCCACTGGCGCCATGGGAGGCCGTGCTCGGGGCGCGCGTGCCAGTGCCCACGCTTGAGGCAACGGCGATGCTCACCGTTCCGCCTGGCACCGTTAGCGGCCAACAATTTCGACTGCGCGGCCAGGGATTACCGGGGCCGGATGGTCAACGCGGCGATCTGTATGTCATCACCAAAATCGAAGTGCCAGACCGCCTCAGCCCTGAAGAGCGCGAGCTGTGGGAACGACTGCGCGCTCGGTCAACGTTTGATCCTCGGAGGAATCTATGAGTTACCTGATTCGCGTCCGCGAGCCGCAACCGTCCCGCGGCTACAGCCTTGAAATGACGGCCGAGCTGGCCGGTTTGCGCCGTCGCGAGGTGTTGATTTGCTGGCGATACGGTCTGGTGCGTCCCCAATCCATTTCTCGTTTCGGCATGATCGGATTTGACGAACATGCACTGCACACGTTGCGACAGGTCGCTCGCGTGCGAGACTCGCTCGGTGTCAACCTGACCGCGGCCCGAGTGATTGTTGAGTTGTGTCGCGAACTGGAACGATTGCGACGCGAGTTGGATTTCTGGCGCGGCCGGTAGCGGTGCATCCGACCGTTGAATTCCCCCTTGCGTCGGCTAAACTGCCCCGCATGGCCATCACGATCACCATCCCCACCGCCTTGCGTCGGTTCGCCGACAACCAGTCCCGCGTGGAGGTTAACGCCTCCACGGTCG
The DNA here is from genome assembly GCA_025056465.1 of Verrucomicrobiia bacterium. Taxonomy (GTDB): domain Bacteria; phylum Verrucomicrobiota; class Verrucomicrobiia; order Palsa-1439; family Palsa-1439; genus JANWVU01. Next base: position 10,734 of record JANWVU010000024.1, on the reverse strand, counting down.
CCGAGGCGCTGGAAGCGCTGACGCGCGGCTACCCGCAACTGCGCGCCCACCTGTACGATGCGGACGGCAAACTCCGAAACTTCGTGCGCATTTACGTCAACGCCGATGATGTGCGCAGCCGCGACGCGCAGGCACCGCTGCAGGACGGCGATGAAATTTCCATCGTCCCGTCGATCGCCGGTGGCCTGGACCCTATCATTCCGCACCGCGTCAAACTCACCAACGAGGAAATCAAACGGTACAGCCGGCACTTAATCCTACCGGAAGTTGGTGTGGAGGGGCAGGAACGGCTAAAAGCAGCGAAAGTGCTGTTGATCGGGTCCGGTGGTCTTGGCTCCCCGTTGGCTCTTTACCTCACGGCGGCCGGAGTCGGCACCATTGGCATGGTGGAGTTCGACACCGTGGACTTCTCCAATCTTCAACGCCAAATCCTCCATTTCACTCCCGACGTCGGCAAACCCAAACTGAAAAGCGCCGAGGAAAAACTCAAAGCCATCAACCCTAATCTTCGGTTCATCCCGCACCCGGTAAAACTCACCAGCGACAACGCCCTCGACATCATCAAAGATTACGACGTGGTCATTGACGGCACGGATAATTTCCCAACCCGGTACCTCGTCAATGACGCCTGTGTGATGTTGAAAAAGCCAAACGTATACGGCTCAATTTTCCGCTGGGAAGGCATGGCGAGCGTGTTTGCGCCGCACTTGGGTGGCCCATGCTACCGGTGTTGGTACCCCGAACCGCCGCCGCCCGGCATGGTGCCCAGTTGCGCCGAGGGCGGTGTGCTCGGCGTCATCTGTGGAATCATTGGCAACATTCAGGCCAACGAGGCGGTGAAGTTAATCATCGGCAAGGGCAAGCCGCTCATGGGACGGTTGCTGCGGTTTGACGCGATGGAAATGAGCTTTCGCGAATACAAAATCCCGCGTGATCCCAACTGCCCGGTCTGCGGCAAAAACCCCACGATTACCAAGCTCATTGACTACCTCGAATTCTGCGGTCTTGGCCGCGGCGAAGCAGAAGGCACTTCGGGAGACTCGATCGTGGAACAGAAAAAACAAGAACAACTCGGTCCTGACGATATCAGCGTCGAACAACTCAAAGCGATGCGCGATGCTGGCGAGGATTTTCTGCTGGTGGATGTGCGCAACCCGGACGAATTTGCCATTTGCACCATCGAAGGTTCTTACAAGCTCCCGCTACCAGAACTGCCCCAGCGATACCGCGAGTTGCCCAAAGACAAGTTGATTGTTGTGCACTGTAAGAGCGGGGGTCGGAGTGCCCGCGCCGTGCAATTCCTCAAACAACAAGGTTACACCAAGGTCAAAAACGTCGCTGGTGGGATCAACGCTTGGGCCGAGCGCATCGATCCCAGCGTCCCGCAATATTGAACCAACCCCGCACGCGGGAACGAAGTGTCAGGACGGGGAAGCCGGTGTCTCGCGGTGGCGAGACCAGTAGGTGGCGAGGGCGGAGCCAGTGAGATTGTGGCAAACGCTGAAGATAGCACCCGGTAAGGCCACGAGCGCGTCGGCAAAATGTTTGCGCGCAAGAGCGACACCGAGACCGGAGTTTTGCATGCCAACCTCAATCGCGATGGTGCGTGCACGGATCACATCCAAGCCGGCAACGCGCGCGACAAGGTAACCAAGTGCCAGCCCGCCCGCGTTGTGAAGCACCACCGCGATCAAAGCCGGGAGGCCACTGGTCAGCAACCGATCGCGGGTCAGCGCAACCACACAGGCGATGATCATCACGATGAAAATCACCGAGAGGACCGGCAGCCACGCGATGAAGTGTTGAATCCGGTCGCCGACGATTTTCCGAGCCAGCAGCCCGGCCGTTACCGGCAACAAGATGATTTGGGCCACCGACCATAGTAGCTCCGTGGCGTTGACGGGCACGAAGGTACCCGCCAACCACGCCGTCAGGTAAGGTGTGGCGACCACGGCGAGCAACGTGGACAACGCCGTCAGGGTCACCGACAGCGCCACGTCGCCGCGCGCCAGATACGTCATGACGTTGGACGCGGTTCCACCGGGACAGCAGCCCACGAGGATAACACCAGCTGCCAAAGGAGCCGGTAGGCTGAGCCACCGGGCGACGCACCAGCCCCACAGCGGCATGATGAGGTATTGCGCGCCGAGACCAACGGCGACGGCGCGGGGTTGTTCGAGGACGCGGCGGAAGTCGGCAGGCGTGAGCGTGGCGCCCATGCCGAACATGATGAGCCCCAAGGCCGGTACGATCCATGGTTGAAACCAGCGAAACGCGTGCGGCCATTGAAACGCGGCTGCAGCCAGCACAATCACCCACAGGGCAAATAGGTTGGTGAAGGACTTGGCGAAGGTTTTCACAAGGAGCTTTGAGGATATAATCGCGTGCTTTGCGGCGGCGAGCCGGATTCTTATAGTGCACGGCAATGGCGATCCACCCCACAGCGATTGTGAGTCCGAAGGCCGAGTTGGATTCGAGTGTGGAGGTTGGGCCATATGCGGTGATCGAGGACGGGGTGCGCTTGGGAGCGCGCACGCGAGTGGGCGCGCATGCGTACCTCGCGCGCGGCACCAGCTTGGGCGAGGACAACGAGGTGCACGTTGGGGCGGTGCTTGGCCATGAGCCGCAAGATTTGCGGTTTCGCTGTGGGACGCGGAGTTATTTGCGCGTGGGTAACCGCAACGTGTTTCGGGAGTATTGCACGGTGCATCGGGGGACGGAGCCGGAGAGTGCAACCGTGATTGGTGATGATTGCTATCTGATGGCGGGGTCGCATGTGGGCCACAACTGCGTGCTGGGCAATCACGTGATCTTGTGTAATTGCGCGTTGCTGGCCGGGTACGTGCAGGTGGGGGATCGGGCATTTATCTCCGGTGGGGTGGTGATCCATCAGTTCATGCGGGTTGGGCGGCTGGCGATGCTTTCTGGCAACGCGCGCGTGTCGATGGACGTACCGCCATTCGTCATCGCTGCTGAGCGCAATGAGGTGCACGCCATCAATCAGGTGGGATTAAAACGGGCGGGAGTGAAGGGAGAGGCGGTGCGGGAGATCAAGGCATTGTTTCGGTTGTTCTACCGGTCAGGACTGACGACGAGCGAGGCGTTGGCGCAGGCGCGCGGGTTTTGCACGAGTGAGGCGGCGGAGTTTCTGGAGTTTGTACGCAACTCGCCGAACGGGCTCTGTCCGCCGGCACGTCGCGGTGCCGGGTGAATTTCAAAACAGGTCTTGGTGTTCAGGGGTGTGGATGGGGTAGGTGAACAGTTCCTCGGCACGAAACTCTTCCGGCGGTTGCACGGTGTGGTCGCCGAGTCGGTTGAGGGCCTCGGCCGCAATGGCACGGACGAACGCGGCTTCGTCACGGAGTCGCGCCCGCACCGCCGGCAAAGCGGCCGTGTCGCCAATCAAGCCTAGTGCATGCGTGGCGGCGCCACGAACGTGGTCGTCAGAGTCATGCGACGCGGCTTCGAGCGCGGCGCGTGCTTGGTTCGCTTTCAGTCGGCCCAACGCGAGGGCCGCCTGACCGCGTACGCGCGCGTCCGGGTCTTGCAGCCCTTTCATTAACGCGGCGATGGCAGTGGGTCGGTCCCGATCGCCGTATTTGCCCAGCAGGTACATGACGATGCGACGAGAGGCCGGTAGGACGTTGTTGGTTTGAGTCAGCAGGTGGGAGACGATTTTCGCATCGGCGAGCGTTTCGAGGGCGATGACCGCTGCACGGTCACGGACGGCATTGTTGTAATCGCCTAGCGCTTCAATGACCACCGGCAACGCGGTGCGGTCGCCGATTAAACCAAGACCCCAGACAGCGCGGAAGCGGACGACGCCGGATGGGTCCTCGCGGCTGAGTTGCATGATTTGTTTGAGGTAACGGCGACCGGCGTTGCCGCTGAGCGCCCATACCGCAGCGGCGCGAACGCGATCGTTTTCGTCTTGAAGTAGCGACAGGAGAGCTTCCGCGACCCCAGGCACGCGATGGTCTTTGAGTTGCCAGGCAGCGACCGCACGGACCTGCGGAGCCGGATCTTTAAGGGCTTGGAGCAAGATGGGGCGCGCTTGGTCCGCCGGCAGGAAGAGGGCGGCTTCACGCACAGCTTGTTCGCGCACGGTGGGGTCTTTCGATGCCACCCATCGTTGGATGCGGTCGAGTTTTCGTTGGTGTGAGTTAGGTTGCTGAGCCACTGCAAACGGTGAGGACAAGACCACCACGGTGAGGTAGAATCGGACGAAACCGCTAAGTCGATTCGCCTGATGACGAATCCGGTACGACCACGTCATCAGTCGGTCACGCATGGACCGCAATAATCACCGTGGGCGAGATGCCCGGGAACGGCACTCGGAGCAACGCAAATGGTGCGGGCACCGCCGGGATTGCCGGGTGGGATGTGGCATATCGGGACTTTATTGTTGCGGCAGGGCCTACCGGGTGGGCAACCGCCGCCGTGACCGGCCAGTTCTTTGGTGGCGCGCACGACGGTGGCGGCCGGCACAGCCGCGGCCGCGACGACCTGGTTGTTCTCGACGCGCACGGAGCTCTGCTCCAAAGCGTCCCGCAGCGGTTGACCGGAGACGTGGGAGGCGAAGGCGTCGGCCATGGATTTGGCCATATCACGCCACGCAGCCATGACGAAACCCACTTGTTCGGCGGTCTCTTTGTTGTCGGTAAAGAAACTGACTTCGTTTTTCCAGTTTTGGAAGGTGAGTTGGGATTTGCTGACAACGCTTCGGACACGAGTGCGAAGGCTCCCCGGCAGGTACGGTCGGGCATCGGGTACGACGATGACGACGTTGAGAGGCTCGACAGTGAGTTCGCGGAGGTAAGTGAGGTCTCCTCCCAACGCCGCTTCCAAGGCGCGACGGGTGGATTCAATCATCTTGGGATGACCAAGGTAAGTGACGTGTTTGTACATCAAACCCACGAGGCTGTCCGCCGAAAAGAATAGTTCGTCGCCCAGTCGGCTGCGAACCAGCCCATCGGGATTGAGCAAGGGAGGTCCTTCCGTGCGGGTGTCACGGAACAGTTGGACAACGAGGTCGGCAATGCGTCCTTCTCGATTTCGGTACAGAATCACCATCATTCGGGGGCGAGTAGCTACCGATTGCGCTTGAGGTTGGGCGAGAAGGTCGCTCACGGCTTGCACCACGACGGACTCATTGGGCAAAGAATGGCGCAATAGGGGGAGGAATTCTGTCAGCTCATCCGGCAGAGCGTTTGTGGAATGCTCCGCGCAATCGTGGGCATGCGAGCGGCCTGCGACCGGCCCCACGAACCCAAGGATCGAAATTGCGAGAACGACAACCGACCGAAAAAGTTTCTGCGAGCGGTGCTGCAATGGTTTTTCCCCCATGGTTACAAATCCTTTCATCAAACTCCCCCCTGCATAACTGGTGCCACCCGTCGAGAGCATCGGCGATAAGAAAGCACTTGTCAAACCGGTAGCGTTGCGTGTTGCGGCGCGGCCAAAATTGTCAGCGGTCAGGAGGTTTATTGCGGCTGGGTGGGTGCCGCAGCGGCGGGAGGACGAGTGCGAGCCAGGCGTTCCTGCTGTTCGAGAATCCGAGCGATGGCTTCTTGGGCGGCATCACGCACGAGGCTGTTCTCGTCGTCGGCTGCTCGTTGCAAGATGGGCAGGCTGGATGGGTCGGCGATTTGCCCCAAAGCCCAAGCTACGGAGGCACGCACACGTGCCTCGCGTTCCTTCATTAATCGAATTGTTTCCGGTATCGCACCAGCAATCAGACCTTGCTCGAGTTGCTCGGGTTTCACCGCAGCCTCGTAATACGGACGGACGCTCTCCTCCAACGGCGACAGTGCTTTGGCGTCACCGATTTTCCCGAGGGAGACGGCTGATTCGGCGCGCAGCCCAGCATCCTCTGCGCGCAAACCGTGTTCCACGATGGCGTCGACCGCTTCTGAGGCTCGGAGTTCACCGAGAGCTTGGACGACCTGGATTTTCTCTTCGATGCGTTTTTGTTTAATGATCTCCGGCAGGAGTGTGTTTTCGGTTCCGATAATCAGGCCCTGTTCTTCGGGAGAGCCAAGTTGCTGTTGTTCGCCCACCAACACGGCAATGAGTGGTTGCACGGCAGAACGGTCGCCGAGTTTACCAAGCGCTTCAGCGGCCGCGCCGCGAACAAATCCGTTTCGGTCGCGAAGCATGGCGACAAGTTGTGGGACCGCATCCTGGTCTTGCATTTCGCCCAAGGCGCGCGCCGCCGCCGCGCGCACATGCGGGTTTGGATCCACAACACCGCGACGCAACGCTTCAATCCCCTGGCGTTTTTGGAGAGTGCGCAGGGAATTGACCGCGGCAATGCGCACCGCTTCGTGAGAATCATCCACGGCTTCTGCAACGGCCGGTAATTCGTTTTCACCGCCGATGGCGCCGAACACCTCGATGATTTTTTGCCGCACTTCGGGATTGGGGTGATTGCGGTGCGGCATGAGTTTGGGCAGGGCACTGACGGCGCGCGCCGTGACGAGCGCTCGGGCAGCGTGGAACCGCGCGTCACGGTTTTCTGAGATGATGGCGCGCACCAGCGCATCGATGGAGCGTTCGTCGTTTGCAAAAGCAAGAGCGTCGGCGGCGCGGTCGCGGACGAGGGCAAATTCGTCTTCCTGCAGTTTGCTGATGAATGCCTCGGTGACTTGCGCCTGTTTGGCAGGATCGAGTTTGACGATGGCCGACAGCGACATGATCGCGCGGGCGCGGACATGCCAATCAGGGTCCTTCATGGCGTCGAGCAACGCGGGTATGGATGACGGGTCCTCGACCATTCCGAGGCTCATGGCGGCAGCGGTGCGCACTAGCACGCTCTGGTCGTGAAGCAGCGGGATTAGCGAGGGAACAGCGACGGCCGTGCCGCACGTGCCGAGTGCGCGGGCAACTTCCATGCGAACGCGCTCGTCTTCGTCGTCGAGTGCATCAATCAGTGGGGCCTCCACGCTTTTATCTTCCAACTTATAAAGGGTACCGGCGACCAGCGCGCGCACGGCAGGGTCGGAGTTCTTCAAACCCGCAGGGCTGGCGGAAATGGGCGTCATTCCCGCAAGGCGAACAATCGCGCCGGCGGCGGTCAATCGTACGCTTTCTTGTCGGTCTTCGATTAATTTCCAGAGTGGGTCAGCCCCATCCGTTTCGCCCAGCTCGCCGAGGAGCATGGCAACCATCATGCGCACTTCGGTGCGCGGGTCATTGGTCAACTCGGCGAGGGCCTCGACAGCGCGTTCGGCATCGCGCACGGATTTATGAATCGCTTGGACGGCTTCCGGTGGGTACAACCGCTCAAAGCGCAGTCGTTGGTAGGCGAGTTGGAGCTTCGGGTCACGCACTTCTTGGTCCAAACGTGCATAGGCCGGTAGGCCAATAAGTAGGCACGTCAGCAGGAGAATTCTGCTATTGAATCGGTAGGCTCGGTTCATGCCGTGTGCCTGAATAGCTCAACCAGGTTAGCTTGGGTAGCCGGGACCACGCTGAATACGCCCAATGCCCTTCGAGAAGCCTTGCAGAAACTTAGGTAATGCGCGCTCAATTGCTTCACCGGGTAACATCATGCGTCCAATCACCGTCGGTCCTTCGGGAACGATCGGGGCACGCGCGAGTTGGTTCAGGGACATTTCGGCGTGCTCCGTGTTGCCGTAACGAACGCGGCCAACACCAACCGCCATCATGCGCATGTCGGAGAACACTTGGGCCAGTTCAACCGCGCGGCGCTGATCGAAACTAAGCGCGACCATCTCGCCGCGGAATTCCTCCATCGAAACTTTTCCTTTGACCAACATCGCCGCGAGGTAGGGGCGGAAGTAATCGGTCAGCAGCAGGCCGGGTTCGGGAATCACCGCAATGAAAGAGACGGGATCGTGGAGATAGTTTTCCACAACCTGGTAGCGGTTGTTAATCATTGCTTCGATCAACTCACGTTGTTTGGCTTCCGTTTCCCGGTCGGCCAAAATGAGCACTTCACGACCCACCAGTGCCAGAGCGGATTGCCCAATCTCGTAAAAGCGATCCGGCAGTTGCGAGCGCCAGTAACCTTCCGAGCTGAAGGCCGGCATCCGTTCGGGCACCAAATTGCCGAAGATGTGAATCGCAACATCCCGCAATTCGCCCTCCGCGCGGTAGGTCACCAGCATCAGTGCCACGTCGCCTTGGGCAATTTTGGGGTCGGCACCTAGGGCCTCGGTGAGGGCCTGTTTGATTCGCTCGAGCAGGGGCGGGTTATCACCGAACGCCATCTGCAGAAAAGCCGGGGAGAACTCTTTGCGCGCCGGCGCCTTGACAATCATCTCTTGGCGACGAATCCCTTCTTGAACCACCTTGCGAAATTGGTTCGTTTCGACCACCACGCGGCGGAAACGCTGGGTTACGTTAAGCGCCAAAACGGCGGCCGTTAGCACCAGCAAAGCAAGAAGACTCCACACCACGACATTGGCTTTTGCCCCTTTTTTCCTGACGATGGTCGTGGTCTTTCCTGACGGCTTGCCGTTCGTTGCCATGGCCCAAATCCCCTAACCTGCTACTGCGGCAAAACCCCTGTGCCGCCTGCGCCGAACTTTATCGGCTCATCCTCGCCCAAAAGCTCCCACCCGACGTCAAATCCAAGCTTGTCGGCTTCGAGCCGAGCTATTCGGAACACATCAAAACTATCATCCCGGACCAAGAAAGCAATATATCTTGCCTCTTTGTCCAGGCCGATTAACGCATTGTGAAATCGGCTCGTGCCCGATTTGAGCTGGGCAATCGTATCACCAGGAATACCGGCCCGAGGTTCGAGAGCCATCACCCCGACTAAGAGAAATTTCGGATCAACGCGATAATGCTCGTTGCCAATTTCCTCACCTTGAATGGCTTTCAAGAACTGGGCCAAATCCCCCGACCGCACACCGGGATTTAGTTGGGACAATCGCCGCGCCACCTGACCATCCAGCTCATCTTTATTGATGTAGAAAACTTGCTGTCCACGACACTCGAAGAATACCGGCGTCTTGGCCGTCGGAATCGCCCGTGGAACCATTTGCAGTTCCGGTATCTTCGTGGCTTCAAACACCGTAATAATGGTCGCCATGAAAAGCCCGGAAATCGATATGGTCAGAATGTCGCAAAACGACACCAGCAACAACTCGGGGTCACCTTTTCGTGGTCTTGCCATGCCGGCCTCCTACCCGCCCACCGCTCGCACCGCAGCTTCCCAATCCACTTTGAAGTCAGCGTCAATCACGTCATAGCCGACGTCAATCGGGCGCTTGCCAATCATGTTGCGAACCAGCCGGTAGTACTTCACCGATTGGGGTCGAACCATCACGATGACGTATTCTTTCTCGGTCCGCTCTTGGATTTTGTCCAACATCAACTCCAGCGGGTTACCGGGTCGCTGCAGCTCATCCCAACCCAGTTGAATCCCCCCGGGGTACAACACGATGCCGTTCGGCCCGCAATCAATGTAGGAGGGCACCTTGAGATTTTTTGAGACCGCCGCCCGACTGCTCGTGAACAGCTTGAACGATACGATCTTCAGGGCTTGCGGGTTGAGCGCGATGCGCAGCGCAATGACGAACAAAATCAAACAAATCAAGCCGCAAACAATGGACATGATCGAGAGAAACCCGGTCACGTCCAGGTCGGTTTTTGTTTTGGTTCGCTCCCGTGCCATGACGGCATCCTCACCCCGCGCGACTCACTACTCGAGCCGGGTCTCTTGGAACACCACTTTGCGCGGCCGCGACAACTCCTTCATTAGATTGGTCGCAGCATCAATTTGGTTGCGCATGCTGTTCCAAGTCTGACGAAACTCGTCGGAGTTGCCGAGATTGCGCACGGTCGCCTCCATCGTTTGTACCGTTCGCAGCACCTTGTCGATTTCGGCGCCAATCTTTGTGATGTTTTCCAACTGCTCGGCCAACGCCTGCGATGAAGCGCGGATTTGCTCGGCATATCGTTGACTCGAGTTATCCAGTACCTGCACCGACCGGGTGAAGTTTTCCGACAAACGTTGCGACAATTGGTTGAAGTCGGCGACCATTTTTTCCCAGCGCTGAATTTCCTTGCGATCCAACTCCTGCACCGCTTCGAGATACCGCTCGTGCGCCTCGCCGAATGCTTCCACCTGCTCCTTGCCCAACGTCGCAATCTGCTCCGTGAGCTCGTCGAATTTCTCCGCAAGTTTCTGCTCGTTGCGCGCAAACACCTCGAGATTTTTCTCTTGGGTCTTGCGGAACTCGTCCATGATTCGGTTGGTGCCGCTGTTGAAGTTCGCGGCCACCTGTTCGAGCTTGCCGCCAAGCTGCGAACCGAGCTCAGCGACACGTCGCTCGTAGTTGGTCTGGAATTCCTCGTACTTCTGGTTGATCAAATCTGCCGCTTTCGAAATGGCGCGCGTAAACACTTCCTCGTACCGGTCAGGGTTGGGCAGCCGCCGGAACCCGGCATCAATCGCCTGCGCCAGCTCATCCACCGGGAACCGCAAATTGGCCTGAATCCCCTCCATGCCTTCGCGGATGGCCTGCACCATTTTCTCCATCGCACCACCCTCTTCCGCCTGCTCGGCGGCGGTGGGTAGCCGCAACAGAATCCGTCCCTCCACCAACTCCGTTACCTCATCCAGCACACCCTCCTCGGTGCGCTCCATGAGCAAGCTGGAAAACGCTGCGATCGTGGCGAAGATCAAGCCCAACAACGTCGTGTAAAACGCCACACCCAAGCCGGTGGTGATCAAGCCCACCTGATTCTTGATCGCTT
>JANWVU010000249.1 GCA_025056465.1 Verrucomicrobiia bacterium | reverse complement strand
CCACGCGCGCGCTCCTGCTACCGGCCTTCGCCGTGCGTTACATCCCCATGATTTCGTATCCGCAATCCACGTACAACACCTGGCCCGTCGTTGCACTGGACATGTCACTGGCCAGGAACAAGCCGGCCATTCCCAACTCGCGAGGTTCAATGTTGCGCCGCAGCGGTGTGTGCTCCTCGTAATGCTTCAGAATTGCGGTAAACCCAGCAATCCCGCGCGCGGCCAGCGTGTTGACAGGGCCAGCACTAATTGCGTTTACCCGAATTTTCTGCGGCCCCAAATCGTACGCGAGATAGCGCACGCTTGCCTCCAGCGCCGCTTTTGCCACGCCCATCACGTTGTAATGCGGGACCACTTTCACCGCGCCGTAATACGTCATCGCGATGATCGACCCGCCGTTGATCATCAACGGTGCGGCGGCGCGTGCCAGCGCTACCAACGAGTACGCACTAACATCATGCGCGATGCGAAACGCCTCACGTGTCGTGTCGAGGAACCGACCCTCCAACGCTTCCCGCGGCGCAAATGCCACCGAATGCAACAAAATGTCCAAACGCCCAAAATCCCGCGCGACGTTTTCAAATACTCGCGCGATGTCTTCGTCACGAGTCACGTCGCAAGGATACAACGGCACATCCTCTCCAAATGCCCCGACCAACTCCTCCACATTTTCCCTCAGCCGCTCGCCTTGGTAGGTGAACGCCAACCGCGCTCCCGCCTCATGCCATGCCTGAGCGATCGCCC
>JANWVU010000248.1 GCA_025056465.1 Verrucomicrobiia bacterium | reverse complement strand
GACTGGCCGGGCTTCAGCGAGGAGCTCCGGGTCGGGGCGACGGCCTACCGGCTCGATCCGCAGCGCTTCCCCAATGCCGCCGCGCTGCGCCAGAACGCCGAGCTCGGCCGGCTGGTGGTCACGAACCGCCTGGGCGACAGCGACGGGGACGGCGACTTCGACGCCATCTACGCCTTCGGCGCGCGCTCGATCTCGCTGTTCCACGGCAGCGGCGGCGCCCTGCTGTGGGACAGCGGCGACGAGCTCGAGCGGATCACCGCGCTGGCGAGTCCGCCCCTGTTCAACTCCGAGGGCACGCCGGAGAGCTTCGACACCCGCAGCGACAACAAGGGCCCCGAGCCCGAGGCCCTGAGCGTGGCCTGGATCGGCGGCCGCCGCTACGCCGCGGTCGGGCTCGAGCGCACCGGCGGCTTCCTGGTCTACGACCTCACCGACCCGCTGCGGCCGCTGCTCCTGGGCTACAGTCCGAGCACGGGCGGCGACCGCTCCCCCGAGGTGATCCTGCTCGTTGCGTCCGAGGACAGTCCGAGCCGTCGGCCGCTGCTGCTCGCGGCGCACGAGGTCTCCGGGACACTCGGGATCTACGAGCTCCGCCTCTGCCGTGGCGCGGCGCCGGCGCCGCCGAGCGCCTTCTGCCCGCGGGAGTCCCGCGGCCGCGTCTTCTGAGCCTCGCCGCCGACCGGGCCGAGGAAGGCCGCCAAGGCGGGCGAATCGCCGATCGCCTGCCCCGCGAAGGGCAGGCGGGCGAGCGCGGCCTCAAGTGCCGCCGCCTCGTCC
>JANWVU010000247.1 GCA_025056465.1 Verrucomicrobiia bacterium | reverse complement strand
CCCCCCCAGCCGACCGGTTCTCCCCCACCCCCCAAAGGGTATCTCCTCTCCGCCGACCGCTCTGTCCCTCCCGCCCGCTCCCCCGAAGTCCGGTAGGACCCAAAACCCGAAAGGGAATTGCGACCCCATTTCACTGGGGGGTGCTTTGCAAACACCCCGGCTGTCCGGTAGGACCCAAAACCCGAAAGGGAATTGCGACCCATTGTCGCACTCTTGGGGTTTTTGCTCTGATTCCGTGTCCGGTAGGACCCAAAACCCGAAAGGGAATTGCGACTGCGTCGTCGTAGTTGGCGATTTTCATCTCTCCACCTCCAGTCCGGTAGGACCCAAAACCCGAAAGGGAATTGCGACTAGTTCCCTCTGTGCTAAACCTCATGTTCCTCGATTGCAGTCCGGTAGGACCCAAAACCCGAAAGGGAATTGCGACCCCCGTCGCTCTAGCGCCAGCGCTCGACCAATCTGCGCCGTCCGGTAGGACCCAAAACCCGAAAGGGAATTGCGACCCTGGACCATCCGCGCGACTGCGCGGATTACCCGCGTCCGGTAGGACCCAAAACCCGAAAGGGAATTGCGACGCAGGGGGGCAGGTTTGGGTTTGTCCCCCCTGTCGGGGTCCGGTAGGACCCAAAACCCGAAAGGGAATTGCGACTGCACACCTGCCGCTCGGCAGGTGCGAATAAGATCAATGGTCCGGTAGGACCCAAAACCCGAAAGGGAATTGCGACCGCAGGAGCTCAATAAGATTCACAAAATGCCCTCCATTGTCCGGTAGGACCCAAAACCCGAAAGGGAATTGCGACGCGAAGACTCATGGGCTACAAAGTGGCGCGCGT
>JANWVU010000246.1 GCA_025056465.1 Verrucomicrobiia bacterium | reverse complement strand
TCAAATTTTTCGGTTTGTTGGCCTAGCTGCTCCCGCAACGCGTCGTACTGCTGCTGCCATTCCGGCGCGCGCGCGATTACCTGCCGGTAGCCCTCTAACTCGCGCTGCGCCGTGATGCGGTCCTGACCGAGTTGTTTCCAATAACGCCACAACGGCACCGTGACCAACCACGTCAGAGCCACCACCACCACCGCGATGGTGATTACCAACAGGGTTTGCTCTCGTTTGTTCAACGCCATGAGGCACCTCGCGGTTTGGTTGCCGCGCTGGCGAGCGTAGCGGTCACCTCAAAACGGGTCAAGCCAGTGCCCGGCTCGGTGCGCAACCCGCCCCCACCGGTTTTGACCTCGCGAAACAAGCCACTCCGTTGCAACCGGTCAATCAACGTGTACACCGACGGAGCATCCAGCGCCTGTCCCTTTAACGTCACGCCTTCATCGCGCCGGTAGGAAAACGAATTGAGCTTGAGATTATCCGGCAACACCAGCGCGACTTCCCGCAACACCTCCAACGCCGAATAGCGATCGTCCAACTGTGCCTGGATCGCCTGCAATTCGTTGTTGAGCTGGCGCGCCGCCTGGTACTCGGGCATCAACCGTTGCTTTTCGGCACGCAACTGTTGGACCTGATGATGCCGAACCGCAGTCGCGATGCCCAAGCCGAGCAACGCAACTGCATATACCGCCGCCGCGGCCAAACCCACCTGCATCCACCGCCGCCGCCGCGCCCGAGCACGCCGTTGCTGGGGCCACTCGGCGGGGAGCAAGTTTATTGCCGCAATGCCATCGTAAGCATCCACGCCACAGACTACGGCGGCCGGTACGATTTCTGGTGGCAACGT
>JANWVU010000245.1 GCA_025056465.1 Verrucomicrobiia bacterium | reverse complement strand
GCGCACATAAATCGAATCGCCCACCGCCAACTCCCGTATCCGCGCCTCACCGGCTCCGCCGAGTTTGCCGCCATCGAGCTTCACGCCACTTTGGAATTCGATCCCGCTCAATCGCACCAGCCGGTTTCCCTGTTCGTTGAGCACCGTGACCTCGCCGTCACTCAACCCGATGCTGGCGATCTCCACTCGCACACCCCCGACGCGCGGTGCGCTACCGCTTGCCGCAGTTTGACCCGCTGCTTTCGTGGCGCCGAGCTTCTCGTAGTTGAACGTGCCGGTGGCATCCCGCGCGAGCGTTACCACCGGTTTCTCCACCGCCAACCGTTGCACCACCACCCGTCGTTGCACCAACGGCCACAGCCGATACCGCAACACCACCGCATCCGCCGTCACCATCGGCCCCGTGAAGCCCGGTGGGTTTGCCACCTCGATCCCCTGCAACGTCACACCGCGCCACAGCGAGATTTCCATCTCCCGAAAACTCACCTGCGACCCCAACGCGCTTTGCGCCGCTACTCGTGCCAACTCGCGAAATTCGGCCGATTGCACCAACCGATTCAGGTACCATAAGCCACCCGCCGCCAACACCATCACCACAACCACCAGCACCAACAGAATCTTCACCGCTTTCATGTTTGGTTTGCCTCCCGCGACCACTACAATACGATCCTCGTGCGGGCATGACCAAGCGCGTTGTCATTTTCAACCCGGCCGCGGGCGGTGAAAAATCGCGTCGTGCCCAACGGTTTCTCGACCGCTTGCGCGGTCTGACCGTTGACGTGCGTATCACCCGCGCCCCCGGTGAAGCCGGTCGGCTCGCCGCCGCCGCGCAAGCCGAAGGCGCCACAGCCATCATCGCCGCCGGTGGCGATGGCACCCT
>JANWVU010000244.1 GCA_025056465.1 Verrucomicrobiia bacterium | reverse complement strand
GCGCACATAAATCGAATCGCCCACCGCCAACTCCCGTATCCGCGCCTCACCGGCTCCGCCGAGTTTGCCGCCATCGAACTGCACGCCACTTTGGAATTCGATTCCGCTCAATCGCACCAGCCGTTTCCCCTGTTCGTTGAGCACCGTGACCTCGCCGTCACTCAACCCGATGCTGGCGATCTCCACCCGCACGCCCCCAACGCGCGGTGCGCTGCCGCTTGCCGCAGTTTGACCCGCCGCTTTCGGGGCACCGAGCTTCTCGTAGTTGAACGTGCCGGTGGCATCCCGCGCGAGCGTCACCACCGGTTTTTCCACCGCCAACCGTTGCACCACCACCCGTCGTTGCAGCAATGGCCACAGCCGATACCGCAACACCACCGCATCCGCCGTCACCATCGGCCCCGTGAAACCCGGTGGGTTTGCCACCTCGATCCCCTGCAACGTCACACCGCGCCACAGCGAAATTTCCATCTCCCGAAAACTCACCTGCGACCCCAACGCGCTCTGCGCCGCCTCTCGCGCCAACTCGCGAAATTCGGCCGACTGCACCAACCGATTCAGATACCACAAGCCAGCCGCCGCCAACACCACCACCACAACCACCAGCACCAGTAGAATCTTGACCGCTTTCATGTTTGGATTGCCCTCCGCGACCACTACAATACGACGTTCGTGTGGGCATGACCAAGCACGTTGTCATTTTTAACCCGGTCGCTCGCGGTGAAAAATCGCGTCGCGCCCAACGATTTCTCGAGCGCTTGCGCGGTCCGACCGTTGACGTGCGTGTCACCCGCGCCCCTGGCGAAGCCGGTCGGCTCGCCGCCGCCGCGCAAGCCGAAGGCGCCACCGCCATCATCGCCGCTGGTGGCGATGGCACCCT
>JANWVU010000243.1 GCA_025056465.1 Verrucomicrobiia bacterium | reverse complement strand
CAAATCCTCGCGAAACCTCCCCTGAGCCACCAATTCCTCTAGCGGTGTGTTGGTTGCGGCCACAATCCGCACATCCACGGAGATGGATTGCTGACCGCCCACACGCTCAAACGTGCGGGTTTGAATCACCCGCAGCAGTTTGGCTTGGATTGCCAAGTCTATATTCCCCACCTCGTCAAGGAAGAGCGTCCCGCCGTTCGCGCGTTCGAACCGACCAATCCGCCGTTCATGCGCGCCGGTGAACGCCCCCTTTTCATGGCCGAACAACTCGCTTTCCAACAGTTCGCGCGCCAGTACTGAGCAATCCATCGCCACGAATGGTTTTCCATGCCGGTTACTGGCCTCGTGAATCGCACGCGCCACGAGTTCCTTACCAGTGCCGGTCTCCCCGCAAATCAATACGTTGGCGGTGCTGTCGGCAATGGTTCGAATCAACTCGAAAATGTCCTCCATCTGCGGGTCTTGACTGATGATGCCGTAAAACCCCGGCACGGTTGGCATCAACAAACCCCGCCCATGTGTCGATGACCGCGCAGGAGCGCGTTGTTCCAAGGCTGGTCGCTGCCCAACCTCAGCCACCGCTTGTCGCAACGCCTGCAAACAATCCGGCGTGATGGATTTGGTCAGATACCGGCTGGCACCCCGCCGGCCGAGCTCAAAGGCTTGTTCAATCGTGGGTCGCGCCGTGCACACAATCACCGCCATGGACGGGTGTCGCTGGGTAAGCTGCTCAAAAAACGAAATTGGATCGGTGTCCGGTAGGTTCAGCTCTACGATCGCCGCATCGGCGCGCCGCGCCTCGAGCAACACCAGCGCATCCGCCGCGCGGTTGGCCGTGAACACTTCGTAATCCCCCTTCACCAACATCTCGGACACCAACAACGTCCACGAGATGTC
>JANWVU010000242.1 GCA_025056465.1 Verrucomicrobiia bacterium | reverse complement strand
TCCGCCACGACATCAACAACCCGCCGAGGATGAGAATCAACATCAGCAAGTTCGGCGTAACGCGGTTGTACACCATCCATGCAATCGGCCCACGCTCGCCGACTGGCTTCCCGTCGCCCAACGGCGTCATCGTGCATCCTCCCGCGCCCGCAACGGCATCCCCGCCACCGGCGCCGTAAGCAACGACGTCACCACCCGCTCCCCATCCCGCAATCCCTCACGCACCATCACCTGTGTCCGACCCCGATGCGCCACCGACACCGGTCGGATTTCCAGCCGCGACTGCGCATCGAGCAGCCACACGGTGTCATCCTCGCGCAACCATTCCCGTGCGACCACCACCACATTGCTCAGCTCGCGACCCTCCAACGTGACCCTCACATAATCACCAAACCACAATGGTGGCTGACCGGCCGCTGCCTCACCAGCCAATGGATCTTCCACTTCCACCACCACTTGCGCCAACCGACCTTGCCGCTCCAACTCCGCACGCACTCGCGTCACCCGGCCCGTCCGCTCCGCCCCTACCGGCCATCCACGATCGCGACGCAACCGAGCAACGGTCCGACCGGGCTCCAACCAAACCAGATCCTCCACCGGCACCGTCGCCATCACCCATGCCTTTTCTGTCCCATACAACGTCGCGATCGACGTGGCGGGCGTCACCGCCGTGCCCACGTTTACTTGGCGTGCTACCACCACCGCCGCAAAGGGCGCGCGAATGGTCGCACGTTCCCAATCCAATCGCGCTTGATCCAACGCCGCTTCCGCAGCCGCTAACCGCGCCTCCAATCGTCGCAACTGCGGCTGCCGCAACATCAAATCCCGCTGTTCGTCCGATACCGGCGCATTCATCAACTCATACTCCCGTCGCGCAATCGCCTGCTGACCCCGCTCCAACTCCAACTCGCTCGCAATCTGTGCCCGGTCGG
>JANWVU010000241.1 GCA_025056465.1 Verrucomicrobiia bacterium | reverse complement strand
ACCAAACGACAACCCGTACACCACGATCGCGACCAACGCACCGGCCATGCTGCCGACCAAACCACCCACCAACCCGATGATGCCCGACTCAATGATAAATACCTGGCGAATAAACGCCGACAATGCACCCAAACATTTCATCGTTCCGATTTCGCGAAATCGCTCCGTGACCGACATCAACATCGCGTTACTGATGCTGATAACCGTGACCAGCAATGAAACCGCCACGATCCACACCGTACGCGGGCGTGCTTCCCGCTCGCGTTCTTGTTGCATGGCCAACTCTTCCGCACTCGGTTGATATTGCAGTGACCTCACACCCTTCCGTGCACTTGCCCGTGTGGTGAAAACCAGCCGCGTTGACTCAGGTGTCGGTGGCTCGGCGGTTCCGACGGCCAACACCGCGGTCACACCCTCGCCCGCGCCGACGAAGTGGACTCCCTCGCGCCGCAACGCTTCCAACAGCCGGTGTTCACGCACCTCCAACTCGCCTTCTTGCACCAAATGGATGCGACGATCTTTTAGCGGCCCGATTTCGGCGCTCATCGTGTTGACCATCCGCCGCACGTCCGTGCGCAACTCCGCCTCGGCACGCACCCCCGTCTTAATCATTTGGCCCGTGAGGATGGACATCAGAAACGCCAATCCCAACACCACACCGGCGATCGTCACCAGCGAGCGCCCCAACCGAATGCGAATTCCCTGCAACACCACACCCATGGCAATTGCGAACGGCAAGCGAACTTGTTCTTGAACCGCTTGTGGCATGGTCAGAAGGGAGCTCCCGACACCGCTTGTTTAATCAGATTCAGCGCGATGGTGGCCATGCTCACCAGCCCAACCCCGGTAAAATACCCTGCCGCGACCGTGGGAATCATCCGCAAGAAATTTTCCGCGCCGAACTTCCTTTGGACATAATACCGGCCAATCATTGCACCCACGATCTCCAAAACGATTGTATGCGGAATCCCACCCAACCCCCGC
>JANWVU010000240.1 GCA_025056465.1 Verrucomicrobiia bacterium | reverse complement strand
CTGCCACCAGGAGCGTCGGCGAACTTGGCGATGTAGGCGCTGCCGTTCGGGTCGAGGGCTGTCCATGACGCGGCGCCAGCCGCGCCCCAGTTGGCGCCGCTGCTGCCCTGCCATTCGTTGTCGCCCATGTAATTGGCGAGCACGACGGTCGTGGGGTTGTAATTGACTTTGAACGACGACAAGCCGTCGGCCAACACCACGCGAACACCGCCGCCATTCGCCGTGGCGGTGTTGCCGAAGGTGCCGCTGACGGAACTGCCGGACACGATCGTGAACGTGTCGCTGGCGCCGGGCGTAAAGGAATTGATGAGCGTTGGTTTCAGGTTGCCGCCGAGAGTAATGGCACCAGTCGCAGTGACGTTGGCGTATTTTGAGACGGTGTCTTGGTATGCCGTCGCGGCGGTGGTGCCGCCAATCTTCAGAGCCAAGGTGCCGGATGAGGTGACAAATGTCCCGTTGATCGTGGTGCGGCCGGTAAAGTTGTTCGTGCCGGGGGAGATGGTGCTGCCATTGTTGACTACGTTGAAGGTAATCGTTCCGGCAGTGAGCGTGCCGCCGCTCAGGTTAAGCGATCCGCTGGAAACCTTGTCCAACTGCAAGGCATTCAGTTGCCCACCGGTCAGGTTGTAATTGGCGGTCTGGTTGATGCCGATTTGCAGCGTTTGGAAGGTGGCGGTGCCCCCGGATTGATTCATGGTGCTGGTCTTGCTCCCATTGAACAACCCAATGTACGAATTGGCGCCCGAAACAAAAATTTGGCCACCGCTCAAGTTGTAGGTCGTGTTGCCATTCTCGCCCATGCGGAATTGGCCGGTCACAAGCAACTGGCCTCCGCTTTGGGTAATCGTGGAGTTTCCCTGCCAGCTTGGTTGATAGTTGCCTCCCACTTCAATGGTTCCGCCCGAATGAACAATGGTGGCTGCGGATGCACCGTTGATCGCCGTGTAAAAATGACTGTTCACTTTCAGCAGCGTACTGGCACCGCTG
>JANWVU010000023.1 GCA_025056465.1 Verrucomicrobiia bacterium | reverse complement strand
CATCACGGATTTGGGCGCGATGATTCAGGGCGGCATGGGCATTGCCGCCGGTGGCAACATCAACCCGACCGGCACAAGCATGTTCGAGCCCATCGGCGGCAGCGCACCGAAGTATACCGGCCAAAACGTGATCAACCCCCTGGCGGCCATTTGCGCCGGTGGTTTGATGCTGGATTTTCTTGGCGATCGGGAGTCGAATCCAAAGTTGAAGGAGGCGGCGCGCGCCATCGAGACCGCGGTGATCAACGTCACGCGCGAGAAATTACAATCGCTGGCCGCTGGTAGGATGGGATATTCCACTACGCAGGTTGGCGACATGGTGGCGCAAGCGGTGGCCGACGCATGACGATGCGACGCGATTCGTTGTTGGCGCGGGCCAAGTCCATGGGATTCTCCGACCGGCAAATTGCCGCGCTGGTCGGTGCCACAGAAGACGAGGTGCGCGCGTTGCGCTACCGGCTGGGGCTTCGTCCGGCCTACCGGCTGGTGGATACCTGTGCGGCAGAGTTTGAGGCGTACACGCCGTATTACTACTCGACGTACGATACCGGGATGGACGAGACGCGGCCGAGTCAGCGGCAGAAAGTGATGATCATCGGCGGCGGGCCGAACCGAATAGGCCAAGGGATTGAGTTCGATTACTGCTGTGTGCAGGCGGCGTTTGCGCTGCGGGAGTTGGGGATTGAAACGATCATGGTCAACTCCAACCCCGAAACGGTCTCGACCGATTATGACACGTCGGACAAGTTGTATTTCGAGCCGCTGACGTTGGAGGATGTGCTGCACATTTACGAGCGCGAGCAGGCGCACGGCGCGATTGTGCAGTTTGGGGGTCAGACGCCGTTGAATCTCGCGTTGGGATTGCAACGCGGCGGCGTAAAAATTTTGGGCACCTCGCCCCAGAGCATCGAGATTGCGGAGGATCGAAAACTGTTTGCGGCGATGCTGGAGCGGCTTGGCATCCCGCAACCGCCGAACGGGATCGCGACGTCGGTGGACGAGGCGGTGAGCGCGGCGAATCGGATCGGGTACCCGGTGCTGGTGCGGCCGTCGTTTGTGTTGGGCGGGCGCGCGATGCAGATTGTGTACAACGAGGGGGAGCTGCGGCATTACATGCGATTTGCGGTGGAAGCCTCGGCGGAGCGGCCGGTGTTGGTGGACAAGTTTCTGGAAGAAGCCACGGAAGTGGACGTGGACGCAATCGCGGACGTGGGCGTGGGTGGCGAGACGGTCGTGGTGGGCGGGTTTCTCGAGCACATTGAATTTGCGGGCTGCCACTCGGGCGACGCGGCGATGGTGTTGCCGCCGCACTCGCTCGGTGAGGAGGTCATCGAGACGATGCGCCGCTACACGCATGCGCTGGCGCGGGAGTTGAAGGTGGCCGGGTTGATGAACGTGCAGTTTGCCGTGAAAGGCCGGGAGGTGTGGGTGTTGGAGGTCAATCCGCGCGCGTCGCGAACGGTGCCGTTTATCAGCAAGGCGATTGGCGTGCCGCTGGCCAAGCTGGCCACGAAAATCATGGTGGGGCACCGCTTGCCGGTGTTGGGTTTCACGCGGGAGATTTGGCCGGATTTTTACTCGGTCAAAGAATCCGTTTTTCCCTTCAGCAAGTTTCCCGGTCAGGACATTCTGTTGGGGCCCGAAATGCACAGTACCGGCGAGGTTATGGGCATCAGCGAGGATTGGGGCGTGGCCTATGCCAAAGCGCAGATGGCGGCATCGCCGCCGTTGCCACAACGCGGGCGGGTCTTCGTTAGTGTACGCGATGCGGACAAGCCGGCGGCCATGGAAGTCGCGCGCGAGTTGGTCGAGTTGGGTTTTGAGCTTTGCGCGACGGCCGGTACGGCGCGCGTGCTGGAGGCCGCAGGGTTGCAGGTGCGCACGCTGTTTAAGTTGCAAGAGGGTCGTCCGAACTGTCTCGACCTGATCAAGAACAGCGAGCTGCAACTCATCATCAACACGCCGTCGGGCCAAACGCCGCGCGCCGATGAGGTTCGCATTCGCACCGCAGCGGTGGCGCACAAAGTTCCGATCATGACCACCATTCAGGGTGCTCGTGCCGCCGTGCGCGGGATTCGTGCGTTGCGCAAGCAAGGTTTGTCGGTCGTGCCCATCCAAGAATATCACCGGCAGTTGGCCGCGCGTGGCCTGGCCGTTGGGGCTGTCGCTTCTTCGGCGACGTAGAACCCGGCTCGCGATACGGAGCCTTTAGGCTACCGGTTGCCTCGACTGACAGGGCAGCAAGATCGTCGCGGGCATCGTGCGGCGGCGCGGCCGTGCAACTCGCGTTTTGCTGCGGCGCGATCGGCGGCGACAGGTGGCGCGAGGCGGTTTCTACGCAACGGCGGGGTCGGAATGCTATGACACGGGAAATTTCCCGGCCGGTTTGCCGGTGGGTCCAACTAAGAGGTATGATCGCCTTGGTGAAAAAAGAGACTAGAGGCAAAACAGGCATGGGACGCAGGGAATTCCTCCAGCGACTCGGTGCGTTGTTCTGCCTGCCGATGTTGCGCTTGGGTTTTGTTGACACAGGGGTGGCGGTTGATGTGCCGCCCGTAAACGAACGGTGGTTGGCGGAATGGCAAGCGGCCAAACGGATCCCGATCGTCGAATCGCACGATGAGTTGGAGCGGCGCGTTCTGCGCGCGATACGCGTTGGCGAAGCGGTATCGATCGTTTACGCGGGTGGAACACGGCCCGGGGAGGTCCGAAGAGTTCGCCCGGCTATGTTGTATCGTGTCGAGGGTTTCGGTGGCGCGTACTTGACCGGTTACTGCGAGGCGCGCGGTGACATACGGACGTTCCGCTTGGATCGCGTGCGGCTGGTGGTGTGACGGTGCCCCGCACCATGGCACAGGCGAACCGGCGGGACCGAGTTGTTTTGAGCGCGATCCGATAGGCAACGAGGTGCGGGAGGTGAACGGATTTCTTGTGTTGGGCGGCGTGTGGTGTGCGGGTGAGGGGAGCCGTTCGCTTCGTTCGTGGGACCCGTGCGGGAGTCGGTGAGTCTGTTTCTGCCGGCAGGGGTCGGCACAACGTCGTTGATTTGGGTCCAGCGCTGACGGATAGTGACGGCGAAGGAGGTTGGGCCAATGACGACGTTGAAGTGGGCGTTGGGATTGTTTTTGCTGGCGGGGATAGTGGTGGTGGTGCAGTTGGCGGACCCGGCACCGCACTCACCGCTGGTGCGATTCCGACAATTACCGGATGCACCAAGCACGCTTTCGGTGCCGAGCGGTGGGGCGTTCACCAGTTTGGCCGGCACGAGTGTGGCGGATTCCGTGCTCAATGCGCCGGCGCCGAATTGGGAGGCAGATCCGTTTGGTGAGAAGTTGGCGATGGTGCGGCCGTTGGCTGGAGTGTTTCCACCGGCGGAAGGCGCGCTACGTGTGATTTTGGAGGCGGCGCGGCGGGGTGCGTTGCGGGAATCGTTGCTGCGGCATTATCTCCAACAAGCCGGTACGCTTGCGGCCAACCCGCAATCGGCCGCGGCAGCGGACTTGTTCCAAGATCAATTCATGCCGGTGTGGGAACTGGCACGGCGCTGCCGGCAGATGGAAGAGTTCGCAGCCATCCTGCGTCTGGCTGACAACCCTGAACAGGTGAAGGTGTTGGTGCGGATGGTCACCGCGTCGCCGCAAGGCGCCGGTGGGCTGGCGCATGTGTTGCAGACGGCGGCACAGGAATCCACCGCGTTGGCGGCGGCGTGTCTGGATTACGTTTTGCAGCGGGGCCCGGATGGTCTCGATACGTTGCTGGCCGCCACGCGCAAAGGGGCCGCCGGGATACGATTGGTGTTGGAGCATCCCGGTCTGACCGCTGCGCAGTTGCGCGTAGCAAGTCAGCCGACGTCGTGGTTGGGCCAGCTTGAAGCGCGGTATCAAGCGGCCCGGCTTCAGCATGGTCCCTGGGTGACGATGGTGAAATACGCGGTGCTGGCGGTGCTCTCGGCGCTGGTGATCGCGCTGGCGATACCGGGTCGGTATCTGCAACGACTGCTGAGCGTGCCGAGCGGTGGCGCGAACGGCGCGACGACGCCACCGGCTTGGGTGTCGGCACTGGCGGTTGGGGTGGTACTCAGCGGGTTGACGTATTTGATGGCCGTGGCGATTCGACCAGAAACCACGTGGGCGGTTTCCACGCCGACGGGCGCGGCGACCGCCGGCGCGAGCGCGACGATGGTGGCGCGGGCTGACAACGCATTTTTGTCGGGCGTGGTGGTGTTTGTGTCGCTGACGATTCACGCGGCGGTGTGGTTTTTCGTGCGGGCAAAGTTGCGCGCGGTGGAGGAGGATGAAACGGCACCGGCTTCGCTGCGGCTGAAACGACTGGAAAATCTCGATGTGTTTCTTGATTTGCCGTTGTTTACCGGGCTGGCGCTGACAGTGATTGCGTTCATCCTGATCACACTGGATGCCGGGATGAGTCGTCACTTCGCCTACACGTCCACGGTGGTGGGCATTATATCGGCGGTGTCGTTGCGGGTGCGATACCTGTATCCGTTGCGGGAACGGTTGCTGCACGCATGAAACCGTCCATCCTCATCGTGATGTTGGATTTTCTGGTGTGCTCGCTGTTGCTGTTTGTTGTGGGGGACGGCGGCCCGGTGCCGCGCCGCTCGCACGCGACCGGCGTGCATGAGGCGTTCTCGGCCTCGGCGTTGGAAGCGCAGCAACAGGAATGGGATCGCGAGTATGAACGGCAGATGTTGCGCGCACGGCTCGAGCGCGAGACGACGACCCGCCAACAGCTCGAAGCGCGGTTGGCGGCCACCACGGTCACGCTCGCGGAACGCGAAAGCCAGTTGCGGGTGTTGACCGAGGAACAAGCCCGGTTGCACCAACTGCAGCAACAAACGGAGCAGACACGCCGCGCGGTGGAGGAGCAACTGGCACGCGTGGAGGCGGAACGCGCGCGTCTTGCTGGTGAGGGCGAGGCGATGAAGGCGGAGTTGGCGCGGGTGGAAGCAGAGCACACCCGGTTGCTTCAAGAGAAGACCGAGCTGGCGCGACGCGCGGCGCAGTTGGGCGAGACCGTGGCCAGTCAGCAGGCCACCATCACGTTGCTCAGCGAAGAGATTCGCGCAGCCCAGGCGCGCATGGAATCGCAGTTGGGCGAGGTGCTGCGCGGTCAGGCAGTGATGAGCGATTCGCTGGCGCAGTTGGAAACTTCCGCGCGACAGCTACCGGCGCAGTGGCAGGCGACGTTGGCCGATTTTGGCGAGGAGCAACGACGGATGCAGGACGACATTGCGGCGTTGTTGGCTGCCGCGCGAGAGATGCAAGCAGCGCTGGCACCCGATGAACGGGCGCGTCTGTTGGGAGCGATCGAGGAGTTGCAACGGGGTCAACAGCAATTGTCGGAAAAATTGCGCGGTGTGTATGCCGCGGGAGGGGACGCGGCACTGAGCGATGCGTTAGGCGCGTTACAGGCCGGTCAGGTAGCGTTGACGGAGCAAACAGCGCGATTGGCGGAGCACCTGGAGGCGGCCCAGCCGCAACGTGCCGGACCGCATCGCGCCGTGCGCGCGGCGCGGTTGGAGTGGCGCACCGAGTTGCGCGCGCGGCATCGGCGCGATGGAACGGAAGTGCGGTTTCGCGCACAGACGTTTCCCCCCACCGTGCAGTTGGGCGAGCGCATCGGGATGGTACTACCGGCACAAACACTCGGCGTGAATTGGCGGGGTACCGGCCCAGAGTATGAAATCACGGAGATGGTGCACACGTTGCGTCGGCACGGGGAAATCATCTGGCAAGGGCGACTTGCGGGTGTAACGTGCGTGTTCCCCGATGAACCCCGCTTGGTATTTGTTCCCCTACCGGCATTGGTGAGCGACGTGCAACCGCTGCGATTGGCCGAGGCCGAGACGGTGTCGGACCAACTTTACGTTTTCAAAAGCACGGCGGCCGGCTTGAGTTTCGTCGCGGAGACCGCCGTGGACCTGGCCGATGAGCGTTACCGGGTACTGAAACAGCCGCTGCGGGGGATGGCAGCGTGGTTTGAAAATCCCGCCTACCGGGGTCAACTCGGCGATGCATTGCTTACGGCCGATGGCCAGTTTGTTGGTATTCTGGTGGCACGAGACCGCGCGTTTATCCTGACACCGCAAACGATTCTGGATTGTCCGCTGCCGGTGTCGTCCGCGCGGTGAGCGAAGCTGGTCGAGGTTTTAGGAGAAGAATCGGCGGGCTTTTTCCAGCCAGCTCAAACGTCCCGGGTAGGCTTCGTCGTTGGCGACGCGAGCAAATTCTTCCAGTTTCTCGCGTGCGGCACGGGACAATTTGGTGGGCACCTCCACGACGACGCGCACGTGTTGGTCGCCATGGCCTTCGCCGCCGAGATGGGGCATGCCTTTGCCCCGCAGACGAAACACGGTACCGGATTGGGTGCCGGGCGGAATTTTGAGTTTGGCGGCGCCGGTTAGGGTAGGCACTTCCACTTCGCCACCCAATGCCGCGACCGGAAAACTGATCGGCACCTCGCACAATAAGTCGTCATCCTGCCGGACAAACAAGTCGTGCGGACGGATGTGTACCACAACGTACAAGTCACCCGGTGGTCCGCCACGCGGCCCGGCCTCGCCGTTGCCCGCGCTGCGCAACCGCGCGCCGTCATCAATGCCCGGTGGGATGCGCACCTTGACCTTGGTGCGACGCGAAACGAGCCCGGTACCGCCGCAGCTTTTGCACGGGTGGCGAATGAACTCACCGGCACCCTGACAGCGGGGGCAGGTTGTAGCGACCTGAAAAAATCCGCGTGCGTGGACGACCTGGCCGCGACCGTGGCAGGTCGGGCAAGTTTCGGGTCGTGCATCGGTTCCGTGGCCGCGTCCGTGACAATCGGGGCAAGACTCTGCACGATTGAAACTGATTTCTTTTTCCACGCCACGCGCCGCTTCTTCGAGATCAATTTCGAGGTCGTACCGCAGATCGTTCCCGCGCGGTGGACCGCCGCGACGTTGACCGCCACGCCCGCCGCCAAAAGCCTGTTCAAATAGATCATCGAGGATGCTGCCGCCCGCCGCGCCAAAGACCTCACGGAAAATTTCAAACGGGTCGTGAAAGCCACCAAACCCGCCACCGGCTGGCCCACCGGCTCCCGCACCGGGGGCGAACGCCGCGTGACCGTAACGGTCGTACGCGGCGCGTTTTTGTTCGTCGCTGAGCACCTCGTAGGCTTCGCCGATTTCTTTAAATTTCTCCTCGGCGGTGGGGTCACCGGGGTTTTTGTCGGGATGGTACTTGATGGCGAGTTTGCGGTAGGCACGTTTGATTTCTTCGAGGCTGGCGTCCCGGCCAACACCCAACACTTCGTAATAATCGCGTTTCGTCATGGCGAGGGGGCGGGCGCCGAGCCGGCGCTAACCACGACGCGGGCCGGTCGAAGCAATCGCTCACCGAGCCGGTAGCCGCTTTGGGACAGGGCGACAACGGTATTTTCGGGAAATTGCGGGTGCGGCTCATGACCGATCGCCTCGTGCGCATTGTGGTCGAACAGGTCACCGGGTTGTGGAACGATTTCCACCAATCCAAAATCCGCCAGCGCGCGCGCGAACTGTTTTTTCACCTGTTCCAAACCCTCGTGCAGCGGCGTACCGGGCGCGCTGTGTTCGAGGGCACGCTCGAGGTTGTCCAGCGCCGGTAGCAGCGCGCGAATGACCTCTTCGCGGGCGGCGAGGATTGCCTCTTCGCGCTCGCGACGGGCACGTTTGCGGTAGTTGTCGAGGTCGGCCAACGCGCGCAGGTAACGGTCCCAGTTCTCAGCGGCTTGTTGCTTCCACGTGTCCAGTTCCGCCGCGGCGGCCGTTTCTGGTGCGGCGGCGGTTTCCGCAACTTGAGCAGTTTCGGCTGCTGGCGCCGGCGTAGTTGGATCTATGGGGTTGGGTTGAGGTTGCGTCATAGATTGCTCGAAACGATGCCGAGCGTTCAGCTCTTTTTCAAGTATTTGACCAGGCGCAGGGTGTTACCGGTCTGCGGGTCGGAAGAGTAATGCACCTCGTCCATGAAGCGGCGCATGATGTGCAGACCGTAGCCGCCGCTGGCCATTTTTTCGAGACGGTCCTCGAGCGGGGGCGGTTGATACCGATCGAGGTCGAAGCGTTCCCCATGATCGTTGATTTCCACGACCAGCCGACCGTCCTCGGTGCGAATTTCGAGACGCATCTCGGGTTCGCGATGTTGCCAGAGCCATTGCTTGTCGTGGGCGTAGGCGTGTTCGAGCACGTTGGAACAGGCCTCGTCCACTGCCATCTCGATTTTCGCTACTTCCGATTCGGAAAATCCCATTTGACGGGCGAGGTCGGCAACGATGGTGCGGATGTAGCCGAGATAACTGACATCGCCGGGAGTGGCAATTTGCATTTTGCCGGTGCTTTTCTTTATGCGGACACCATCCGGCGGCTCCATAAGTCCTCCGCGGAAAAATCAGGAGGCAAAACTGTTGAGTGCCTCCGTCTCGTCGTGAAACACCTGCAGTACCTTGGTGAACCCGAGCAGCTCGATGATTTTGTAGATGCGTTCCGGCACACGCAGCAATCGGACGTCGCCTCCGTGCACCCGCGCTTCTTTTGCCAAGCCCACCAACGATCCCAGCCCCGCGCTGCCGATGTAATCGAGGTTTTGGCAGTCGAGGATGATTCGATGATGGTTCTGGCTGAAAAGCTGTCGGACCTGTTCATCCAACCGGGCGTACGAATACATGTCCACAGCACCGGCCAACCGCAGCAAGTAAATCGCCCCCCGTTGCTCGCGCTCGATGTGGAAATCTCGCATACAAAGTCCTCCTCAAACTCAGACCATCATTGGGAAGAGGGTTGATTGCGGCGTCGCTCAAGACTATCGCGCAGAAACTTTGTGACCGTTTGGAATCGCGGCGCGTTTCGTTGGTCCGCTTGAATCAAATTGTCGTGCGCCGAGAGCATCAAATCGGTCGTCTCATCTTTATCGAGCGGCTTGGAGAGCGACTCAATGTCGCTGTCGGGTAGCCATTCCCATTGCAACCCGCCTGCCGGTTCGTCGGGGGTCTCTTGAACCACCACCAGCAACCGATCCAAGCCGAGCGTTTGAAGCAACTCCAAATTTCGCTGGCCAACCCGTACCAGCCGCACCCGCGCATCCGTCCGACCGTCCTGACGCAGTCGCAATCCAACCCCCGCTAGCACGCCCAAGAACGTGCTGTCCATCCCCGTACAATCCCCCACGTCCACGGTAAACCGCCGGTACCCATGTTGCATCCTATCCAAGGTGAATCGCCGAAGCGGTTGACTGTTTTGAAACGTGCCCCGGCCCACCACACGCACCCAGACCTCATCGGCGGTCGTTGCCACAGCGATTCCTTTACGTTGATTTGTCAATGGAATCACCTTGCCTCGGCAACATTACACAACACCCACCGACCAGCAAAGCCGAAATTCCGTCATGCGGTGTTGCTCCATCCCCGCAAAAACGCCGCCACACACTCCGGCAGCTCGCGCGCGTACCCGCCCTCCAACACCGCAAACGTCGGTCCGCCCCACCGGCCCACCTGTCGCCCGACCTCCTCGTACGTCTCCTCATCCAACGCCATGTGAGTAATTGGATCGCGGTGGTACATGTCGAAACCCGCCGACACCGCCAACACCTGCGGCGTAAACGCCCGCACATCATCCCATGCTCGTTTCAATGTTGCCAAAAACTCCACCGGCCCCGTCCCTGGTGGCAATGGATAGTTGCGAGCGTTGGCCCGCGACATTGTGCCGGTGCCGGGATAGCACGGCGACTGATGCAACGAGATGAATCGCACCCGGTCGTCTCCGAGAAAAATCTCTTCCGTGCCGTTCCCATGATGACAATCGAAGTCCAAAATCGCCACCCGCTTGATACCGGCCGCTTCCAGAAGTTCCGCCACCGCCACCGCGATGTTGTTGTAATAACAAAATCCCATGATCCGATTGCGCTCGGCGTGATGCCCCGGCGGACGCATCAGTGAAAACGCCGGCTCGCCGTCCATCGCCAATCGGGCCGCTTGCACCGCCGCCCCGGCGGCCAATCGTGCAATCGCGTCCATCTGCGGAAAAAACGGTGTGTCTGCGTCGTAGTAATGGCCGGTGCGAACCGCCTCCACATGTGACGCCGTGTGCACGCGCAACAACTGCGCGGTCGTGCACGGGTGGGCTTCCACCCACCGGTAGCTCGCGCCCTGCAATCGTTTCACCGTCTCGGCCACTCGCGCTGGTCGCTCAGGATGACCAGGTGCTTCATACTCCAGACACCGCGCCGAATGCACAATCGTCATGTGCCACAAACTACCAACGCGACCACGCGGCTCCAAGTGTCACGTTTACCGGCGTCCGCGCGAACACTCCGCGCGCGATGACAGCCCGCACGTGCCGCAAGGTTCGCAGGTCGTTGGCCTACCGGCACCGACATCGCTTGGGGTGAGACGACCGCAGTGGGGGGCGCGGTTGCATTGGCCGGGGGCACGTGCTAGTGTCGCGCGCCGAGGCAATTCATGGACGAGAAACCGCCACGACTTCCCCTGTTGAAACGCAACTCGGAGGGGCGCGATCCGCGATTCCCCATGCGCGTGCTCCTGTTGTGGTTGCTGGTGCTGGTCGCCATCCCGTTGATGCTGAAATGGAAAACCCTCCAGCAAGATGAGGTGCGCGAGATACCCTACGCCGAGCTGGAGGAAAAGCTGGCGGCCGGAGTCGTTAAAAGCGCCACGGTGGTCGCCGGTGGCGGTGCGTTGCAAACCATTCGCGGCGAGTTTTACGAAACCATCACCCGCGATGGCGAAACGGTCCCCGACAAATCGCGCGTGGTGAAATTCACCACCAAGGTCATTTACGACGACAAACTGCGGGAGCTCTTTAAGCAGCATAACGTCCCGCTGAATTTTTCAGAGTCGAGCCAGTTCTGGTCGCAGTTGATGATGTCGTTGCTGCCGTTTGTGCTGTTTGTGCTGCTGTTGTATTTCCTGTTTTTGCGCCAGATCAAAATGGCCGGTAAAGGCGCGATGAGTTTCGGCAAATCGCGTGCACGTTTGCTCAGCCGCGACCGCAACAAGGTGACCTTCAAAGACGTTGCCGGCATGCGGGAGGCCAAGGAAGAGGTCGAGGAGATCATCCAGTTTCTCAAAGACCCGAAAAAGTTTCAGCGACTTGGCGGACGTATTCCCAAAGGCGTGCTGATGGTTGGGCCACCGGGTACTGGTAAGACACTGTTGGCCAAAGCGATCGCCGGTGAGGCCAACGTGCCGTTTTTCAGCATCAGCGGGTCGGACTTCGTGGAGATGTTTGTGGGCGTAGGGGCCAGCCGCGTACGCGACATGTTTGAGCAAGGCAAAAAACATGCGCCGTGCATCATCTTCATTGATGAGATTGACGCGGTCGGTCGGCAGCGGGGTGCCGGGTTGGGCGGCGGTCACGACGAACGCGAGCAAACCTTGAATGCCTTGCTCGTGGAAATGGACGGTTTCGACACGCAGGAGGGCGTGATTATCATCGCGGCAACCAACCGACCCGATGTGCTCGATTCTGCGCTGTTGCGACCCGGTCGGTTCGATCGTCAGATCGTGATTGATATGCCCGACCTCGTCGGCCGCGAAGAAATCCTGCGTGTCCACGCCAAATCCGTGAAGCTATCCAAGGACGTTGACCTCAAAGTCATCGCACGCGGCACACCGGGATTCTCCGGAGCCGACCTCGCCAATCTCATCAACGAAGCCGCGCTGCTCGCCGCGCGTCGCGACAAAAAAGCCGTCGGTATGGAGGAACTGGAAGAAGCGCGCGACAAGGTCCGATGGGGTCGCGAACGTCGCAGCCGGGCGCTCGACGAACAGGACAAAAAAATCACCGCATACCACGAAGCCGGTCACGCGCTTGTCATGGCCAAATGCCAACACACCGAGCCACTGCACAAGGTCACCATCATTCCGCGCGGGATGTTCCTCGGCGCGACGTTTTCGCTACCGGAAAAAGACCGCTACAGCGAGAGCCGCAATCACTTGCTCGACCAGATTACCGGCATTATGGGCGGTCGCATCGCGGAAGAGGTGATTTTTGGTGATTACACCAGCGGAGCGGCCGGCGACATCCGGCAGGCCACGCACATCGCGCGCAAGATGGTCACCGAATGGGGCATGAGCGAAAAAATCGGCATGGTCAACGTTAGCTCCCATGAGGAGCACATGTTTTTGGGACGCGACTTGTTCAAGGGTCGGGAAATCAGCGAGCAAACGGCGCGCGAGATTGACGAGGAAGTTCGCCGAATTATCGAGATGTGTTATAACCGTGCGCGCGAAATCATCCTACAAAACAAAGACAAACTAATCGCTTTAGCCGAGGCGTTGCTTGAGCACGAAACGCTCGACGGGGCGCAAATCATGGAAATCATCGAAACGGGCAAGCTGTCGTCCCCGCCGCCGCGTGCCGCGCCACCCACGCAGCCACCGGCTCAAACGCAACCCACGGCCTCAGTCGTCGATACGACGGTGGTTCCCGCCCCCGGTATTGATCCTCGGCCCGCCAGCGCGTGAGGCACTCCGCCCCGCGCGGAGCGCTGCCCCATGCAAACTTGTTCGGGAGCTTGGGCTACCGGCTGGACGAGGGGCGGCGCAAAGGATGACGCTAGAGCAATTTTTCGTAATCTTCGACTGTTCCGCCCGCGAAAAAGCACTCCACAATTTGCCGACCCAACGGCATCAGGTCTGGCAGGTTGCGGTACGGTTCGAGACACCGCACGAAAAATTGGTGCAGGATGCGCGCTCCGGCATCGTAGGCTTCGTCGCCGACTTCCGGTTGGGTGTTGACCTGGAGGAACCAGCGCGGGAGATTGCGCCCCTCAATGGTGAGCTGATGCATCGCGTAACCTAGCAAGGGACACCGCGCCGGGGTGACCTGGTCAGACCGAAACCGTGCATGGCCGCGCCGCGCGAGGTATTCGCGCGCGATCCATTGCGGCATGAATCCGACTTCCCACGCGCCGATGTGTTGGTTCGGACACAAAATGTATCGCACCTGCGGCGTGGCCTGAATCTGTTGCAGGAGCAAGTTCGCCTGTTCGACCTGTCGGCCGGTGGCAAACGGCCAGTAGGAACCAACCCCTTCGCTGCTCATGGCCTCGGATTCCACGATGCTGGGATTGGAATGCCCTCGCGGCGCAACGAGTCGCCACAACCACGCCAGTGCCGGTGGCAACAGATGAAAGAGCCCCAGGATGCCGTACGTGGGCCGCTCTTTCGTGCAAGGCGGTGTGCGCACGCCGAGGCTGCGAATATCCACCGTGACCGGTTCGTTGACGATGTTGGGAATGATGGAACGGGGCAAAATAACTCGCGGGTTCGGGCACGGCTTGCCGGGCGCGTCTTCGATGTGTTCCCAGAGCAACGCGCGACCGTTCGGCACGGCGTCAATGTTGAGAAAAAGCAACGGGCGTGGCGGCTGTGCCGTGAGACGTTCCAAATGCGGATCGGTGGCGTAGTGGCGGATGTGATTGACGCGGACGAACCATGCGGACTCCGCATCCATCAGCACGAGTTTTTTGCTGCCGTTGTTCTGCAACGAGGGGTGGCACAGCGCCATGTCATCGGTTACCGGGTGCAACTGGCAGCCACGCGGGATTTCAAGATACCGGGTTTCGCCGGTCACAAGGTTGCGCCCTAATAGCAATCGGCCATCCGGTTCCCGATGCGCCTGTTCGAGCATCTCGCTTTTCCCGCCTCCGCTCGCGCCCTCGTGCATGATGACGATTTCGTTGTCGTACGGCGTGACCACTTTCACCGTCGAGCAATGCGCCGTGATCCAACCCTCGCGCTCGCCCCACAAAATCAAACTGCCATACACCCCTTTTTTGGCGCTGGGGCCCGGATAGAGGTTGTAGGAAAACATCTCGTGCAGTTCGGGGCGCCGGTTGTGCACGACCACTTGTTTGCCGTGGAAGTGGGTGTGCCGAAAGGGAGGCGCCACGTAAATAATCAGACGCGGTTCAAAATGGGGCGGCAATTCGTCCACCGGTACGATGCCCTGCAACATCGCCAATCCCAGCGCGAAAAATCCGGCGTTGGCCGGTGCCACAACCATGGCGTCCAGCCCCATTCGCAACTGCCCGGCGATGAACCCGAACGTGGCCAATTCCTGTTGCGCGAGCCATTCAAACGTTTGTGCACGCACCGGCTCGAAGTCCGTCCCAAACCGCTGACGGAAGGTGGGTTTCTCTGTTGGCTGGTCATCGGCAATCACCATGCAATCGGGGTCGCGGCGACGCATGTACGGCTCGACGTAGTTGGCGGAAACACCGTTGCGCACGCGCACCACCACCGCTTCCAGTACACGCCCGCGCCCCGGTACATCGTAGGCCACCTCAAACCGGTCACTGCCTGGACCTCCGCACGCGAGCTCCACAAGCTCCGTCGCCGAGTTGATCACGGTCACACGCGGCGCCGCCTGAAAAATGCGACGTGCTTCAGGCGGCGGGTTGAGACGCTCCCACACCGCCACGGGTTTGGGTCGAGCAACGGTTGCCGTTTTCATTAAACGACAAAACTAAATTCCACGCTCTCCGATGACAAGCCCGAATCCCGCGCCCCGGTCACCGAAGCCGAAGCATCCGATGGTTCGCAATTCGCGTCCGCGCGCGGGACCGCGTAGCCGGGCTCTCGCCCCTGCGTTACAGCGGCTCATCGGATGTTCCATCGCCGTCACGGCATGAAACCCATTGAATATCGCCAACGCAACCGACCGGCGTCCCGACTGCTTTGGCACTGTCATCACTCGCCGCTTCCGCTACACTGCCGGTCATGCACCCCGACGCCGCCGAAATCCTCATCACCGAATCCCAAATCCAAAACCGACTCGACGAACTGGCCAACGAACTCAACCATCACTATCGCGGTGCCGACCTAACCCTCGTTGGGGTCCTCACCGGCAGCGTTATGTTTGTCGCCGATCTGCTCCGTCGCCTCTCCGTGCCTCTGCGCCTCGACAACATCGGCGTCTCCAGTTACCACGGCAACACGCACCCCACCGGTGAATTCACACTCACCAAAGCCCTGCAACTCGACATCCGCAACCGCGATGTCCTCGTCGTGGACGACATCCTCGACACCGGCCACACTTTGCACCGTATCCTCACACTCATCCGGCAACTCGAGCCGCGATCGCTTAAAACCTGCGTGTTCCTGGAGAAAGACATCCCGCACGTCCACAACCTCAAACCCGACTTCGTCGCCTTCAAAATCCCCAACCGCTTTGTTGTCGGCTACGGTCTCGACTACCGGGAGCGGTATCGCAACCTCCCTTACGTCGCCACCCTCCGCCCTGAAGTGCTCACGCGGCCTACCGGCTGAGCTAATCCATCGCAGACCCGAAAAACTACTTTGAAAGACGCACTCTGACGCTCTGACCTAGGCGGAGAGGAAGCCTGTTTATCGGCCCGATGCCGCGACAACGTTCTGCGGCCTACCGGCTCCAAACTCCAAAATGTTCTGCGCGGTTGTTTCCAAAATCCGCTGCAACGCCTCCTGACTGTTGAACGCGTTGTGCGGTGTGAACACCACATTCGGCTTTTTCAAAATCAAATGATTCTGGATCGCCTGCCGCAACAACTCGGGATTGGTCTTGTCCCGCAACAACGCGCTTTCCTCCAAAATCGTCTCCTCGCCCTCCAAAACATCCAGCCCCGCCCCCGCCAGCAACCCTTCATCCAAAGCCTCCAGCAACGCCCTCGTGTCCACCAGCCCGCCGCGCGATGTATTGATCAAAATCGCACCGCGTTTCACCTGCCGGATATTCTCGCGATTAATCAGGTGATGCGTCGCGCGGTTGTACGGCGCATGCAGCGTGATGATGTCCGCCTGGGCCAACAACACTGGTAAGTCCACATACTCAAACCCCAGCACTTCCGCCAAAAACGAGTCGCGGCGCACATCGTACGCGAGCACACGCATCCCGAACCCGCGCGCGATTCGGATCACGTGCAGCCCAATCCGACCAGCACCCACCACCCCGATGGTCTTGTCCTTCAAATCAAACCCGCGCAATCCATCGAGCGAAAAGTTACCGGCCCGCACCCGCACAAACGCCTCGTGCACCTTGCGCGACAACGCCAAAATCAACGCAAACGTGTGCTCCGCTACCGTGTTCTCCCCATAGTGCGGCACGTTGCACACCGTCACCCCGCGCCGCGCGCACTCCGCCACATCAATATGATCGAACCCGGTCGAGCGCGTGGCCACCAACCGCAATGCCGGTAGTTGTGCCAGCCGTTCTGCCGTCAGCTTCGAATAAATAAATGGCGACAACACCTCCACGTTCGCCAGCGAGCTCAGATGCCGGTCGTCCAGCGGCTCGGCAAACTCCAACAGCTCATGCCCCCGCAGCCGCTCCTGAAAAAAGCGCGCTTCTTCGTGGCGGATCTCAAATAACGCAATCTTCACGCCTCCAACTCCAATCCCACCTTTGTCGCCCACGCCCGGTAGGCCAGGGGTGAAATCTCGCTCGGTTTGATCTCGCTTCGTCCACCCCAGAACACGTTCGTGTACAACACCGGTATGCCCGCCTGCTCCAAATGCCGGTCAATCGCCTCCTTATGCGCCAGCAACCACTTCTTATCCGTCCCATGCGCCACGCCCATGATGTTGACGTTATGAAACTCCGGCCCCGCCTCCCGCCAGTAGGCATGCGTCATCACATGATGCCGCCCCACTTCACAACCCGCCTCAATCTCCCGTCCCGGTGGGACCGCCCAGTGAAACAGCGCATTGTATCGCGTCACTTGCTCCCCGGTGGCCAACGGTTTCACATGCTCCAAAAACGTCGAAAACCGTCCGATGATCCCGCGCGCCTCAAACGAGTCCGCAAACCGGTAGAACTCCTCCAAGTCCACCCCGGACTCCTGCGCGCGCGCTTCCCAGATGTTCGGCACAATCTCCTCCGCGCGAAACTCTCGTTTCAACGCCTCCAGCACGCGCCACTCCGTATCGGTCAACGTCACCTCGCTGACGTCCACCGGCTCTGCCGGCACTTCCGCCCGACTGCCCGGCTCCAACCCGCGCCGCCGCACATGTCCCACGCCCAACACGAACAACTTTTTGGCCGGTAGCAGAACAAATTTCGTCGCGCCCGTTTGCCGACACAGAAACTCACAATGCCGCTGCATCGAAAATCCCTGCGGCACTTTCAACGTCGTCCAAAGCCGGTACTTCGTCGGCCCGGCATCGGTGGTGCGAATCACCACATGACCGCTGAACGGATCGTTTTGAAACATCCAGTCGAACGCCGCATGCAACTTCTCCTCGGACACCTGCCACGCCACCAACGCGCCCTGCGCGAGGTTGGTCGCCAACAACGTTTGTCGTACCCGCCGAATCGTACCGGCTTCCAACATCGCGCGAATCCGCTCGATCACCACCGGCAACGCCACACCCGATCGCCGCGCAATCTCCCCCAACGGGTCTCGCTGAAACC
This sequence comes from Verrucomicrobiia bacterium, assembly GCA_025056465.1. Lineage (GTDB taxonomy): Bacteria > Verrucomicrobiota > Verrucomicrobiia > Palsa-1439 > Palsa-1439 > JANWVU01. The sequence goes on along the minus strand of JANWVU010000023.1, from coordinate 6,538 downwards.
CCTGCAATTGGTCCTCTGACACCGCCAAAATCCGCGCATTGACCGGATCACTGACCGAAACCGGTACCGTGATGAGATTGCTCGCTGTCATGTCGTCACCATCGCACATCGTAGCCAACTCAAACCGCTGTGAAAAGCCCCGCCCCATTTCCTCGCCCACCGGGGCGCGCGTGAGCGGAGACCTCCCCGAGGAGCTAAAGGCTACCGGGACCGAAGTTCGCTCAGAATCCGGCGCAGGGCGTTTTCTTCGCCGAAGGTCAGAACGTGGTCGAAGTACCGGACCATTTCCGCTTCGGTGGCAATATCGAGGACGGTTTGTTCGACGGTGGCCAGAAGTTGTTTGAGTTCGTCCCGGCGGTTGTCGAGTTCCGCGGCGCGGAACCGTGTTTCCGCAGCAGTGGTGGCGTCGGTGGCCAGCGCGACTTCGAGGGTTTGGCCGACGAATTCGTAGAGGAGATACGGCGCGCCGGATTGCAGGGCGCGGGCGGTTTTTTCCAGGACATTGCGCGCGGCAGGATGTTTGGGGACGTTCAGCGAGAGGTCGCGAGCGAATTGGACGGCGGGCGTTTCGGGCATGAACCCGAGTCGGCGCGCGGCGTAGGGCGAGTACCCGGTGAGCTCGAGCAACCGCACGCGTGCGCGGGCGGCTGCTTGCGCTTGGTCGCGGAAGATGGTGGTCCAGAGCGCCGGTTGGAGTTTGGCGAGTTGGTCGTCGGGTGGAGATTGGCCGGGCGTGGCGCGAGTCAGTAACCACAGCTCGATGAGCCACGGGACGATGTTGTCGGATTCGCGCTGGCGGACGAAGGTGAGCCACTGGCGCGCGGTTTCGATGTCGCGGTTAGCGGCAGCAAACAGCGCGTAGCGCATGGCGACGCTCTGGTTGGTGCGGCTGGCGGCGAGGGCCGCTTCAAAGAAGATTTGTTTGTTGGGCCATTCGACAAGGAGTTCTGCGGCGCCCCAGAGCGCTTGCCAATCATCCGGCACGCGGCGCGCAGTGGTCATCAGTCGCTGGGCATCGATTTGGGTGACGGCCAGCAGCTCGGCAGTGTGAAGTTGGCCGGTAAGTCGTCGCATGCGGTCGATGCGGCGGAAATCTTCAAAGCCCGGCAGCCGGTCGGTGTCGGAGTGGGTGACCGGTGGGGCAAGTAAAAGCGAGAGGCAAACCGGTAGGAGGGTGCGGCGCATTTGTGTTTTGGTGTGCGGACTGTATGCTCGCGTTGCGATGGCTGTCAAAGTGGATTTGGAGAGCCGGCGGGTGACGTTGGGTGTGAGCGATTTGGTTTCCGAGCCGGTTGGCGCGGTGGGCCGCGTCGGTGGGTTGAGTGTGTGGGCGCGGATGGAGTTGGGACGTGAAGCGCACGTGACGCATCAGCGGGCGCGGGCGGGGGAATCGGGCCGGTATGCTCGGGAAGTCACCGTGCGGTATGCGACGGAGGTGGACGGTTTTGCGGTGACGGTGCAGGGACGGATTGATGGGGTGTTGGTCGGAGCGGACGGCGACCCGGTGGTGGTGGAGGAAATCAAGTCGGTGGTGCAGCGACCGGAGTCGCTGCCGGGTTTGGGTTTGGAGACATATCCGCATTATGTGGAGCAACTGCGGCTGTATTGCTTTTTGGTGAGCCGGTCGGCGGGTGTGTCGCTGCCGGCAGCCGGTGGGGTACGCGGCCGGTTGGTGCTGGTGAATCTGGTGGACGGGGCGCGGCGCGAGCTGGAGCTGACCGGCCCGTTCGATGATGTGGCAGGGTTGATTGCCGACCGGGTGCGGCTGTTGATCCGGCAGGCGGAGTTCGAGCGCAAGCGCCAAAGGGAGCGAGAGACAACCGCGGCGGGATTGGCGTTTCCGTATCCGCAGATGCGACCGCATCAGGACCAGATGGTGGCGGCGGTGGCGAGGGCGGTGGAGGCCGGTCGGCATGTGATGGTGTTGGCGCCGTCGGGCGTGGGGAAAACCGCTGGGGCGTTGTATCCGGCGTTGCGCTGGGCCATGAAGGCCGGTGGGCGTGTGTTTTTCGTGACGGCGAAAAATACGCAGCACGAGCAGGCGTTGGAGACGGTGCGACGGATGCCGGGGGTCCGCGCGGTGTCTTGGCGCGCGCGGGAGACGATGTGCATCAACACGGTGTACGCGTGTCGGGAGGAGTTTTGTCCGTATTTGCAGATGATGGCGGCGAAGTTGGAGCGCACCGGTGTGGTGCGGCAGTTGGAAGCCGGTGGGGTGGTGGCGACGGAGGATTTGGTAGCGGCCGGTAGGGTGGCGGGGGTGTGTCCGTTTGATTTGGGGATGGTGTTGGCGGAGCAGGCGGATTGCGTGGTGTGCGACTACAACTACGTGTTCGATCCGCAGGTGTATCTGCGACAGTTTTTCTTGGACGCGGATTACTCCGACAGCGTGTTGATTGTGGATGAAGCGCACAACCTGGTGGAGCGGGCACGGGCGTATTATTCGCCGCGATTGACGCGAGCACAGTTGCGCGAGGCGGTGAGCGCGTTGGGAAGTGTGGAGCGGTCGCTGGCGCGGGAGATTCGGCGGTTGGTGGAGGAGGTGCACGAGTTTTTTGAGCGGTTGGAGCGGGACGGCGGGGATGAGTATTCGCAGGTACCAGAGAAGTGGGAAGACGATTTCGGGGAGGAGGAGACGTTGTGGTCGGATTGGGAGCGACGGTGGCGCGATGCGATGTCGCGTCGGGCAGCCGGTGGGGCGCGATGGGCGCAGCGGTACCGGCTGGTGGAGTCGCCACGCGGATTTTTTGAGGGGTTGCGGCCGGTGGTGAATCGGTTGGCGGTGCGGTATGCGCTGGAGAAGATCGCGCGCGGACAGGCGGTGGAGGACGATTCGGTCGAGGCGTTTTTTGGGACGTTGACACAGATGGCAGCGGTGTTGGCGTGGGAGGGCGAGGAGTTCGCGTACGTGTATGAGGGCGGTCCGGATGGCGGATTGCACGTGGTGTGCATGGATGCGTCGCGGATGTTGGCCGAGCGAATGGCGGGGTTTCGCAGTGTGGTGGCGATGTCGGCAACGTTGGAGCCGGTGGAGTTTTATCGGCAGATGTTGGGGTTGGAGGAGAGCCGCACGGATATGGTGCGGTTGGCGTCGCCATTCCCGTCGGAGCGACGACGGATTTTGGTGGTGGGGTCGGTATGGACGACATATGCGCGGCGGGCCGGTAGCTATGAACGGATTGCGGAGATCATTCGGACGGTGACGAAGGCGCGGGCCGGGAATTATTTGGCGTTGTTCCCGAGTTATGAATTTCTCAACGGTGTGGCGCCGTTTTTGCCGGGCGCGTTGTGCCAGCGCGGGGATATGAGCGCGGAGGAACGGGAGCAGTTGGTGGCGGCGTTGCGGCGGACGGATGAGCCGAAGTTGGTGTTGGCGGTGCAGGGCGGGGCGTTGGCGGAAGGGGTGGATTATGCGGGCGAGGTGTTGGCCGGGGTGATCGTGGTAAGTCCTGCATTGCCACAGGTGGGTTGGGAGCGGGAGTTAATGCGCGGATATTTTGAACGCCGATATGGCCGCGGTTTCGAGTATGCGTACCTTTACCCCGGTATGGCACGAGTGGTGCAGTCGGTGGGTCGGTTGATTCGGAGCGAGCGGGATCGCGGGGTGGCGGTGTTGATATGCGGTCGGTTTTTGCAACGGCAATATTCAGCATTGATGCCCGCGGATTGGTCGAAGAATGGCGAGGTGCTCATTTCAAAGGATTTGCGAAAGGAACTGGCGGAGTTCTGGGCTTTACAGGGTGGTAGCGAAACCTATAATCCCGCCAATTCGCAGGAGGCAGACGGAACTCATGATGCAACAAATCAAGGATGAAGTGCACGATTTGCGGCCTGTCCAACGCGCCATTCGCATGGCGGAACGGTGGTTGTTGGAACGACAGCATGCGGATGGGCATTGGTGTGCGGAGTTGGAGGGCGATACCATTTTGGAGTCGGAGTACATCATCTACCTGCACTTCATCGGGCGGCTCAACGAGGAGAAACTGCGTAAGGCGGCCAATTACATCCGCTCGAAAGTCCTGCCGCAAGGCGGTTGGGCGATTTATCCCGGTGGGCCGATGGAGTTGAGCGCATCGGTCAAAGCGTATTTGGTGCTGAAGATGGCCGGTGACCCGTTGGATGCGCCGCACATGGCGCGCAGTCGGCAGGCGATTCTGGCGGCCGGTGGGGTCACCAAGTGCAACACGTTTACCAAGATTTATCTCGCGATGATTGGGTTGTACCCGTGGGAGGGTTGCCCGGCCATCCCACCAGAACTGATCCTCATGCCCCGGTGGTTCAGCTTCAGCATCTACAACATGTCATCCTGGTCGCGCGCGATGCTAGTGCCTTTGGCGGTCATCCGCGCGCACAGGCCGGTACGTCCGTTGCCACCGCAATGGAACATTGAGGAATTATGGGCGGACCATGACATCCGCTTGCCTTGCGACAAACGCACATTCACGTGGCGCAACTTCTTCCTCGCGGTGGACGTGTACCTGAAATTTTTTGAGCGCTACCCGATCAAGCCGTTCCGCAGCCTGGCACTGCGTCGGTGCGAGCGTTGGATCATCGAACATGGCCGGCTGCCCGGTGGATTGGGCGCGATTTTCCCGGCGATGGCCAATTACGTGATGTCGTTGCGCGTGCTCGGGTACAGCAACGACAGCTATCTCGTTGCGCACGGCATCCGCGAGATGGAGGCGTTGGAGATCGAGGAGGGGGACACGTTGCGGTTGCAACCCTGCGTTTCGCCCGTCTGGGACACCGCCATCAGTGTCAATGCGCTGCACGAGGCGGGCCTACCGGCTGACCAGCCGGCGCTGGTTCAAGCCGCGCGCTGGTTGCTGGACAAAGAGGTGTGCCGGCCCGGCGACTGGTGCGTGAAACATTCCGAAAGCCACCGATACACCGAGCCGAACAAGCCCGTCGGTGCATGGTTTTTCGAGTATCACAACGAACTGTATCCCGACGTGGACGACACCATCATGGTGTTGATGGCGTTGAATCGGTTACAAACACCGTTCGACCGCGAGAAAGCCGCGGCCATTCGGCGCGGGTTGCGATGGGTGCTCGGCATGCAATGCTCCAACGGCGGCTGGGCGGCGTTCGACCGCAACAACGACAAGTGGCTTTTCACCCAGGTACCCTTCGCCGACCACAATGCGATGATTGATCCGGCAACCGCCGATATCACCGCGCGCGTGCTGGAGTGTTTGAGCCATTTTGGATTCACGCGGGACGATCGGTGCGTGCAACGCGCCATCGCGTTCCTGCGCCGCGAACAATGCCCCGATGGCTCCTGGTTCGGCCGGTGGGGCACCAACTACATTTACGGCACGTGGCAGGTGCTGCGCGGGTTGCAGTGCATCGGCGAAGACATGGAACAACCGTACATCCGCCGCGCCGTCGCGTGGTTGAAAGGAGTGCAAAACGCTGATGGCGGCTGGGGTGAATCGGTGCGCAGCTATGACGACCCAACCTATAAAGGCATCGGTCCCAGCACACCGTCGCAGACCGCGTGGGCGCTGATGGGTCTGATGTCAGCCGGCGAGGTGCATTCGCGTGAAGTGCGGCGCGGGATTGCCTACCTACTGACGAACCAACTACCCGACGGCACATGGCGTGAAGAGTGGTACACTGGCACCGGTTTCCCCAAGGTCTTTTACCTCCGCTACCACTACTACCGGCATTACTTCCCGTTGATGGCGCTGGGCATGTACACGCGCCGCTGCGGACACCCGCTCCCACCGGTGCCCCGCGAAACGCAAAAATCCCGTGCGCTCGAACAGTTTTACAAGCAGCCCGGATTGTACCGGCGGGTCGCGCGCATCCGCGCCCTCGCCCAGCTCGGTGACCACCTGTAATTTTTGCACCTGATCAAAGGACCCTACCATGAGATTCCCTCTGGCTCTTTCGCTGAAAATCGCGCGGCACATCATCGTGAACCAATTGATCCGTCGCCGCGAAAAGTTCGCGTTGGTGCTTCAGCTCGAACCCTTGCACACTTGCAACCTGACCTGCACCGGGTGCGGTCGCATCCGCGAATACTCCACCTCACTCAAAGACATGATGAGCCTGGAAGATTGTCTGGCGGCAGCGGCCGAGTGTGATGCCCCGATGGTTTCGATCTGCGGCGGCGAACCGACCATCTACCCCAAACTCGAGGAGCTGGTGGCCGGTCTGCTCAAACAAGGCCGCATCGTCTATATCTGCACCAACGGGATGTTCATGCGCAAAAAAATGCGCGAGTACCTCGCCCGCAACTACTCTCCAAAATGGGAACCGAAACTAACCGCCTTGCTTGCTGCCAAGCTGATCACCGAGAAGGAAGCGACCGAAATTCGCAAAGGCAAAAACGATGGTCGGCCTAGCATCGCTCCCTCGAAGTGGATGTATTGGAACGTACACCTCGACGGGTTGGAATATGTCCACGACCTCATCGTCGAGCGCGAGGGCGTGTTCCGCGAATGCATCGAGGCGATTAAAATGGCCAAGATGCTCGGTTACCAGGTCGCCACCAACACCACCGTGTACAAGGAAACGGACATGGCCGAGC
>JANWVU010000239.1 GCA_025056465.1 Verrucomicrobiia bacterium | reverse complement strand
GGAACAAAATCGCGGTGCTTTACCTATACGGGGTGATCACCTCCAACGCTGAGCATTTCCCTGATGAAGAGGGCTTGGTCGGCTGGGTACGCACCCAACTGGAACACGCGTTGGACGACTCTCGGGTCAAAGCGATTCTGGTGCGTGTCAATTCGCCCGGTGGCGAAGTGGTGGCCTCGGACGCAATTTACCGGTCGCTGGCGGAGGCGCGCGAGGTTAAGCCGGTGGTTGCCTACTTGGAATCGGTGGCCGCTTCCGGCGGCTATTACGCGGCCGTGGGTGCACAACACATCATGGCGTCGGATTTGACGATCACTGGTAGCATCGGAGTTATTTTGCAAACGCTGACGTTGCGTGGGTTGATGGACAAGGTCGGGATTCAGGCCCACACCTTCAAATCGGGCCAGTACAAAGACCTGCTGAATCCGACACGCCAACCGACCGACGACGAAAAAGCGCTTGTCCAAGGGTTGATCATGGAGGTGTACGATAAGTTTGTGGCAATTGTGGCACGGGAACGGGAGTTGGACATCGAGCAGTTGCGTAACGGTTTGGCGGATGGTCGCATTTTGTCGGGCAAACAGGCGTTGGATGCCGGATTCATTGATGAGCTGGGATATTTTGACGATGCCGTGCAACGTGCCAAGGAATTGGCTGGTGTTGAGAAAGCCAAATTGGTCCGTTACCGCGTGCCTTTCTCGTTGACCGAATTGCTTCGCTTCCAAGCGCGCCCATCCCCGTCCCGTTTCCAAATCGAATTCGTTCCCCAACCCATTCGGCTCGAGCCCGGCAAACTCTATCTTCTGCCGTCGTTCATGTTTGAATGAATTGCACATCTTTTCGGGTTGCCGAAAACAACCTCGCGAGCGTGCTACCAAGTCATGCCGCGGCGTGAACTAAGATATCCCCAGCAGGTCGTTGAATGGTTGGAGGACTGGGGCCGGCGACTTTCCAGGCCAGCATCGTTGATCTTGATCGGCTCGGGTGCCC
>JANWVU010000238.1 GCA_025056465.1 Verrucomicrobiia bacterium | reverse complement strand
GTGGCTTCCTCACCGCTCGCTTGCACCTCAACCAACCGCCCATCGCCGGTCATCACGACGTTCATGTCCACCTCCGCTCGCGCGTCTTCCTCGTAACACAAATCCAGCAGCACCCGGCCTGCGTCCACTCCCACACTGACCGCCGCTACCGAAGTTTTCAGTGGTGACTCCGCCAACAATCCATCGCGTTGGAGTTTGCGTACCGCCAGAGCCAGCGCCACATAGCCACCAGTAATGGCGGCGGTTCGTGTCCCGCCGTCAGCCTGCAACACGTCGCAATCCACCCAGAGCGTGCGTGCGCCGAGTTTCTCTAGATCCACCACCGCCCGCATGGCGCGCCCGATGAGTCGTTGAATTTCCTGCGTGCGACCTTCGGGGTAACCACGGCTCAGTTCGCGCGCTTTCCGTGGAGCGGTGCAATACGGCAACATTGAGTACTCTGCTGTGACCCAACCACCGCTGACCTTTTGCTCCTTCATCCAACGCGGCACGGTTTCCTCCACCGACGCCGCACAAATGACACGGGTGCGTCCCATCTCGATGAGGGCCGAGCCGGTGGCCGTCTCGACAAAGTTTGGCACAATGCGTACCGGGCGCAAAGCGCTGGCGGTGCGACCGTCTTGCCGTTTCATGAGCGGGCAGCATGAAAACGACGCCGGTGGAACTCAAGCCATTTCCAAGCGTAGGCCAGACCGCAGTAACCGTAATACAGCCAGTGACAAACCATCGCCCGCAGCATGAACCCCATTCCGCGTTTCCGCGAGAAAAACGTGTACACCTCTCCATTCAGCAAAACCAGCGACGACACGGTCACGGACACGCCGAGCCATGACCATGGCGACAGCGTCGTGACCACGAGCGCGACCGGCAGCAGCCACACCAACGCGACGCTCACGCGATGACGCAGTTGCAGATTCAAATCCGGTTGAAACCAACCGCGCTCCAAAATCAACTGTGACCAGGGCAAGGCGCGCTGGAAAAAATCCGCCC
>JANWVU010000237.1 GCA_025056465.1 Verrucomicrobiia bacterium | reverse complement strand
GGGGAGGTTGAACGGAGTCGGCGCGGTTGAGGCGGAAGCCGGCCTGCCAGAGCGCTTCGCCTACGGTGCGCGCTGCGGTGGTGAACGTTCGGCGAACGCCGCCCTCGACGATGGAGACGGTGAGCGCGCGCCGCACGGAGAGGCGCGCCGGCACGGACTCCAGCCTGGAGCCGGGCGCGATGGGGGCGCCGTCCACCCAAAGCTCATCGCCCGGGTTCAGCGTCACTGCGGCTTCACCTAGAATGGTGTTCAGGTCGTTGGAGGCCGTGCGAAGTTCGACGGTTCGGCCATCCGCATCCACGCGGACGAGAGGAAGGGGCGGGGCGGGGGCGGAGCATCCGGTTGAGATCAGGACAATCGCGCTCACGACGAGGCGCCAAGTCATCCCACCTGCCCACTTGCTTATCTGTTGACCGGCCTGCGGTTGAAGCGCCATACAGAAGAGCGCATCCGGGCAGGCTCCCCGGCGGCACCCAGAGGTGGCTCCTTACCGTTGCTGCCTTCCGGCCCTGGCGGGGTTCGAAGGTCTCTGCCGCGCCGGACCCACCCGGACACGCTGAGGCATTATACCAAACGGGCTTCGAGCAGCTCGCGATACAGCTGCTCATGTGCATCCAGCGTGAGCGCCGGCGCGTGCTGTTCCGCCAGAGCACGGCCGGCTGCGCCCAACTTACGGGCGTGTTCCGGCTGTTGCAGCAGATAGATGAGACGTTCGGCGAGAGCACGCACGTCGCGCGGCGGCGCGAGGTAGCCGGTGCGGCCGTCAATCACATACTCCGCCATGGAGCCGGCCTGCACTGCGACGACCGGCACGCCCGAGGCCGCCGCTTCCAGCGCCACCGAGCTTTGAATCTCAACTTCGGAGGCCGTGATGAACACAGAGGCCAGACGATACAGGCCGGGCAGGTCGTTGCTGAGATAGCCGGTAAAGCGCGTGACCGGCGCGACTCCCCAATCAGCCGCCCGCTGTTCCAGCGCTGCCCGCTGTGTGC
>JANWVU010000236.1 GCA_025056465.1 Verrucomicrobiia bacterium | reverse complement strand
CGGATATTTTGCACGTCGGCATATGCATTGACGGCCAACCCAACGAGGCCAGCCAGTCCAATCACTTGCCATGCTTTCTTCATGTCTCCTCCTGTTGGTTTGTTGCTGTTACATCTTTCTGGGGTGCCCACGCGCCCCAAAACCGTTCTTCAAATCGTCGTTACAACACCACGACGCTTGGCTATCAGCTAACGTTTACAACCCCCTTGGCGTTTCCAACGCCTCAACGCTCGGCTTTATACCTTTTCGGGGAAAACCAAGTCAAGCTTCCTCAAAAAAAATTTAACCCACAAATATCTTGACGCCTACCGCATCGCGTCGCCTACCGCTCCCGCATCGATGTCAGGAACTTCCAGAGGCTGTCCCGGTTGGCTTGCACTCGGTGGCGTGGATGGCGGCACCTGCCGACTCAGCACCAACCAACGCACGTAAGCTGCCATCTGCGCCGGGCTACCTTGCCCAACTGCAACCGCCTCCTCATACCGCTGGCGCGCTTCCGCTGGGCGACCTAACGCCTCCAAACACCTCGCCGCACCCAAAATTGCCGGCAAGGTCACAAATCCTTTGGCATCCCCTGCACGCAGTTGCTGGTACTGCTGCAGCGCGGACTCAAAGTTACCTTGGGCTTCCGCCACAGCCGCCAAACCCAATCGCGCTGCCGGGACCAGTGGATGGGACGGAAACTGCTCCAAAAATTGTTGGTACCGTTGCGCTGCCAACTCAAGTTGCCCGTTATGAAAAAACCGGTCCGCCAACTTCAGCAATGCCTGCGCAGCGACTTCATGATGCGGATAATCAACCAAAATCTGCTCCAGCGCCCCCACATCCCGAGCGGCGACCAGTCGCGCCGCGGCCGTTGCCGCTTGTTCCGCCGAATACCTACGCCAGAGCGTGGTCCCCACCATCACCACACCAACTGCCACCACCGCCGCGATGATTTTTTTGCCGTGTTGAATCCACAGCAGCTCAAGGTCAATCCCTTCGCTGATTCGTGGGTC
>JANWVU010000235.1 GCA_025056465.1 Verrucomicrobiia bacterium | reverse complement strand
CGGATATTTTGCACATCGGCATATGCATTGACGGCCAACCCAACGAGGCCAGCCAGTCCAATCACTTGCCATGCTTTGTTCATGTCTCCTCCTGTTGGTTTGTTGCTGTTACATCTTTCTGGGGTGCCCACGCGCCCCAAAAATTTTCTGCTAATCGTCGTTACAACACCACGACGCTTCAAAACCAGCTAGTGTTTACAACCCCCTTGGCGTTTCCAACGCCTCAACACTCGCCTTTATACCTTTTCGGGGAAAACCAAGTCAAGCAACCTTGGGAAAATTTTATCCTACAAATATCTTGACGCCTAACGCATCGCGTCGCGATCCGCTTCCGTGTCGGTGACAGGAATTTTTTGAGACCGTCCGGCTTGGTCCGTGCTCGGCGGCGCAGAGGGCGGCGCCTGCCGACTCAGCACTAGCCAACGCACGTAAGCTGCCATCTGCGCCGGGCTCCCTTGCCCAACTGCAACCGCCTCCTCATACCGCTGGCGCGCTTCCTCCGTCCGACCCAAACCCTCCAAGCATCGCGCCATGCCCAAAATCGCCGGCAGGGTCACAAAACCTTTACTATCCCCTCCGCGCAGTTGCTGGTACTGTTGCAGAGCGGACTCAAAGTTACCTTGGGCTTCCGCCACAGCCGCCAAACCCAATCGCGCCGCCCCGACCAAAGGATGCGACGGAAACTGCTCCAAAAATTGCCGGTACCGTTGCGCTGCCAACTCGAATTGCCCGCTATGGAAAAACCGATCCGCCAACTTCAGCAACGCCTGCGCAGCGACCTCCTGGTGCGGATAATCCGTCAAAATCTGCTCCAGCGCCCCTACATCCCGAGCGGCGACCAGTCGCGCCGCAGCAGTTGCCGCTTGTTCCTCCGAATACCGGCGCCAGAGCGTGGTCCCCACCATCACCACACCAACTGCGACCACCGCCGCGATGATTTTTTTGCCGTGTTGAATCCACAGCAGCTCAAGGTCAATCCCTTCGCTGATTCGTGGGTC
>JANWVU010000234.1 GCA_025056465.1 Verrucomicrobiia bacterium | reverse complement strand
GTGGCCAGCGACGCGTACGTGGAAATGTGGCCGCCAACATTGGTGGTGGAGTTGGCTTTGACCACCATCGCCATCGCATTCCAACGGATGTAACTCTTGATCCGTCGCTCGAGCTCGCGGTTGCCAGGATAGGGTGGTTGCTGCTCAGCCGGTATGGTGTTGATGTAGGGCGTGTTGACGGGCTCGGGCACCGGGATGTTGTTAGCGCGCAGCCGTTGCACCAACCGATTCATGATTAAGCCCGCTTGCGCGGTCTCCCGCTGCAACACCGTGCCCAACACGTGCTCCAACGATTCCACCCATCGCTGCAACTCACCCGATTTCGAGACCGATTCCTGCGACATGGTAGGCTCTTATAGACCGCAACCCCCAAAAAATCCACCGGCTTTTCCCACCGCCGCGGGGAGCGGGCCGTGGTCTGCTATACTCCCGACATGCAGCCGCTACGGTTGTTGGACTACACCTACCGCACGGCCGCCGAAAACCTCGCGTGCGAGGAGGAATTGCTCGAGTTGTGCGAACGCGACATCGCGCCCGGGATCCTGCGCTTCTGGGAGCCGACGGATTGTTTCGTCGTGCTCGGCTACTCCAACCGCATCACGGCCGAAGTCAATGAACCCGCCTGCCGGCACGACGGCATACCGGTCTATCGTCGGTGCAGCGGCGGCGGCACGGTCGTGCAACTACCCGGTTGCCTTAACTATGCGCTGGTGTTACCGGCGCCATCCGACAGCGTCACGGAAACCAATCGCTGGATCATGAACCGGCAGCGCGACGCAATTGCCGACGCGCTGCAGCGAGCAGGGCTACCGGGGTTGGTGACCGTCGAGGGATTTACCGACCTCGCCCTCGACGGACGGAAATTCTCCGGTAACTCGCAGCGCCGAAAACGCCGATATGTCCTGTTTCACGGTTCGTTTCTGTTGTCGGCCGACCTCGCGCGGATAAGCCGCTACCTGCACATGCCAACACGTCAGCCCGCCTACCGGCAAAATCGCCCTCACGAACAATTTTT
>JANWVU010000233.1 GCA_025056465.1 Verrucomicrobiia bacterium | reverse complement strand
AATCATCCCGGTCGTGGTGCGTGTGGGATCGCTCATTCGATGTTTTGTACCTGCTCGCGGATTTTCTCCAACTCCGCTTTCACCTGCACAACGCGACGCGAAATCTCCGCCGCATTCGCCTTGGACCCAATCGTGTTGATTTCCCGATTCATCTCCTGGGTCAGAAAATCCAACGTGCGTCCTACCGGCTCGTTCCGCTGCAACGCATCGCGAAACTGCGCAAAGTGACTCTCCAGCCGCGTCAATTCTTCCGCAATATCGCAACGGTCCGCATAAAACACCACCTCGCGCGTCAGTCGCTCGTCATCCAATGGCAGCGGCACACCGGCCGCCGCAATCCGCGCCTGTAACTGCTCCCGGTAGCGCTGGACCATCTGCGGCGCCAGCTTGCGAATTTCCGCCACCTCGCGTTCCATCCAACGCAACCGCTTCGCCAAATCCGTTGCCAGATGTTTGCCCTCACGTTCCCGCATCCGCACCACGCCGGCCAACGCACGTCTTAACGCCGTTTCGACCAACGGCCACAACCGACCGGCATCCACATCCGTCTCCCGCAACTGCAACACGCCGGGCGCCCGCAAAATGGTCTCCACCGTTACCTCGCCGCTCAAACCCAACCGGCGTTGCAACCTTCGGATGGCCGCCACGTACGCACGCGCCAGTGTCTCATCCAATTGCACCCGCTCCGACACAGCGCCATTGCTCCGATGCCACGTCACCACCACATTGATTTTGCCGCGCGACAACACCGCATTGATCTCATCGCGAATCCGGGGCTCCAGCTCGGCCAACTCTTTCGGCAACAAAATCGAAATGTCCGATTGTTTGCGGTTCACCGAGTTAAGTTCCACGGTGACCTTGACGCCATTGGCGGCGGCCTCTCCGCGCCCGTAACCGGTCATGCTGCGCATCGTTACCGGCCTGCCTTCCTACCAGCAGCCCGACGTGAACCCGCCGGGTGCCCCAACAGCTCCGCCACCTGCATCACATCCTTGTCGCCGCGGCCGCTCATGTTCACGATGATGAGCGCATTTTTTCCTAACCGCCTCGCATTCTT
>JANWVU010000232.1 GCA_025056465.1 Verrucomicrobiia bacterium | reverse complement strand
AATCATCCCGGTCGTGGTGCGTGTGGGATCGCTCATTCGATGTTTTGCACCTGCTCGCGGATTTTCTCCAACTCCGCCTTAACTTGCACGACGCGACGCGAAATCTCCGCCGCATTCGCCTTGGATCCGATCGTGTTGATTTCCCGATTCATCTCCTGGGTCAGAAAATCCAACGTGCGTCCTACCGGCTCGTTCCTCCGCAAGGCCTCGCGGAATTGCGCGAAATGACTCTCCAGCCGCGTCAACTCCTCCGCGATGTCACAGCGATCGGCGTAAAACACCACCTCGCGCGTCAGTCGCTCGTCATCCAGCGGAACCGGCACACCGGCTGCCGCAATCCGAGCCTGTAACTGCTCCCGGTACCGCTGGACCATCTGCGGCGCCAGCTTGCGAATTCCCGCCACCTCGCGTTCCATCCAACGCAACCGCTTCGCCAAATCCGTCGCCAGATGTTTGCCCTCACGTTCCCTCATCCGCACCACACCGGCCAACGCACGTCGTAACGCCGTTTCCACCAACGGCCATAACCGACCGGCATCCACATCCGTTTCCCGCAACTGCAACACGCCGGGCGCCCGCAAAATGGTCTCCACCGTTACCTCGCCGCTCAAACCCAGCCGGCGTTGCAAACGTCGAATGGCCCCCACGTATGCACGCGCCAACGCCTCATCAAGTTGCACCCGCTCTGACACTCCGCCCGCGCTGCGATGCCATGTCACCACCACATTGATTTTGCCGCGCGACAACACCGCATTGATCTCATCGCGAATCCGGGGCTCCAGCTCGGCCAGTTCTTTCGGCAACAGAATCGAAATGTCCGATTGTTTGCGGTTCACCGAGTTAAGTTCCACGGTGACCTTGACGCCGTTGGCAGAGGCCTCACCGTGCCCATAACCGGTCATGCTGCGCATGGTTACCGGCCTGCCTTCCTACCAGCGGCCCGACGCGAAGCAACCGGCTGCCCCAACAACTCCGCCACTTGCATCACATCCTTGTCGCCGCGGCCGCTCATGTTCACGATGATGAGCGCATTTTTTCCTAACCGCCTCGCATTCTT
>JANWVU010000231.1 GCA_025056465.1 Verrucomicrobiia bacterium | reverse complement strand
GATTTTACGACTGTGATGAGTTGGCGTTCGCGGGCGCCGGTGGAGTATCGGGGCGAAACGTACGGTCAAAAGGATGTTGAGCTGCGACGATTCATGGAGTTGCCGCGTTGGTGTGGGCCGATTTTTGAGTTGGCGATTGCCGGGAAGGATGTGCCGTGGGAGGAGCTGCGCGCGGCCGGTTGGAAGGTGCAACCGGCGATTGGGGTGACGCGAACCATGTCGGATTATTTGCGGTACATCGGTGATTCGCGGGGCGAGTGGAGCGTGGCGGTGAATCTCGAAGTAAAAACACGTAGCGGTTGGTTCAGCGACCGCTCAGCGGCGTATTTGGCGGCGGGAAAACCAGTGATCGCACAGGATACCGGGTTTTCAGAGGTGTTGCCGTGCGGGCGAGGGTTGTGGACGTTTCGCACGTTGGAGGAAGCGGTGACGGCAGTGGAGGTGGTGCAACGGGATTATGCGGCACAATGTGCGGCGGCACGTGAGATCATGCACGAATGTTTCCATTATCAGCGCGTGTTGGGAGCCGTTCTCGAGCGTTGCAACTTACCTGTCGTGGTGCCGGCATCGGGGCCGTAGCGAATGATGGTGGGGTGAAAACGTCCCGATCATCGGTTTATGGCAGAGGGGGAGGTTTTGCCGTTGCGAGGGGGCAAGCGGCGCGCTATATGTTGCGGGTCATGAGCCAGCACGAAAATCCCACGATCACCGCGTCACGACCAAAAACTACAATGCGAGGCGCCGATATCGTTGTGCGGGCGCTGGAGCGCGAAGGGGTGGAGGTCGTGTTTGCCTATCCGGGCGGCGCCAGTATGGAGTTGCACCAGTCGCTAACGCGGTCAAAGAAGATTCGCGTGGTGTTGCCAAGACACGAGCAGGGTGGTGTGTTTGCGGCGGAGGGGTATGCACGGGCGACGGGACGGGCTGGGGTGGTGATGGCGACGAGTGGTCCAGGGGCAACAAACTTAGTGACGGGGGTAGCCGATGCCTACATGGATTCGGTGCCGTTGGTGGTGATCACCGGTCAGGTGCCAACCAAGATGATCGGGCGCGGCGCGTTTCAGGAGACGGATGTGTTTGGATTGTCGGCGCCGATCGTGAAGCACAGTTACTTGGTGATGAACACGGAGGACATCCCGCGCATCATTAAGGAGGCATTCTACATTGCGCAGACGGGTCGCCCCGGGCCAGTGTGGA
>JANWVU010000230.1 GCA_025056465.1 Verrucomicrobiia bacterium | reverse complement strand
AGCGTGCAAGGTGCTGACCCGAACGCGAGCGTGGATGCCACGGTGGACGTTGTCGAGCCGATGGGCGCGGAGATTTTTCTCTACATGACCACCGGTTCGCACAATCTCATCTCGCGTGTCGATCCGCACGACAAGGCTCAGGTCGGCCAGAGAATCACCGCCACATTCAATCTGCGCAAGTGTCACCTGTTTGACCCGGCCACTGAGAAAACGCTCGTGTAATGCTGGTCAGTCACCGGTCCACCGGTGGCTGACCTATTCATGAACCGCGACCGATTGCCGCTGACCAAACCCCACCGGGCGGTGCGGTGGGCGTCAGCGATTCTGTTGGTGACGTGTCTGGGCATGATTGCACTCGGCAACACGGTGTGGAAGGACCAGCTTCAGGGACCGCGCTTCGCATTGTTTTGGAGCTGGTGTTTCCTGTTGGCCGCCGTCGCCATCGTGACGGCACTGGTGGATCTGGTGTTGTTGGGGCGCGCATACCGGAGACAACGCCGGGAGCTTTTCCGGCGTGAATTCATGAGTGCGGAGTTTCACGACCAGGTCCGGCGTGCGCGCTCATCCAAGTCTCCGCGGGAAGAGTGACCGCGGGCATCTCGGCGCCTTTCGCAGTGGGGCATGCCCGGTAGCGTAGGCGGTCTCGAATCCGGTAGCGGCGCAGCGTGTGGGGTGCCCATCTCCACAACTGGAAACGAGCGAAAGAGGTTTGGCGCGAGGGTCGTTTACGCCGCGTCGGGCGAGGGGAGGATGTCGGTGATTTGCAGGGCTCGGTCTGCGAGTTGCCGGTTGGCCTCTTCGAGTTTTTCGCGGCTGGAAACCACGCAGACGGATGCGGCGGGATTACCGGCCTCCCAGACTTTGAGGAAAGTATCGCGGACGGTTTTGGGCGTGGCACGACGCATGGTCTCGTAACGCCACTCGCGGAGCGCCGGCGTGTCGCCGCGCAGATGGCGCGCCAAGGCGGTGGCCGTGGCATCGGCGGGTCGGATGGGGCGTTCGGCTTCGCGAGCGCTGCCGATAATGGCGCGGTCAATGTCGGTTTGTGTCCATGTTTGGGCCGCGAGCCAAGTCGGTAGTTGATGGAACACATCGAGGGTTTCAAAGATGTGCGGGTCGCGATAGCTGAATTGATACACCGTGCCCTGGGAGTCGTCGTGGACGATACCGGCCCCGTAGGCGTTGCCTTTGAATCGGATCATCGGCAACAGGTAGTCGAAACGGGC
>JANWVU010000022.1 GCA_025056465.1 Verrucomicrobiia bacterium | reverse complement strand
CGCGATACCAGCCAACAAATCCGACCCAAACTCGCGTCGCAACGCTTTGACCACCAACTCGCCAACCAGCGGCACCCCACCCACCGCCAACGCAACGTATAAGGGCAAGTTGGCACCGGCGGCACCCACCGCGCGCCAAACCAAATGCACGCCGATTGCCACCAGCGCCAGCAACGCCAAAGCAGTTTCGAGTCGCCGAGTCTTCATCACACGCTTCGTAAAATAAGGGAACCGCCACCCCCGTCGAGCGGCGAGCATCCGCCCGAGCTACGTCGTGGGAGCAGTATTACAGAGCCAAACCGGCCGACAATGAAAGAATCAGTGAAACATTACCGTCTCGGCGCGGCGCAACACGTGACGGCGCGCATCCCGGTATTTCCACCGGGACGAAGAGCGACGCATCAGCCGTTTGATTTCACGCCGCATGAAGACGAATCGAATCAACTGATCGTATCCAACGAACACCAACGCCAGCACACCCACCTTGACCGGCGACCGGTAGTTGAGCAGAAGCACCACGGCACCGGCCAACGCAAGCCACGCAAAAAAATCAATCACCAGCAGCGCTTCGTTGGACCGGCAGAACGACGGCCGTTCAGGCGTGGCACGGAAGAGGTAAAACCGGGCGAACGTTTTCGCCACCACAAAAAAACCCAGAAGCATCAGCGCGAACCGATACACTCAGCGATTGTATAACAAAATTTGCGCGACGGATTCAACCCTGCGATTGACCCACCGGGGCAAAAGCCGGTAGGCTCGACCCGATGATTGGCACTACCTTTGCCGGGTTCACCGTCTTGGACCGCATCAACCACGGAGGGATGGCCGATATTTATTTGGTGGCCGATTCTCGCGACCAGCGGTTTGCTCTCCGCGTCTTGTTGCCGGAATGCCGGGAGGACTCCAAACGCGTGCGTCAGTTCCGGTGGGGATGCGAAGTGCTGGCCAAGCTGCAACATCCCAACATCATCCACTTCTTCGGTGCCGGCGAGTTTCAGGAGACCCCGTTTGCGGTGTTTGAATTCGTGGACGGCTCGAATTTGCGCCAACGAATCTTGCGCGCCGACCCTTTGCTGAAAACTCACCGCAAGCGGTTGCTGCTCGGCATGGCCACGGGGCTGGCGCACATCCATGATCGTGGGTTCCTTCACATGGATTTCAAACCAGAAAACGTGCTGGTCTCCCACGAGTACGTCCCAAAGATTGTCGATTTTGATTTGGCCATCCCACGTCCCCAAAAACCCGAGCGCCACAAAAACATGGGCGGTTCACCCATGTACTGGTCGCCCGAACAACTGGCCCGCGAACCATTCGATGAACGAGCGGACGTGTTTGCTTTTGGGGTGACGGCTTACGAAGTGGTGACCGGTAAGAAGCCTGTGACAGGCGATACCCGAGAAGAGCTGCTGTCGAAATATATGAATCTCGACGAACACCTCGTGCCGCCGCGACAACGCGCGCCGGATTGTCCTCCATCGTTGGAACGCATGATCCTCAAATGTCTTGAAAAGGACATGCACCGCCGATACCCTTCAATGAGTCTCGTCGTTCGCGACTTGCAGGCATGAACTGGCTGAGGAGGGGCTTGGTCGTAGCCGTTTTGTGGGGAATCGGCTGTGAGCGATTGCCCCCAAGTCCTGCGCCCTCGGCGTCGTTACCGGCTACCGATGCTGCTGCCTCCGCGCAACCCTCAGCCAACCAAGCTACTGCCCCATCACCGCAACCAGCCCCTCTCACACCGGTCGGCCAACAGGAACTCGCCGAGGCGCAACAACTTGTCGCCGAAGGCAAGCTGGCCGAGGCGCGGTTGGTTTTGCAGCCGGTGGCCGACCTGCCTGAAGCACCGGCCGCCGTGCGCGATCTAATCGGTGACATCAATACCCGAATCGTGTTCAGCCCGGTAGCCGACTCTCGCAAGACCAACTACACCGTGCTGGCCGGCGACACACTGGGGAAAATCGCTACGCGGTTCAATTGCCCCGTCATGTTGATCAAAAAATCGAACCAGCTCACTTCCGACACGATTCGTGTTGGCCAACGCTTGCGCATCTTTCAAGGGGAGTTTGCGGCCACGGTCTCGAAGTCCGCCAACACGTTGGTCCTCACTGATCGAGGGCAGTTCTTCAAACACTACCGCGTGGGTACCGGTGAGCATAGCAAGACGCCGGTCGGCGAGTTCCGAATCGTCAACCGACAGGAACACCCCGTGTGGTACCGGGGCGACCGCGAAATCCCCTACGGCGACCCCGAAAACATTCTCGGCACCCACTGGCTTGGTTTGGACATCCCGGGGTTTGGATTACATGGAACGTGGGACAACGAATCCGTGGGCAAACAATCCACGGCAGGTTGCATTCGCCTGACCAACGACGACATTGCGGAGTTGTTCGCAATGCTGCCGCTAGGCACACCGGTCACCATCCGAGAATGAGGTTATGCCATGAAATGGTTCACGCTGGATTTTGAAAAACCGATCCTTGAACTGGAAGAGGCTTTGCGCGCGTTGCGCAAACAGTCCGAGGAACAAAAAATTGATTTGTCCTCACAAATCACCCAGATCGAACAAAAACTCGAAGCGCTCCGCAAAGACATCTTCGAGCACCTCACCCCGTGGCAGCGCGTCCAACTCGCTCGCCATCCGCGCCGCCCCTACATGCTGGATTACTTACAGCGCATCGCCACCGATTTCATCGAGTTGCATGGCGACCGCCGCTACGCCGACGACCGCGCCATCGTGGGCGGGTTGGCAACCATCGGCCCGCACCGCGTGATGGTCGTTGGACACCAAAAAGGACGCGACACAAAGGAAAATCTCATGCGCAATTTCGGCAGTGCCCACCCCGAGGGCTACCGGAAAGCGCTCCGCCTGATGCAGTTGGCCGAAAAATTCCGCCTGCCGATCGTCACTTTCATCGACACCCCCGGTGCCTACCCCGGGGTCGGTGCGGAGGAACGTCACATCGCCGAGTCCATCGCGGTGAACTTGCGGGAGATGATGGTGTTGCGCACTCCCATCATCGCCATCGTCATTGGCGAGGGCGGTTCGGGCGGCGCACTGGGTATTGGCGTGGCCGACCGGCTGCTGATTCTCGAGAACGCCTACTACTCGGTGATCTCACCCGAGGGTTGCGCCGCCATTCTCTGGAAAGACCGCGCCAACGCCGCCCAAGCAGCGGCTGCCCTCAAACTCACCGCAAAAGATTTGCTCGATCTCAACATCGTGGACGAGGTCATCCCCGAACCGCTCGGCGGCGCGCACAAAGATTACGACGTCACCGCCGCCAACCTCAAAAAAGCGCTCCTCAAGCACCTCGACCGGCTGCTCGACCTTGACGAGGCAGAATTGCTCGAACAACGCTACAAGAAATATCGGAAAATTGGCGAGTTCGCCCGCTCGACTCCACGCAAACGCCGCATGGCCGCCCGGCCCGAAGCGGCACCCGCTCCAACCGAGTCCTGAGCGAGTTTTTGCTTCCCAATCCAGCCACCTCTGTGTAAAAGGCGCTCTCAACGAGTGAGGGAATCTATGGTCAAGAATTTGGTCTACGCAGTCGTCCTTGTTTTGACGCTCGGTTGCACGCGGGCTGTCTTCCGCCCGTATGTTGGAGGACAACAAGCTTGGCCAACGGCAGAGGGCAGCATTGTCAACGTCAAATACAAGCTTCCAATCTTTACCAATTTACCTCCGTCACCGTACGAAGTTTTGGGCGAACTCCGCATCGAAAGCTGGCTGTACGCCCAGCCCGAAGAACATCACATGCCGATCCTTTGCAAAAAAGCTGAGGAGTTGGGGGCCGATGCACTGTTATTTGTTCAGGGACGGATTTACTTCGCCACCAACTACGGCCCCCGTCCCGGTGAACTGGTGCCCACCGGCGCAGTCCCCACGCTCACGCAGGTCAACACCTTCAACCCCGAATCCTTTGCCGAGGGCGTCACCATTCTCGCCATCAAATGGATTGGTGAACCCCCACCGGGCTTGCCCGCTCGCCATCAAAAACAACCCGCCACCTTGGAGCCGGTAACCCCGGCAGAGCCAATGCCCGCTCCCGCACCGGAGCAAACCGAACCACCACCCCCACCGGCCGAGGGCTGAGATTTCCTCGCCCCACAGCGAGCCGTCCAAGTTAATCCAACAGCCGCCAAACCAGCGCCACCAGACTGCATACCACCACACCAAATCCCACCGGCACCAACGCCGCCAACGCAGTCCATTTCCAACTTCGCGTCTCCTTCCAAATCGTGAACAACGTCGTGCTGCACGGATTGTGCAGCAGACTGAACAACATCAAGTTCACCGCCGTCAACGTCGTCCACCCACCCGCCTGCAAAATCGCCAACGTCCCCTCATCACCCGCCTCAAACATCACGCCCGCACCCTCGCCCATGCCGGTAAGTTTGTTAAGCAACACCGTCAGCATCAAAATCGTCGGCACCACAATCTCGTTGGCCGGTATCGCCACCACGTACGCCAGCAAAATTACCCCGTTCAACCCCAACCACCAGCCCACCGGATCCAACCACCGCACCGCATGCTCCGCCAGCGTCAGACCACCTACCTGAACGTTTCCAATCAACCAAATCACCGCCCCTGCCGGTGCCGCAAACACCACCGCCCGCCATAACACAAACACCGTGCGATCCATCAACGACGTGTACAACGTCTGCCAAATCCGCGGCGGCCGATACGGCGGCAACTCCAAACTAAATGCCGACACCTCACCCCGCAGCACCGTGCGCGACAACAGCCACGACGCCACGAACATCAGCGCCACGCCGAGACTGGCCACACCCACCACGGCCAGCGCCGAGATCAACCCCGCCCAATACGCCGGCACCAACGACCCCAAAAACAACGTCGCCATCAAAATCTGCGTCGGCCAACGCCCGTTACACAACGCGAAGTTGTTCGTCAATATCGCCAACAACCGCTCGCGCGGGCTGTCAATCACCCGCGTGCTAATGACCCCGGCGGCGTTGCATCCAAACCCCATCATCATGCTCAACGCTTGTTTGCCGTGCGCGCCCGCGCGCTTGAACAACGCATCCAGGTTGAACGCCACGCGCGGCAAATATCCCAGGTCCTCCAGAATCGTGAACAACGGAAAGAAAATCGCCATCGGCGGCAACATCACACTCACCACCCACGCCGTCCCCAAGTATACCCCATCCACCAACAAACCTCGCAACCATCCCGGCCAACCCCACCCGAGGGTCACCTCTCGCAACCACGGATGAATTGTCTCCAAAAACAACCAACCCAACGCCGCCGAGGGATAATTCGACCCGACAATCGTGATCCAAAACACCACCGCAAACAACAGCACCATCAAGGGCAACCCCCACACCCGACTCGTCACCACCCGATCGATCCGCCGCTCCCACTCCGCCCACCGGCTTGGTCGCCCAACACTGACCACCTTGCGGGCAATTGCTGTGGCCTCCGCGTAAATCCCCATCACAATCTCATCATGAAACTCGGCGCCCAGGCGCCAACGCAATCGCTCCGCCACCGCCAACACGTCCTCCGCCGCCGTGGCACGGTTCACAACCGTCGCCGCATTGCCTCCGCGACTTTCCACCCCGAGCTCTCGCACCGCCGCGGCGTCCCCGTTTCCATTCAGCTCACCCCGACGCAACGCCTCAATCACCCGGTCATCCCCGTCCAACAATCGCCAGGCCACCCATCGCGCATTCGACAACCCCGGATACGCCGCCCGTAATGACTCTGTCAGCTCATCCACCACTGGCCGCAAGCTTGCCGGCTCATGTACCCGGCGCCGCACCAGTGGATGGATGCGGCCCTCCGCCACCTCATGAATCACCCGCACCAACTCCCGCAAACCCTCTCCGTGCCGTGCCGACGTCGCCACAACCGGTACCCCCAACTCCCGGCTCAACTGCCGGTCATCCACCCGCAAACCATGCCGCGCCGCCTCATCCATCAAATTCAAACAGATCACGACCCGATCAGTAATTTCCAACACCTGCAGCACCAAATTCAGATTGCGCTCCAACCGCGTCGCGTCCACCACCACCAACGTCACATCGGGCCGACCAAACAAAATAAAATCCCGCGCAATCTCCTCGTCCGTGCTGCGGGCCATCAACGAGTACGTCCCCGGTAGGTCCACCAACCGAAACGTCTTCCCCCCATACGAAAACGCACCCTCCGCACGCATCACCGTCTTACCGGGCCAGTTGCCGGTATGCTGACGCAATCCTGTTAGCGCGTTGAACACCGTGCTCTTGCCCACGTTCGGGTTACCGGCCAACGCCACCACATAGTCCGCCGACTCCAGCGACAACCCCAGCCGACGCATACCTTTCACCGCTGCCGGCCCGCACGTCTCACACGTGTTGCACGTCGCGCGACTCATGCCGCCTCCTTCACCACCATGATCCAATCCGCCTGCTCCCGTCGCAGCGCCACCAACGTCTGCCGCACCCGATACGCTCGCGGATCACCCAGCGGCCCTTCCAAATCCACTGCAATCTCCGTCCCCGGCACAATCCCCAAATCCAACAACCGTCGTCGCTCCGCTCCCCGACACCGTGGCGAAATCGTCATCACCCGCCCCCGCTCGCCGGGCTTCAACGCGCTCAGCGGGACCAACGCCCGTTGCACCTCCACCGGCAACGCGGCCGGTGACGCCATCACTGACACATGCGACGCCACCATCGGACTGAACGATTGCCGCTGCCCTTCGTACTCGACCACCACCCGCTCCGCATCCGAGTGCGTCACTCGCACGTCCATCCCCGAACATAACCCCGCTGCCGACAACTCCGCATACGCCGCTTCTGGCTCGTCCTCGATATGCACAATCCGTCCCGGCTCTCCTACCGGCCACTTCGCCAACGACACCCCCTCACGCGCCACCACCCGACCATCTGCTGTCGGAATTGGATCCCCATGCGGATCGTAGCGGGGATGACCAAGCTGCCGCGCCAACGCATTGACCTGCTCGGGACTTAGCTTGTGCTCCTCCGCATCCGCCCGCCGATGCCACGCCTCCGCTTGATGCCCCGTCTGTTGCGCCAGATACGTTTCGTAGAGCCGGTGGGCACGAATCACTTGCAACGCGTAGTGACGACCGGCGTCCGTCAACCCAAGCTGCCCCTCTCCCCACTGCACCAGCCCCGCTGCCTGCAATCGCTTGCAAACCTCGAGGGCCTCCGCTCCGCTCACACCAAGCGCACCCACCACACCCTCCACCGTCGCCGGCAGGTTTTGCTCCGCGCACCGATAGAAATACTTCAGCGCATCCTCCACCAACGTTCGCGTCACTTGGGTCATACAATTTTGAATACTCAAAATTTTTACTGTGAGTCTTGCAAGATGTCAACCCATCGCTATCCTTTCTCCCATGAGCCGGTCCGCTGAACTCACCCCAACCGTCGAGAACTACCTCAAACACCTGTTCCACCAACAACAACAGTCCCCAGACGGTTGGCTCCCCACCGGCCGACTCGCCGCCTGTGTCGGCGTCACACCGGGCACCGCCACCACCATGGTCAAAACCCTCGCCGAGGCCGGTTTGGTGGATTACGAACCGCGCGGTGGTGTCCGCCTCACTTCGGCAGGCGAACGTCACGCCCTCGGGGTTATCCGTCGCCACCGGCTCATCGAGCTGTTCCTTGTGCGTGAGTTGGACTTGGATTGGTCGGAAGTCCACGACGAAGCCGAACGACTCGAACATGCATTGTCTGACAAAGTCCTCGAACGAATTGACCGGCTCCTCGGTTATCCGCAATTCGATCCGCACGGCGACCCCATCCCGCGCGCCGGTGGGCATGTGCCCACCACCGAATACCAGAGCCTCGCAGAGTGCGCCTTGCATCGCGCCTTCGTCGTGGCGCGGGTCACGGCCCAAGACGCAGTTTTCCTCCAGATGATCCAACGCCTCCACCTCGTTCCCGGTACTCGCGTTGTCGTGGAAGCCCGCGACACCGCTGCTCAGACCGTCACCGTCCGTCCCCGCTCCCGCCCCGCGCTCAATCTGGGCCTACCGGCCGCCGCCAAAATCCTCGTCACCGCTCCCGGCTGACCCACCGGGTCACGGGAAGCTTGGCTTTGGCACCTGAAATGCATATCTTCCGCCCACCATTCCAAGCATCAGGATCATCGCATGAACAAACCGCAAGGCACTGTCGCTGTCGTGGGGCTCGGCTATGTCGGTCTGCCGCTCGCCACCGCCCTCGCCGAACACGTTCAGGTCGTCGGGTTCGACATCAACTCCACGCGCATTCGCGAGTTACAACAAGGCATAGACCGCACCGGCGAAACCCTCGGGGGAAAACTCCAAAACCCTAATCTCAGTTTTACCACCGACCCCAAAGCACTGCGCTCCTGCAAATACATCATCGTCGCCGTGCCCACGCCCGTGGACAACGCCAACGTCCCCGACCTCGAGCCGATTCGCAGCTCCGCGCGCATCGTCGGCGAGAACCTCTCGCCCGGTAGCATCGTTGTGTATGAGAGCACCGTTTATCCCGGCGTCACCGAGGAAATCGCCCTGCCCATCCTCGAACAATGCTCCGGATTAAAACTCGGCCAGTTCAAAATCGGTTACTCACCCGAACGCATCAACCCCGGCGACCGCGAACACACCCTCGACAAAATCGTCAAAATCGTCGCCGGCTGCGACCCCGAGACCACTGAGGAACTCGCCGCGTTGTATGGATTGGTTGCCGGCGGCATCCACAAAGCGCCCAACATCAAAACCGCCGAGGCCGCGAAGGTCATCGAAAATATCCAACGCGACCTCAACATCGCGTTGATGAACGAGCTGTCGCTGATTTTTGCCCGACTCGGCCTGCATACCGACGAGGTGTTGGCCGCCGCCAGCACGAAATGGAACTTTCACCGCTATCATCCCGGCCTTGTCGGCGGCCATTGCATTGGCGTTGACCCCTACTATCTCACCTACCGCGCCCAACAACTTGGTTATCACCCGCAGGTCATCCTTGCCGGCCGATTCATCAACGATTCCATGGCCCGCTACGTCGGCAACCTCGTCCTGCGCGGCGTCAGTGCCGTCGGCAAACCTCTCAAGGGCGCGTCCGTTCTGGTGATGGGGCTGACCTTCAAAGAAAACGTGCCCGACATCCGCAACAGTAAAGTCCACGACACCATTCTCCATCTCCAAAGCTTCGGCATGAATGTCATCGGCTGCGACCCGCTCGTGCCGCGCGATTCAGCACGCGCCTACTTCGGCGTGGACAATGTTCCGTTTGAGGAAGCCCCCGGCGTGGATGCCATCCTCATCGTCAACAAACACGACTGCTTCAAATCCATCACCCTTACCCAACTGCGCGCCAAAATGACCTCCCCCGTCTTGGTGGACATCAAGAACATGTTCAACCGCTACGAAGCCATCGCTGCCGGCTTCCACTACACCTCGCTGTAACGACCTTCGCTCGGACAACCCACTGCTCCGGTAAGACTCACTCGCTGTTCCCCGCCGCGCACGCACCCTCTTGCGCAAAAAACGGAAGCGTCCGTGGAAAGACACACTCCAGCGTGGACGATGGGCGCGAACATGTTAGACTCCTGCTTGTGATGCGAGCATGCGGAACCGTTGGGAGGCGGCTCGATGGCTCTTGCGACTGTTCCATTCCACCCATGAGCGGCGCGGGATAGACCCACTCCCCCCGAGCCTTGCATTTTCCGCCCCATGAGCACGAAACCCACTCTCCTCATCGTTGACGACGAGCGCAACACTCGCGAAGGTCTCGAACAGGCGTTGCGCGACCGTTACCACATCCTGCTCGCCGAAGACGCCGCCAGCGCGCTCGACATCCTCCAATCACAACACGTTCACATCCTCCTCACCGACCTGCGCCTACCGGGTGACGACGGCATGACGCTGCTCAAACGCGCCCTCGCTCTGCCCCAACCACCGGTTTGCCTCATGATGACCGCCTACGGCTCGGTCGAAAATGCTGTCGAGGCCATGCACATGGGTGCTGCCGATTACGTCACCAAACCCATCAACCTCGACGACCTCGAGGTCCGCCTCGAACGCGCCCTACAAACCGCACGCCTCAAAACCGAAAACGTCGCGTTGCGCGCTGAACTCGACCAAAAATTCGGCCTCGAAAACATCATCGGCCAATCACCGGCCATGCTCCAAATCTTCGACACCGTCCAACAGGTCGCCCCGTCCCGCGCCACCGTCCTGATCACCGGCGAGACAGGCACCGGCAAAGAGCTCATCGCGCACGCCATTCACAATCTCTCACCGCGAAAAAACGGCCCCTTCATTGTGGTCCACGCTGCCGCCCTACCGGCCACCCTGCTTGAAAGCGAGTTATTCGGCCACGAACGCGGCGCCTTCACTGGCGCCGTCGAGCGTCGCCTCGGCCGATTCGAGCTTGCTGATGGTGGCACCCTGTTCCTCGACGAGATTGGTGAACTCGAACCCGCCATTCAGGTCAAACTCCTCCGCGTGCTCGAAGAGCAAACGTTCGAACGCGTCGGCAGCTCCAAACCCATCAAAATCGATGTCCGCCTTGTCGCCGCCACCAATCGCAACCTTCTCGACCTCGTCAAAGCCGGTAAGTTCCGCGAGGACCTCTACTACCGGCTCAGCGTCGTTACACTGCACCTGCCGCCGCTGCGTGAACGCCGCGAGGACATCCCGCTGCTCATCACCAAATTCCTCGCGGATTTCAGCCGCGAGAATAACAAACAAGTCCGCGAGATCACCCTCGACGCCGTCAACATTCTCAAAGCCTACGACTGGCCCGGCAACGTCCGCGAGCTGCGCAACGTCATCGAACAAATGGTTGTGCTCGCCCGCTCAGACCGGCTCACCCTACGCGACGTGCCCGCTCACATCCGCGGCAGTGCCGACCTCACCAAAATCTCCGTCCTCGACAACCGCATCACCGTCAAAGACGCCGAACGCCAACTCATCATCCAAGCGCTGAAAGCCCACAATGGCAACCGCACCCGCGCCGCCCAACAACTCGGCATCAGCCGCCGCACCCTCCATCGCTGGATCAAAAAATTCAAACTCGAAGATGTCTGATGCGACCCGCTCGCACCCAACCCGTCGCACTCACCATTGCCGGCTCCGACAGTGGCGGCGGTGCCGGTATCCAGGCCGACCTCAAAACCTTTCACGCCATTGGCGTCTTTGGAACCAGCGCCATCACCTGCATCACCGCCCAAAACCCGGACGGTGTCTCCGCCGTTCAACCGATCCGTCCCAACATCGTTGCCGAGCAAATCGCGCAGGTCGCGCACGCGTTCCCGATTGCCGCCGCCAAAACCGGTATGCTCTATAACGCACCCATTATCCGCGCAGTCGCTGACGCACTCCAACACCACCGGACTCGATGGTTGGTCGTGGATCCGGTCATGGTCGCAACCAGCGGCGCGGTGTTGCTGAAACCCGACGCCATCCACGCGCTCACCAAACTTCTGTTCCCACTCGCCACACTCGTCACTCCCAACCTTGCCGAACTCGAAAAGCTTACCGGCCGTTCGATCCGTGACCCTGCCGGCTTGCGCGACGCCGCGCGCGCGCTGGGTGAACAACACGGCGTCGCGGTCCTCGCCAAAGCCGGTCACCTGCCCTACCGGGGTTTCGTCACCGACGTGTTGTGGACCCCTACCGGCATCCACGAATTCCGCTCCGCTTTTGTTCCCCGCATCCGGCCCCACGGTGCCGGGTGCACTTACTCCGCCGCCATCGCCGCCTACCTCGCGTTGGGCAAAGAGCTGGCGGACGCAGTTGCCGCGGCAAAAAAAATCATTCAGCGCGCCCTCCGCCAACCCATCCACCTCGCCAAGCATCGCGCCCTGCGCGTGTGACCGGCACCTTTCCTCGCGCGAAACTTTTCCAAGCATCGCGTCGCGCGCGATTCGCGTCGTCGGCCGGTTGGTGACCGATTGCCGAGGCCGGCATGACCGGTTAGCTTGGGGCGCAGTCTACATGAGCACGTTGCGGAAAATCGTATCGGGCGGACAGACCGGCGTGGACCGCGGAGCGTTGGACGCCGCCCTGGCAGCAGGGTTTCCGTGTGGTGGATGGTGCCCGGCAGGACGCTTGGCTGAGGATGGCGCATTGGACAGCCGGTATCCCTTGCAGGAGCTACCGGGGGGAGACTATGCCGCGCGGACGTTGCGAAATGTGTTGGATTCAGATGCGACGCTGATTTTGCACCACGGCCCAATGCGGGGCGGGACGTTGCAAACGTGGGAGTTTTGTCGCGACCACGGAAAGCCGGTGTGTTGCGTGGACATGGCGGAGACCGGCAGTGAGGCAGCGGTGCAACAAGCGCGGCAATTTGTCGAGCGCCACCGCGTCGGTGTGTTGAACGTTGCCGGTCCGCGCGCGAGTCAGTGGCCGGGTGGTTATGACGTCGCGCGACGCGTGGTCGGCGCGTTGGTGGCTGAGCGGTAATGAAAACGCCAATCGCGCTGCCATCGGCCCACGCGCAGGCGGACACATAAGGCCACCGGCTGAAATCCCGCTTTTTGGTAAGCACGCCGCGCGGGTTTGTTTTCGGGGTAGATGGCGAGGGTCAGCCACCGGTATCCCTCAGCAGCGAGAACTATCGCGATGGGCACGAGGAGGGCGCGCGCGAGACCGCGACCACGCCACGCGGGTGCCACGAACATGTCGTATAGGTACGCTTCCTTAGGCGCGAGCGGGAAACGGTCGCACAAATAACGAGCCTGCCGCGTGCTGACCCATGCGCAGGCGATGGGTTGCTGTTGTTGTTTTGCCAGCCAGCAACGATCACCCAGCGCAAGTCGCTCCTGAAAATCTTCAGGATGAACATCCGTTCGCCAGCGCAGGAAGGCATCATGGTCGTTCGCGGTGAGCCACGCGGTATCAACCTCAGCCGGTAACCGCACGACGCGGAATGTGACCGAGAGCGTAGTGAGGTCGAGTCGCCAAAGTTGAACGCGCCGGTAGCCGATTTTCTCCAGTGACCGAAACCAGAGCCCGACCGGCCCCTGCTCAACCCAAATTTGCCGGGCGCGATAAATGAGGTTCACAGCCGCGCCATCACGCTGCGATTGACCTCGGCGACCTTCTCCTCACCGGCCCACTGGCGCACCAGCTCGAAGGCAAACTCCATCGCCGTACCGGCCGCGCGGCTGGTGATGATTGGGCCGTCGGTGACCACGCGGTCCTCGCGGTATTGCGCGGCGTGTGCGGCCACTTCGTCGCGCGCGGTGGGATGGCTGGTGGCGGCGCGGTTTTTCAACAAGCCCGACGCGGCGAGAATGGTGGGCGCCGCACAAATCGCCGCGATGGGTTGCTGGCGGGCATCAAAGTGTTCGAGAAGTTTTCGCACGCGGGGATCGTTACGAAGATTGGTGGTGCCCGGTTGGCCACCCGGTAGCACCACGGCATCGAAGTCATCGGGGCGCACGTCGTCGAGCAGGACATCCGGTAGGTGTTTGGTTTGGCGGGAGGCAACGATGGGACCGGGTTGGGTGCCGGCGACCACGACGTGCAAACCGGCGCGACGGAGGATGTCAATGACGGTGATGGCTTCGATTTCCTCGAAGCCGGGAGCCAGGATGACGAGGATTTTTTTCATGGCGCGGAAGGGTTGGACGGTGGCGGGACGATTTTGAGCCGATGAATGATCGGCGGTGTGTTGGTGCCGATGAAATAGCGGATGGCGACGAGGTCACCGGGTTGAAGCTGGTCGGGTGTGATGCGTTGGCGGTTGCGAAAAAACCGCGAGCGTTGGTCCCAAGTAAACGTTTCCAGGCCGGTACGGGTCTGAAGCGTGAGCCGCTTGGCGGCCGGTTCCAGTTTTTCGACGTATCCTTTGGCGAACGGTGGTTGGCGGGGAGGCAGGCGCCGCTCTGCAGCGAAACCGCCAAGCGGTAGCACCAACAGGAACAAAACCAGAGCAACCGACGGGATCACGACGGCGGCTTGGGTTTGGAACCGGGAAGCTTGGGCGCAAACCGCGGCGGCGCGGACGGCGGGATACCGGGCACCGGGCTGGTAAGTTGTTTGGGGTCGGGCGGACGCACGGCTGAAACACCAGGCCCCGCTGAGGCGCCCGCAGCGGCCGGTAGGACGCGCAGAATGGCGTTGGACTCGGCGGTTAGCTCGAACACCAGCGTGGTGTTGCCGACTTGGATTTTGTCGCCCGAATTCAGCACACATTGGAAGATACGCGCGCCGTTGCGGTAGGTGCCGTTGGTGGAGCCGAGGTCTTTGAGTGTGAATTGATTGTCGGTAAATCCAATCTCGGCGTGGATGCGCGAGACAAACGCATCGCGCACCATCACGTCGCACTCGGAGACGCGCCCGATGACGATCGGTTTGGGGCCGATCTCGAGAGCTTTCTCGGTGTTGTCAGTGAACTTGAGTGTGAGCGTGGCCATGGTGGGGCGCGGTGAGAATTTGGCGAATCGCGTCCGCTTGTTCCGCGAACTCGGCGTCGGTAAGCACCGGGCGCAATGAATCGGTGGGCAGATCGGTTTCGAGTTCGATCCAGCTTTTGCAGCCGCCGTATGACTCGCGCACCGGTAGCCAGGTCGGCTGCGGCGCGGCGAAGACGCGCACGAGAATCGCGTAGAGACCGCGCTGGCGCCCGAACTCGAACCGCTGCTGGACAACGTGCTCCGTCCACACATGCCGGCCTTGCAGGCGACGGCAGAGGGCAAGGTCGGTCAGCCAAAAGGTCTCCACGACCTCTGCGAAAAATTGGATCGCCACCCGATCAGGGTCCGCAGCCTTCGCTAATGCACAGACGGCGGGGCGCTTGGATGGGATCACAGAGGCTTCGGCTTCGTGGTATTGCGTGGGGTACAGCCAGAAGCGGGTGTGCTGGACCTGAAACTGACCGCGTTGCTCGTGGATGCCACCTTTGCGGAGAATCAGGATTTGCTCACCGTTGCCCAGTGCGTCCACCACGACAGCCCATTCCTTGAACGCTGTCCGACAAGTTTGTGCCATGTGCTTCTTTCATACCGGAACTTGTTACAGATGTCCAACCCCGTCGCAACGGATGGTGGAAAAAGTGATGCGGCGATGTCACAGAGGACATGGTGAGCAATCGAACGCACGGCGCGCACGGGCCGGCAAGGCGCCAACCTCTCAGCGGCCGCGAGGGAGGGATGGGGAGCCAGTACGCGGGGAATCGGGTGACTCCGCCTGCTTGGTGTTCTGGTTGGATCGTTCGGCCGCAGGGCCGGGGGGTTGAATTTTTTGGAGTTGTTCTTTGAGCCAATGATCAAAATACCGCTGGGCCTGCGCGGGCAGATCGAGTCCTTGTTCGAGTTCGGGCGGCAGCCGCTCCAACGTAACCGGTATCTCGCGGAGGTTGTCGCCATCGCGAACTTGCAATCGGACCGTGGTGCCGGGAGGGCGGGAGCGGATGGCAAAACTGAAGTTTTCGACAGCCTTGGGGCCGTGGAACGCCTCGTCGTCGAGCTTGAGGATGCCCATGCCGGGAACGAGACCGGCTTTGGCGGCAGGGCTGTTCTCCATGATGCCGACGATGAGAATTTGCGGTTGGTCAGCCGGTCGCTCGGCCGGCGCGTCCTCAAACAAAAACACCTGTTGCATGCGGATGCCGAGGTAACCGCGCAGGCTGTTGAGCACGACCCGTTGGACGACGTTGGACATGACATCGTAAAGACGCGCGCGAATTTCGGGGTCGGTTGTGGTGGCGTAATGCTGAACGGCGAGAGGCAACACGTGGTTGGGGTCTTGTTGGGCCAGCTCGGTCAACTGCTGTTGAGCTGACTGCCGGGCAGCGAAGCGTTCGGCGCCGAGTGCGCGGATGAGGTCATCGGCGTTTTGGCCCGCGAGGGCTGCGCTGGCACCGAGCAGCAGTCCTCCGATAAACAAGATCGGTCGCATTGGTCTACGTATAGTCGAAACCGCCAAGGTCACCAACTTTTCGCGGCGGTTGGGGAAAAGCCTCTTTACAGCCCGGTAGGGTGCTTCTATACTGCGCGACGTTGCTTGGGCACCGGCATGCGGTGAGCCAAGCGTTTGTGGATCATGATAACAGCCGAGAAAAAACAGGAAATTACGAAGCAATTTCAGCTTCACCCAAAGGATACCGGCTCTGCCGATGTGCAGATTGCATTGTTGACGGCGCGGATCAATGAGTTGACCGAGCACTTGCAGGTTCACCGAAAAGATCACGCGTCGCGGCGCGGTCTGTTGAAGATGGTCGGTGAGCGGCGTCGGCTGCTCGATTATTTGAGTCGCACGGAGCCGAAACGGTATCAGGAGCTGATTAAGAAATTGAACCTCAGAAAATGACGCGCGCGGGCCTGGGCGAGGTTGATTGATGGACTGATGTCGGCTGATCCGGTGGGACCGGGTCGGGCGACGTCAATCCATCCATCTCTCGCCGGCCTCGCAGCGCGCAAGGAGCGCAGACTATGTTGTCGCATTCGGTTCGTTGTGCCGTGGGGGCCACCCCACTGGTGATTGAGACCGGTAAACTCGCCAAACAAGCCGACGGAGCCGTGACCGTGCAGTATGGCGAGACGGTGGTAATTGTCACGGCGGTAGCCAGTCCCAATCCACGTGAGGAGCTGGATTTCTTTCCGCTCACGGTGGACTACCGGGAGAAAGCCGCAGCGGCCGGGAAGTTTCCCGGTGGATATTTCAAGCGGGAAGGTCGCCCGACGGAGAAAGAGATACTGACGGCGCGGATGGTGGATCGGCCGTGTCGGCCACTGTTTCCCGAAGGTTTCTATAACGAGACGCAAATTATCTCGATATTGCTGAGTGCAGACGCGGAGAACGACCCCGATGTGTTGGTGATCAACGGCGCGTCAGCGGCGTTGACGTTGTCGGACATCCCGTGGCACGGCCCGATCGGCGCGGTGCGAGTGGGACGAGTCAACGGTCAGTTCGTGGCCAACCCCACACATACGCAGCGAAAACAAAGCGACTTGGATTTGGTCTATGCCGGCAGCGAGACGCAGTTGGTGATGATTGAGGGGTCGGCCAAAGAGATCTCGGAAGCCGACATGATGGCGGCGATCGAGTTTGCGCATCGGGAGGTGCAAAAAATCATCGCCGCAATCAAGGAACTGGCGGAACGAGCCGGTCGGCCCAAGCGCGCGGTGACGTTGTACACCGTGCGGCCGGAGGTGTTGGCGGCAGCACACGAGTTGGTCGGGTCAAAGGTACTGCAAGCCGTGGTGACGCCCGGCAAGTTGGCCCGCGAGAAAGCGCTCCGGGAGTTGAAAGAGACGATGGCGGAGGGATTGAAAGCGCGGTTTGCCGATGTGAGCGATTTCGAGATCAACGAGTCATTTTACAAGATTCAATACCAGGCGATCCGTCGGTTGGTGCTCGAGGAGGGGAAACGGTTGGATGGCCGAGGACCGCGCGAGTTGCGACCGTTGTATGGCGAGGTGGGAATTCTGCCACGCACGCACGGGTCGGCGTTGTTTGTGCGGGGCGAGACGCAGGCGTTGGTGCTGACTACGTTGGGGTCGAAGTCGGATATTCAGGAGATGGACGGATGGACCGGTGGGCCGACCGAGAAGCGATTCCTGCTGCATTACAACTTTCCGCCGTTCAGCGTGGGCGAAGTCGGGCGCACGGGTGCCCCCGGGCGACGCGAGATCGGACATGGGGCGTTGGCGGAGCGGTCGTTGGAGCCAGTGGTGCCGCCGGAAACGGAGTTCCCGTACACGATTCGGGTTACGTCGGAGATTTTGGAGTCGAACGGCTCCACGTCTATGGCGACGGTGTGCGGGGCGACGTTGTCGCTGATGGATGCCGGGGTGCCGTTGCGGGCACCGGTGGCCGGTATCTCAATCGGTCTGTTCACCGACGAAGCTGGCAAGCGCGCAGTGACGGTGACGGACATCATCGGCGCCGAGGATCATTTTGGTGACATGGATTTCAAGGTAGCGGGGACGCGCAAAGGGATTACCGGGTTCCAGACGGATTTGAAACTGACCGGCCTGAGCTTCGAGCTGACGGCGCGCGCGTTTGAGCAGGCGCGCGAGGCGCGGCTGATGATTTTGGACATGATGGAGAAGTTGCTGCCAAAACCGCGACCGGAGTTGTCACGTTATGCGCCGCGTATTACGACGATGAAGATCAACCCGGAGAAAATCGGTGCGGTTATTGGTCCGCAAGGCAAGATCATCAAGGGGATTGTGGATTCGACGGGTTGCCAGATCGATATCGAGGATGACGGCACTATTCACATCTTCTCGACGAATGCGGATGCGGCGCGCGCGGCACAGGATCAGATCGAGGCCATCACGGCGGAAGTGGTGGTTGGGAAGATTTATCGGGGGCGGGTGGTCGGCATCAAAGATTTCGGTGCGTTTGTGGAGGTGTTGCCGGACCGCGACGGGTTGTTGCACATCAGCGAAATGGCCGAGCACCGTGTCAAACGGGTGGAAGACGTCGTCAAGTTGGGCGATGAGGTTTGGGTGAAGGTAATTGGCGTGGACGAGAAAGGCAAAATTCGCCTCAGCCGCAAAGCGGCGATGGCGGAGAAGGACGCGGCGGCGCAGAAAAGCTCCAGCTCCTAATGGAATGGCATGCCGACCGGCCCGAGTGGCGGTGGACGTGGAATGTGATTGCTAACGCGGGAACAAGTTTTTATAGAAGCGGCGTCCAACCGTTCGGTACAGCAACCCAACAACGAGGGAAGGTTATGCCAATGAGAGGTTTGTCTATAGCTCGCGTATTCGGAAACACTCTGGTCGTCAGCATCACACTCCTAGTTGCTGCGTCGGCGTACGGCCAAGAAGCCGTAGACGACAAGGTGGTGACCAAATCAGCGTGGGAGATGATCAAACACGGTGGACCCACGTTGGTGATCTTGGGCATCTGCTCGGTGGCGACCGTGACGTTGATCATCGAGCGGTTTATGTATTACCGCAAGGCAGCCGGTAACGCCGACGAAATCGTGAACAAGATCAAACAAGCCAGCACAATGAGCGAGGCGTTGGCGGCCATTGAGCATGCGCCCGGTGTGGCCGGTAGCATTTTTCGTCAGACGTTGGCGGCGGCTCGCGACGGCTATTCACCCGAGCAGATTGAGCAGTTGGCGCAGGGGTACGTGACCAAGGAATTGATCAACATGGAGCGGTTTTTGCCCCAGTTGGACACCTTCGTGACGATGTGTCCGCTCATCGGGTTGGCTGGCACGACGCTGGGCATGATCAAGTCATTCAGCATCGTGGCCGCGATTGGGATGAGTGATCCGACGAAGTTGGCAGGCGGCATCTCGGAAGCGCTCGTCAACACGGCGGCCGGCCTCATGATCGCCATTCCGGCCTTGTTTGCCTACAACTGGTTTACGGGCAAAAAAGAGGCCATCCTAATGGACATGGAAAAGGGTCTGTCAGAGCTGATGGTCATCCTGAAATCTTCTGCAGAAAGCTGAGCCACGCATTCGGCCATGAAGCTGAAGCGGCGCAAGATCAAACGCGGTCGCATCGAGATTATTCCCATGATTGATACGATCGTGATCTTGCTGATCTTCTACATGACGTTCTCGCGTTTCGTTGAAGCGGCACGGGAGGGTGCCATCAAGTTGCCAGAAAGTCGGGCGGGGCAGACCTTGGAGCTGCGAAGCGGTCACGTTGTCGTCAACCTGATCGAGAAAGACACCATCATCGTTGACAAAGTGGAGTATCGGCTCGCTCAGCTGCCGCAACTTCTGCAGTTGTTCCGCGAGAAACTGGCCAAGGATGAGCAAATCACCGTGGTGCTGCGGGCCGACCGGCATAACGTCACCTACCGGGATATCAGTGAGTTCATGAAGATGTGCGCCAAAGCCGGGGTGATCAACGTGACGTTCGCCACGTTGGAGGCCACCAAATGAAACTCCAGCGACGGTCCTCGAAGCGCGGCCGGGTCGAAATCATCCCAATGATTGATACGGTGCTTATTCTGCTCATCTTCTACATGAGCTTCTCCCAGTTCAAACAAGAGGAGCGCCGTATCGACGCCAACCTACCGGTGTATCGGCAGGTCGCTGCCAACGCGCCGGTCAAGCAGGAGTTGGAGTACGTGCTGCACGTCAAAGATCGCGACAACATCATCGTCAATGCCGGTAGTGTTTTTGACGCCGTGAGCCTGCGGGAGGCCATGTTAACCTTGGCGGCAATCGGCCAAGACGTGCGGATCATCATCGAGGCCGACCCCGACACAAAATACGACGACGTGATCGCGGCGTTGGACGCCTGCGCACTGGCGCGGCTTACCAAGGTGGCGTTCCGCCCGCTGCCGGAGTGACGCCACCGCATGAGACACTGGATTTTTCTCGTGGCGTTCGTGGGCCTGATTGCCGGCAGCCCTCTCGCACAACGACCCGCGGAAACCGAGCAAAAATCCCCCACCCAACTCGCCTTCGAAAAAGGCGTTGAACTCTATGAGGCTGGAAAGTTTGAAGAAGCGCTCAAAGTCTTTCAGGAATTCGGCCCCGGCAGGCAATACTCGTTGAGTGTGCTGGCGGCCAATGCGATCTACTTTGAAGGTTGGTGTCTGTTGGCACTGAAGCGCCCCGAGGATGCAATCAAGCGATTCCAATTGATCATCGAGAAATTTGCCGATCGTCCCGTGGCTCCCGAAGCCATGCTAAAGCTTGCGGAGACCTACCGCGACCTCAAGCAAATGGACAAGGCCTTGGCGACATACCGGAATTTTCAAAAGAAGTTCCCTGAACACAATCTTCTGCCCCAAGCGATCCTCGGCGAGGCGTGGGTGTTGTTCCGCACTGGTGACAACGCCAACGCTAAAGCCCTCAGCGCGCGAGTGTATCGTGAATACTCCGCCAATATGACGGCTCTGTTGGACTCCTTGTTCTTACTCGGACAAATCTACACCGAGGAGAAAAACTTCGAGGAAGCGCGCAAGGTTTACGAAGAATTGAAAAAACTCCGTAAAAACCCTCGCGCCAGCGAAGCGTTGTTTTTGGCTGCCGAGTCCCTCTACAACAACGCGGAGAAACTTAAAACCGGCGGGCAACCGGAAGCGGCCACCAAAAATTTTCTCGAAGCCATCCAATACTACGAACAGGTGCGCTCGCGCGATTCGCTGGTCGAAGATATCCGACGCGAGATTGCCGGCATCCGGCGCATCCTGGCGCGCGTGCCACGCGAACGACGAGAGGCGCTGTTGCGCGAGATTGACGACCTCCAAAAACTATCCGCCAACATCGCCCAGCAAACGGACCTGCGTCCTATTGCTTTGTTTCGTATTGCCAACGCCTATCAATCAATTGATCGTCCCGAAGAAGCCAGCCTCGTTTACCAGCATTTCTTGCGCATCTACCGCGAGTCTCACAAGGAACTCGCAGCCCAAGCACATTTTGGTTTGATTCAGACACTAAACCTGCGGGGTCAGCCCGAGAAAGCCAAAAAGGCCACCGAAGAATTCGAGCAACAATTCCCCGAAATGAAGGGCAAAGACCTCGTCCTTTACGCCCGGTTCCTCAAGGGGGATTCCGAATTCAAAACGGGCCAGTTCAAAGAAGCTCTCGCCTCATTCCAAGATTTCCTCCGAAACAGCAACAACCCAGAACTTAACGAGACAGCCGAATTCTACATCGCTGCATGCCATTTTGCGTTGGAAGATTTCATCGCAGCGCGCGATACGTTTGCTCGCTTCATCGAAAAATACCCGCGCTCACAACTGCTTGCTGATGCCCAGTTCCGTTTGGGCCGTAGCTACTACGAGCTCTCCCGCCCTGAGCGCGGTGCCGACAAGGCGGTGCAACAAGCCAACCTGACGAAAGCCGTCGAGATCTTGGAAACGGTCCGTCGCGAAGCGCGTAAGGCCGAACTGCTCCCCGAAACCGTATTCCAGTTGGGCTACCTCTACACCTACTTGGGCGAATTTGATTCCAATCATTACCGGAAATCCGCCGAGATGTTTGGTGAGTTCGCCGCCAAGTGGCCTGACCACACCCTGGCACCCGAGGCCATGTACCAGCGCGCGCAAGCGCTGAGTGCGTTGCGGCAACATGACGACGCAATCACCACCTTGCGCGAGCTCGTGTCAAAACACCCCAACCACGCCCTCGCCCCATGGGCCGCCTACGGGATCGGCGCCGCTCATGCCGCGGCCAACCGACCCGATGAAATGATCGCTGCGTTCCGCGCCTATGTGAAACAATACCCTACCCACGAGCGCGCGGCTGAAGCGCTCTATGCCATCGGCCAATCATATGAGAACCGAGGCAAACTCGACGAAGCCATCACAGCCTACCGGTACGTGGTGCAATTTGCACTCGACGCTCCCGAAAAAACGCTCGCCGTCGTCAATCCCGCTACGGCCGCTCAGGTGCAAATCGCCAACATCCTCGTCCGGCAACGGCGTTTCGACGACGCCATCGTGGCATGCGAGGGATTCCTTGAACAGTTCGCGTCGCACCCGGTCGCGGTGCGCGCCATTGTCTCCCAAATGGCCGCCATGTATCGTGGCGCGAAGGAAATCCCCAAAGGCCAAAACCGATTCACCGAGTTGCTCAACAAATATCAAGAGGTCGCCGAAGTTCGGATCGCGTTGAACACCGCGTTGGTGGATTTGGCCATGGCGGCCGAAGACTGGGCCGCCGCCTACGCCGCCGCGCTCAAGCTGCAACTCGACCCGCAGCGGGACCGCCTCCCAGCCGCCAGCTATATCAGCATGGGTACGGCATTCCTCCGCAGCGGCCATCCGGCACGTGCGCGTGACGCATTTACTCAAATGTTGCAAGCTCACCCCGAAGACCCCCGCAACGTACCGGTCGCCCTCGTCGGTTTGGGTAACGCCTTGTGGGAATTGAACGAACCTGCCGAAGCGGAGAAACAATACCGGCGCGTCATCGCGGAACATAGCCGGCATGCGGCAGTTCTCGGTGCCCATTTGGGCATGGGGAGAATTCTGGAGGAGCGGGGTCAACTCGACGATGCCATCCGCGAGTACGAGGCGGCGCGCGTACCGCGAAGTGACACGGAACTGGAAGCCTCGTTCCGCATCGCACGAATCCTCCACCTTAAGAAAAATGATTGCCGTGCCGCGCTTCCCCTGTACGCCCGTTTGCTCCTCGCCAACAGCCCGTTTTCCGAAGAGGCCGCGTTTCGCACCGCGCAAACACATCGTTGCATCTGTCTCGATGGCGAACGATCCGCCTGTGAAGTGGCCCGACGCAGTTACCAATCCTATCTAAATCGCTTCAAAGACCGTGGCAAATTCCTGAAAGAAGCCGCCGAGGAACTCGCCTCCATCCCACCACCTCCCCCACCCCCGGGCCAGTAATCCGTTGCAATAACCGACGCGTTTCGCCATCCGCTCCACGGGGCAGTCGCTCATCACATCATCCACGGCAGCGTGGAGGACTCTTTGCTGCACTGATGGTGGTCCGCCCTTCGAGGCTAGATGATTAGGAACCGGCTTTTGCTTCTTCTGACAACCTGTCGGTGCGTTTGGTTGAGCATGACATCGTGTCGGGTGGAGTGGTGACTGAGGCGATCGCAAACCTTAGCCAATTCGTTGTGCGGCAATTAGTTGAATTGGACTTCCGGTTCGTGGCATGGCCGGTGCGAAACGGTTTTGCGGGTCATGGAAATCAAAGTGCTGCGCAATGTAATGGAGGCCAACGACGAGCTGGCGGCTCGAATTCGGCGTCGGTTGGCAGAGCACCGGATCACCGCCATCAATCTCATCAGTGCGCCCGGAGCCGGTAAGACATCGTTGCTGGAGCGCACGATTCCGCAACTACAGCCGCGCTACCGGGTCGCAGTGTTGGAGGGCGACATTGCCACCACACGCGATGCCGAGCGTGTGAGCCGGTTGGGCGTGCCTGTGGTTCAGCTACTCACCGGTGGGGCGTGTCACTTGGAAGCGCCATTGGTGGAGCGCGGGCTGAGTGAATTGGAGCTGACCGGCTTGGATTTTCTCTTCATCGAGAACGTGGGCAACATCGCCTGCCCGGCGGAGTTCGATCTGGGCGAACACGCCAAGGTCGGCATCCTGAGCGTGACGGAGGGACACGATAAACCAGCGAAGTATCCCCTGTTGT
>JANWVU010000229.1 GCA_025056465.1 Verrucomicrobiia bacterium | reverse complement strand
TGATGTCACGCACGGTCTTTCCACTCGGGATCATTGGCAGGACATGCTCCGTGTACGGCACAATCACATCCAACACGTAGGGTTCCTTCGCCGCCAACATTCGCTCCAACGCCGGTCGCACCTCGCTTTTACGGAATATGCGCTCTGCCGGCACGTTGAACCCTTTGGCAATCGCTACGAAATCCGGATAAATCTGATGCGGGTTATCCGGGTCGCCCAGATACGTATGAGCGCGGTTTGACTGGTAGAACCGGTCCTCCCACTGCACCACCATACCCAAATGTTGGTTGTTCAACACAACCGCCTTAGCCGCGATGTGCTCGATGTGCGCCGTGGCCAACTCCTGAATGTTCATCAGGAACGAACCGTCACCGTCAATGTCAATCACCTCGCGTTCGGGGTGCGCCACTTTCGCACCCATCGCCGCGGGGTAGCCGTATCCCATGGCACCCAATCCCGCCGACGTCAAAAACGTGCGCGGATGTTTGAACCGGTAGAACTGAGCTGCCCACATTTGGTGCTGGCCGACACCGGTGGTGATGATGGCTTCGCCGTTGGTCAACTCCGACAACACCTCGATCACATACTGCGGCATGATGATCTCGTGAATGTTGCCCTGCAGAAAATCCCGCACGTACTGTGACTTCAGCACCTCTTCCGTAACTCGGTAGCGGAATGGATACCTCTGTTTCCACTCGTTGATTTGCGCGTGCCACGCCTTGAACTCTTTGCCTTTGACGACCTTGTTCAACTCTTGCAACGCGTACTTGATGTCGCTGACCACCGGTAAGTGTGCCACCTTGTTTTTGTTGATCTCGCTGGGATCGATGTCAATGTGCACGATCGTGCCGTGCTTCGCGAACTCGCTCACCTTACCTGTCACTCGATCATCAAACCGCACCCCAAACGCCAACAGCAAATCCGCTTTGTCCACCGCATAGTTGGCGGTGACGGTTCCATGCATCCCAAGCCACCGCATGGACAACGGATGGTCTGCCGGTATCGCGCCGATCCCCATGATGGTGGTGGTTATGGGGATGTTGGTTTTCTCGACAAACTCAATTAATTCGCGGCTCGCATTGGCCGATATGATCCCACCACCCGCATAAATTACCGGTCGCTCGCTTTTCTCAATCAAACCCGCGATCTCTTGCACCGCAATCGGGTCAATCTTGCGATCGGGATTGTATCCGCGCAAATGAACCTGTTCAGGAAACACCGGCACACACGATCCCTGCTGCACATCCTTCGGAATATCAATCCACAC
>JANWVU010000228.1 GCA_025056465.1 Verrucomicrobiia bacterium | reverse complement strand
ACCGGCACGTGGGATCCCAGGACGGGAGCGTATGAACATCCCGCTCTGGGACGAGGCGCCGCGTGTTACCGGCTTTCGGAGCGGTTGCGGGATGCCAGCCACGTGTCGCGGTGGGTCATGTGGCGGCGCAAGTGGCTTCGTGCAAAGGCCAAAATCCATTTACGCCGCGCATTGCACGAAGCGGAATATTTAAAAACGGGTGATGCGCGGGTGCCGATGTTGGCGCGTCAACTGGGCTTCACGCCCTGCATTCTGTTATTGTTTCGCAACTATCGCGAGCAATTTGCCAGTGCTTACTTACGTCACGGTAGCTCGGTAAGAGAACTGCGACAATACTATTTGGACGTCAATCAGTCAGCGTTGCTCGCGCTGAGCATTTATGGTGGTACCGTGATACATTATGCCGACATGGTGGATTGCACTAAATCTGAGTGGGCGCGGGCGGTGAGCGAAGTTACTGGTCTACCCGCCGACCGGCTTCTAGAGAAGCGCGCGGAACTCGTGAAGCCACAGGCCCCGAGGGGAACCAGTTCATTGATTGAGGATAGGGACTTGGATGCTCTGGACATCCATTTGCGCTCGTTGTGTGGACAGATTTTTGTCGCCAGCCGTTTAGCCGAGCGAACCTAATGGAAGGGGCCTGGAATATCCTCACCTTGAAATGGGGCACACGATATGGACCCGAGTATGTGAATCGTTTGTACCATGCCGTGCAGCGTCATCTGCACCGAGCCCATCGGTTTTTGTGTTTCACCGACGATGCGACGGGGATCGAGGCCGGTGTCGAAATCTTTCCGCTTCCACCCATTGAATTGCCCATGCCGGCGGCGGTGAACGGTTGGCGAAAAATTTCTTTATTCCGCGATGATCTACCGGCGGAAGGTTTGGGCTTATTTCTCGATCTCGATTTGGTGATCACTGGGCCGCTGGATGATTTTTTTACCTATGGGGCACCAGAGGACATTCCGATCATTCAGAATTGGGTGCAGGCGCACAAAAAATTGTTTCACCGCGATCCGATGATCGGCAACTCATCGGTGTTTCGGTTTCCCATTAATCAATGCCGGTTTGTCTGGGATCAGTTTCACCGCGAGAAAGATTGGGCACTGGCAAATTTTCGCCCACCGCAATCTTATCTGACCCATTGCATCCGACCGCGGATGAAATTTTGGCCCGCCGAGTGGGTTCGCAGTTTTAAACGCCACTGCCGCCCCGTTTTTCCTTTGAATTTGATTTTACGACCGCGCTTGCCTCGGAGTGCGCGGATTGTTGCGTTTCACGGACGGCCAAACCCTCATGAGGCGGTCGGTGGTTATTGGGTTCGCAAACTACATCATTGCTCGAG
>JANWVU010000227.1 GCA_025056465.1 Verrucomicrobiia bacterium | reverse complement strand
GCTGGCGCGGCGCAACCCGGCAGCTTATGCCACGGCGTACCGTAGCGCGCAGGATGGGTTGCCGGAGCCATTGTGCGCGATTTATGAGCCAGCGATCGGCAGGAAGTTGGCGGAGCTGCGCGCGCGCGGGGTGACGTGCCCGCGTCGGGCGTTGCAGGCGTTGGGCGTGCCGTTGTTGGAGCTGCCGGATCCGCATGCGCTAGATAATGTGAACGAGCCCGTAGAGTGGGAGCAGGCCCGATTGCGATTGGAGGCCGAGCGTGGAGTGACGCGATGCGCGTGATCGTGCAGTACTACGCGATGTTGCGGGAGCAGGTGGGACGCAATGAGGAGTTGCGCGAAACGACGGCGGAGACGGTGGGTGGGTTGTACGAGGAGTTGGCGCGGGTTTACCGGCTAACGATGCCGGCGGGGCGAGTGCGGGCAGCAATCAACGATGAGTTTGTGCGTTGGGACACGCCGTTGCGCGATGGGGATCGGGTGATTTTTATTCCGCCGGTGGCGGGAGGGTAAGGGATGTTTGAATTGTCGGCTACGCCGCTTGACGTGTCCGCATTGCGCGCCAGCCTGATGCCGCGGGCGGAGGCGGGGGCGCTCGTGACATTTGAGGGATGGGTGCGAAATGAGAGCGAGGGCCGGTCCGTGACGGCGTTGACGTATGAGGCGGCTGAGGAGTTGTGTCGGAGCGAGGCAGAGAAGATTTTTGGCGAGGCGCGTGCGAAGTACCGGATCTGTGAGGTGCGCGTGGCGCATCGCGTCGGAACGCTGCAGGTGGGCGAGGTGGCGGTGTGGGTCGGCGTGACCGCGCCGCATCGGGACGCGGCGTTTGGCGCCTGCCGGTATGTGATGGATGAGTTGAAGCGTCGACTGCCGATTTGGAAAAAGGAACATTACACAGGCGAACCGT
The DNA here is from genome assembly GCA_025056465.1 of Verrucomicrobiia bacterium. GTDB lineage: Bacteria > Verrucomicrobiota > Verrucomicrobiia > Palsa-1439 > Palsa-1439 > JANWVU01. The sequence goes on along the minus strand of JANWVU010000227.1, from coordinate 588 downwards.
CGCGTTGGGTGGGAGTCTGAGAGGAAGGGTTGCCAGGGAAACTTTGGGATGTGAGACGGTCCACACCTATGAGACCATACGGCGGGGTTTGGGAGCAGCGCTGCGTCCGTTGCGCAGGGTCGGGTGAGTGAAGCAGGGGATCGGCGCAGTAGGACTGCGTTATCGGTTTCGCCGAGCAGCTGAGGGTCGGGCGTGGTGCAACGCCGCGCCGGTGTGGCTTTGCGGGCAGCGGGCCACGTCGGCCGGTGGGCCGACGCAAATGAGTTGACCGCCGCGGTCGCCACCCTCAGGACCGAGATCAATAATCCAGTCGGCGCAGCGGATCACGTCGAGGTTGTGCTCGACGACGAGGAGGCTGTGGCCACGGGCAAGGAGCTGATCGAAGGCGCTGAGCAATGTCGCGATGTCGTGGAAGTGCAAGCCGGTGGTGGGTTCATCGAGGATGAGCAAAGTGGGCCGGTCGGAGGTCTCGACGAGGTGGCCGGCGAGTTTGAGGCGTTGAGCCTCGCCGCCGGATAAGGTGGGTACCGGTTGGCCGAGGCGGAGATAGCCGAGGCCGACGTCGCGGAGCGGTTGAAGTCGGCGGGT
>JANWVU010000226.1 GCA_025056465.1 Verrucomicrobiia bacterium | reverse complement strand
ACCTGGTCGAGGTACCGGGCCACCGATTCGCGCGGTTGCAGTTCCTGCGCGCGGCGCAACAACGGCACCGCTTCGTTGTACTTGGCCTGACTCACCAACAACTGGGCTCGCCGCAACCGCGCTTCCGCCTCATGTTTCTCGAGGTTCTGCGCACGCTCGTAGTAAAACATCGCGCGCTCCGTGTCTCCCTGCCGGGCATAGTGCTGGCCCAACAACAACAACGCTTCGCCGTCCAATGGGTCGAGCGTAACCAGCTCTTGCAACACCCGCACAGCATCGTCCCCCCGGCCCTCAGCTACCGCGATGCGGGCGTGCAGTTGTAGGGCACGTTTCTTTTCGGCGTCATCGAGCCGGCTGCCCATCACTTGTTCCAGTTCGTTGAGCAGCATTCGTGCTTCCGCAGTGGCGCCGCGCGTGGCCAACACTTCCACGTTGCGCAGCGGTCGAGTGGCCGGTTGGTCGGGTTTGAGGCGAAGCGCTTCCCGGTAGCTATTGGCAGCCATATCCCAGATGCCCTCATTGACGTAAATGTCACCGAGGGTATTGAGCACTTCGACGGTGGGACCGCCGAGCCGTCGCACGAACTCGAAGTTTTCCGCAGCCCGACGCGCCTCGCGCATGCCGATGAAGGCGTTCGCTTGCAACAACCAGAAGTCCGCCCGCTGCGGATTTCGCCGAATCAACTCTTCACAGAGTTGGGCCGCCTCATGATATTTTTGTTGGCGAAACAGGCTGCGCGCCAAGCCCAACCGCCAATCGAGATTTTCCGGTTGCAGCAAAATCGCATTGCGGTAGGCCGACTCCGCCGACAGAAACTCACCGGTTTGAAGGTACGCCAACCCCAGCAACCCGTAGCTTAATCCGTCGCCGCCGCCCAGCTCGATCATGCGCGTGAAGGAGCGGATTGCTTGCGGGAAATCACCCAGACGGACGCTGATGATGGCGAGGTTTTTATGGGCGCGCTGGAACGAGGGAAACTTGCTAATCGCCTGCCGGTAGGCGGCGGCGGCGTTGGTGAGCATGTCTTGTTGGAAATACACGTTGCCGAGGGTGAAATCGAACACCGCACTGGCGTCCGGCTTGGCGAGTCGCTCCAGTTGCGCTTGCGCGGCTTTCAGGTCGGACGCCAGCAACTTGATCAACTTCTCCATCTGCTCGCGCTCCACGGCCGTAACGCGCGGTTCGATTTCCGCGTTGACACCGTAGGTGCCGAGGAATTGTTTCTGAAACTCGGGGTCGTTCCAGAGGCTTGCCGTTTCCGTGTTGGCCACGGCCGGCACGGCCACCGCCAACGCAGACCATAACACGACACAAACCAATCTCATCGGGTTACTCCTCATGGGTTATTTTCTACCGGCGGCGCGCGCTAGCTCAGGCTGAACGTGATGGGCACCCGCATCTTGAATTGGACCTCCTGTCCGTTGCGCATGCCGGGTTCAAACCGCCACTGTTTGACTGCATCCAACGCCGGGCGTTCAAATCGCGGATCGGTTGATTTCTCGATGGAGGGATTGACCACTCGCCCCGTGCGATCCACCACGAACGTCACATAGACGGTTCCTTGCACGCCGCGGCTGCGCAATTCGGGAGGATAGACCGGTGGGATTTGGAAAATGACGCGCGGTTTCTGATCGAGATCGCCGAGCGAAAAAATGCGATCCAGATCAG
>JANWVU010000225.1 GCA_025056465.1 Verrucomicrobiia bacterium | reverse complement strand
CCGATGTTGAACTCGCGGTTCACACGCGCAAGCGCGTGAACATTGTGCAAAGTATCGTCACTGTTGCGGATGACCAGCGGTTGACGCACCTGCACGCCGAGCACTCGCGGTGTGTATGAGCAGCCGACCTGGTCCAGCACCACCGGCGTGCGCGGCGGGGCGTAAGTTTGGCCCGGTGGGGCTTGCTTCAAATAGACAAACACGTTGCGCAACGTCCCGTTGTCATTGACCAGGACCTCTTCCGACAGCGGTGGTTCATCCGCGTGCATCGCGGCGCATTTTGGATCGGCATCCATGCGAATCAACGTGCGGCGCGGTGGCGGCGCTTTGAATCGGACAACACCGCGCAGGGTGGCCGTGGTGGCACCGGGTTCGGGCGCGGGAGTGGCAGCGGCAGTAACAGTGGGCGGTGGGGTGGCAGGAGGTGGCGTTGGGGGCGCGACCGGAGCCTCGGCCGGTGGCTCAGCGGGCTTGGGTTGAAGTGTAGGTTGAGGTTCGGCATCGGTGACCGATTCTGGGGCAGGCAGCGCAGGGGCCGCCGCAACGTCGCGACTCGGCGCAGGCGAGGGGGGCGGTGGGCTTGCGACCGATGCTACGGGTTCAGGCGGGGAAAGGGCTTCAGCCGGTGTTCCTCGTTCCAGTGGCACAACCGCGGGCGCCACAATTACACGCGGGGGCGGTTGTTGACGGCGTAAGAACCACAATGCGCCGGCTCCCAACAGAGAAATGACCAGCGCGTTGATGATCGGTTGTATCCAAGGATTTTTCATTGTTAAAAAAATTCTGGAAACGCCTTCTCTGGATCAACGTTCAGTTCGCGTATGGCGCGGGCCACGGTCTCGGCAGGCAATTGGCCTTTTTCTGCCAACGCATATAGCGTGGCAATTACGGTACACTCTGCGTCCACCTCAAAAAATCGCCGCAGGGCCGGGCGAGTATCGCTGCGCCCAAAACCATCCGTTCCTAGCGTGAACAGTCCGCCGGGCACCCACGGCGCGATTTGATCCGGTACGGTTCGCACCCAATCGCTCACCGCTACAAACACACCGGTCTCGTTAGCCAACGTCGTTTCGAGGTATGACCGACGCGGAGGCTCGGTAGGGTGCAGCATGTTCCAACGCCGGCAATTAATCGCTTCGGCGCGCAACGCCTTGTAGCTCGTCACGCTCCAAACATCGGCGCTGACGTCGTAGCGTTCCGCCAGAATCTCTTGCGCTCGCAAAGCGGAGTGAATGATCGGACCGCTCCCGAACAAGTGGGCTTTGTGACGTGGGCCGGTTGGCCCCGGTTTAAATTTATACAACCCACGCAACACCCCATCGGCCACGCCGTCCGGCGCCGGTGGCATCGCATAGTTCTCGTTGTACAAGGTCAGGTAATAGAACGTGTCCTCCTTGTCTTGGTACATCCGTTTCAAACCATCGGCGATGATAATCGCCAGCTCGTATCCGAAGGCCGGCTCATACACCCGCAGCGTGGGGATGGTGCTGGCGACCAGCAAACTGTGACCGTCCTGATGTTGCAACCCTTCGCCGTTGAGCGTGGTGCGGCCCGCTGTTGCCCCGAGCAGAAATCCGCGAGCTTTGATGTCACCGGCCAGCCACATCAAATCACCCACACGCTGAAAGCCGAACATCGAGTAGTAAATGTAAAAGGGAATCATGGGCACGCCGTGCGTGGCGTACGCCGTGCCGGCGGCGATGAACGA
>JANWVU010000224.1 GCA_025056465.1 Verrucomicrobiia bacterium | reverse complement strand
TGGGTTTGATGTACAAACACGTCACTTACCTTGGTCATCCCAAGATGATTGAATCCACCCGTCGCGCCTTGGAAGCGGCGTTGGGTGGAGACCTCACGTACCTCCGCGAACTCACTGTCGAGCCTCTTAACGTCGTGATTGTCGTACCCGATGCCCGACCGTACCTGCCGGGGAGCCTCCGCACTCGCGTCCGAAGCGTTGTCAACAAATCCCGACTCACCTTCCAAAACTGGAAAAACGAAGTCAGTTTCTTCACCGACAACAAGGAAACCGCCGAACAAGTTGGTTTCGTCATGGCCGCGTGGCGCGACATGGCCAAATCCATGGCCGACACCTTTGCCTCCCACGTCTCCGGTCAACCGCTGCGGGATGCCCTTGAGCAAAGCTCTGTGCGCGTCGAGAACAACCAGGTCATCGCGGCCGCGGCTGTGCCGGCCGCTACCGTAGTGCGTGCCACCAAAGAACTGGCCGGTCACGGCGGCGGGTGTCCGCCCGGCAGACCCTGCCGCAACAACAAAGTCCCCATCTGTCACATCCCACCCGGCAACCCCGGAGGCGCCCGCACCCTTTGCGTCGCCCCCAGCGCGGTCCCGGGCCACCTTGCTCACGGCGATTATTGCGGCCCGTGCGTGACAGACTGATGACGTGGTCCTACCGGCTCCGTCATCCGGTATGTCCACTCGCCGGTTTCGTGTGGCTCTGGCTTGCGGCGCTCACCGTTTACCTGCCGCCCGCTTTTGCCCAGCGCCCTGATTCACAACAACGCAAACTCGAGCGCATCCAGCGGTGGGTCGCATCCAAAGATGCTGCCCTCCGCGAACAAGCCATCCGCGAAGCCGCGCTTTCCCTCCCGCCGGACCAAGCACGCCCCATCTTGCTCCAAGCCCTTAAAGATCCGGCCCCACAAGTCCGCGCGGTCGCTGCCTGGCAACTCAAAGACCATCGCGTGCCCGGGGTCGCGGAAGCTCTCCTGTCGCTACTTCAAGACGAAAACGATCGCGTTCGCGCCGCTGCGGTCTGGGCGCTGAGCGGCAACGCCGGTCGCCGTTACCTCAAACAAATCATGCAACTCAGCCGCGAGGACCCTTCGGGTGTGGTCCGTTTTCGCGCTGTCTGGGGACTGGGTTTGATCGGCGACCGCACCGCGCTGCCGGTGGTCATTGAAGCGCTGGGCGATTACAACAACGCGGTGCGTGACCGTGCCGCGGTCATCGCCCTCGAAACGCTCGCCGATCCCAAAATCGTCTCCCATTTGCTGACTCAAACCAACAACGTCCTACCGGCCTCTCGTCGCATCGTTATGTACCTTTTGGGGAAATACGGCGAGCGCGACCGGTCCGCCGCCATCGCGGCGCTCTTGGAAGGATTGCGAGACCCCGACGCGCGTGTGCGTGGCCAGGCAGCCCTCGCGTTGGGGGCACTCAAAGCCCGCCAGGCGTGCAATGCGTTGGAAGAAGCCTCGCGCGATTCTGACGACCACGTCCGTGGCGCGGCCACCCACGCGCTCGGACTGATTGGCGATGCCACCGCCCTACCGGCGGTGCGGGCGCGGCTCAATGACGAAGCCGCGTTCGTTCGCGCCATCGCCGCCGAGGCCCTCAACCGACTCGGCGATCACACCGTGCAACCTCCCGAAGAGTTTCGCGCCGAGGAACTGTTCACCTACCCCATCCACACCCCTGAACACCAAGACCTGTTTTGAAATTCACC
>JANWVU010000223.1 GCA_025056465.1 Verrucomicrobiia bacterium | reverse complement strand
TTTGTTGGCAACGCCAAAGACAATGCCGTTGCGACCACTCAACACCCCACTCATCGTCTGCATGCACCGCATATTCTGTGAACCTCGCACCCCCGTCAAGCCCACCGGTTCATGCGGATCGTCGCGCACCGCGACAACAACCGGCCGCGCATCCGATCGTGTTGAAGCCGGGGTGTTTTGGGGTTGCGTTTAACGACAGATTTTTTTATGCCACGCTGGTGGCAACCTCACATGAAAATGCATCTGTTGGCTTTAGTGCTTGCTGGGTGGGGACCTTTGGCGTCAACGATATTGCGAGCGGAAAACGCCACTGCCCCATTCACGGATGACGTGAATTGGGCGCAGCACGTGGTTCAGGCGTACGAGAATTACCTTCAGCAACAAAAGCAGACCGCCACGTTATTGGAACAAACCCGGCAGGAAGCTGCACGTGCCGCGCAAACCGCGCGGCAAAATGCAGCGGAACTAGAGGCGCGCCTGCGACGCATTGAGCAGGCGATGCAGGTGCAGCAGCAGCGCGAGCTGGAGAATTGGCAACAGCTTCAACGCAACACCCTCGTTATCGTGGGCGCCATCACGGCCATCGCACTGGTCTCGATGTTGTTGCTCATGATCGTAGTGATGCGCGTGATGAACCGTCGGGTCGAGACCCTATTGACACCGTTGTCCGATGCGATTCTGCGACTTGGTCCGGCCTCGTACACTGGACAATTGGGAGATGGATCCGCTGCCATCGTGGGGCCCCACCCTGCTGAGCAAGCCACCACACGATTCAGCACTGCGTTGTCTCAACTGGAACGGCGAGTCAGCGAAATGGAACGAGACATGCCACCGACCACCACCCGCAACGTGACCGCCCAATCGCCCAATTCGCCCGCTGCTACCAGCGATGAGCGGACGCAAATCGCCGCGTGGCTGGGTAAGGGGCAAAGTTATCTCAATCTCGACCGGCCAGCCGATGCATTAGCGTGCTTTGATGAGGCGTTGGCGCTGAACCCGCACGAGCCGGAGGCCTTGGTGAAAAAAGGCACTGCACTAGAAAAACTCGGCCGACTTGAGGAGGCCTTGGAACATTATGATCGCGCCATCGAAGCGGATCAAAACATGACATTGGCGTACTTATGCAAAGGCGGCGTATACAACCGACTCGAACGTTACCAGGAAGCGTTGGAGTGCTACGAGAAAGCCCTACGCGCGCAGCAAAACTCCCGCGTCGCGTAACACTGGTCGGGCACGCCCGACCGTGCCGGTTTCCACCACGCGCTGCTCCAGTTCTCGCTGCAGGACTGCTTTTTGACGGCGCAAACGCGCAATCTCCGCTTCCCGCGCGGCCAGACACAACTCCAGCTCACGAATCCGTTCCTGATAACGACGGTGCACTTGTGCCAACCGCGCCTCCAACGCCGTCAGTTGCTCGCTACCAATCAGGTGCGACGTGATCAATTGACGGCGCTGAGCCAACAACCCGCCCAACAGACATTGAATCATGCGCCGCCCAAGGTCGGATACCGGCATATTAAGCCAAGCGCGCTGGACAATGACCTGCTTTGCATCAGGCATACATCGCGGGGAAATGGGAGCGGCTGGTGGGGCACCATTTTTGCTATTTGGCGGCACAACGACGAGATGCTGGCAAGCAGGACAGCGGGCTGAACGACCACGCAAGTCATCCACCACCGTGATCAACACGGAACATGACGAACACGAGAATGTAACCACGGTTCCTCC
>JANWVU010000222.1 GCA_025056465.1 Verrucomicrobiia bacterium | reverse complement strand
GCTGCGCGCGTGCGGGAACTGCAAGACGCCCTGGCCAACATCAAAGTGTTGCAGGGGTTACTACCGATTTGCTGTTACTGCAAAAAAATCCGGTCGGACGAAAATTATTGGGAGCAGGTGGAGAGCTACATTAGCACGCACGCGGACGTGCAATTCAGTCACGGCGTGTGTCCTGATTGCTACGAGAAAATCATTCGCCCGCAGTTGGACGAGCTGCGCCGGCAGCACGCGCCCGTGGGGCGGCCGTAATCCAACGCGGTGTGGTGGTGCGGTTTTCGCGAAAGCTCGCCAGCAGCTCGTCTGGTGAACACGTTGCGGTGCCGAGTTTACCGACCACCACGCCGGCCGCGTGATTAGAGATTTCTGCCGCTTCCACCGCGTTGGCATTTGCCGCCAGCGCCAGTGTCAAGGTGGCCACGACGGTGTCACCGGCCCCCGATACGTCGAACACCTCTCGCGCAACGGTCGGTATGTGCAACGGGGCCGCGCCGTTTTGGAACAAACACATGCCATGCTCTCCGAGCGTGATGAGCAGGTACTGCGGACGCCATTTGCGGAGCAACGTCCTGCCTACTTCCAACAAAGCCCGATCTTCCTCCATGTGTTCGGTGGGTTCGGCATAAGGTAGCCCGGCTGCGGCAAACGCCTCCTGCCGGTTGGGGGTAATGACAGTGAGACGGTCGTAGGGCAATACTTGGCGTGGGTTGGGATCAGCAGCGGTGATCTTTCCCACGCGAAGCGCGTCCCGTTGCATCGCCGTTAGCAGTGAGGGTGAGAGCAGCCCCTTGGCGTAGTCCTCAAAGATCACCGCATCTACCTGGGGTAAAATGCTCCGGTAGTACTCAAGGATACGCGTGGCGAGTCGGGCGGAAACGGGGCGCGTGGACTCGTGATCGAACCGCACGACCTGTTGCTGATGGGCGATAATGCGGGTCTTAACGGTGGTCGGACGTTGCTCATCGGTGAACAACCCGGCTGTGTCGATTTGAAAACGGCGCAGGGTTTCCTGCAATTCCTCACCCGCGCGATCGGCACCGCGCAGCCCAATGATCGCGCAGCGGGCGCCGAGCGCGCGGATGTTGCGCGCAACGTTGGCGGCGCCACCGGGATAGGAATTCTCACGGGTAACCTCGACCACTGGTACCGGTGCCTCGGGCGAGATACGGCGCACGTGGCCCCAGATGAATCGGTCGAGCATAACATCGCCCACCACCAGCACATTCAAGCGGGGCACCCGCCGCCAAATTTCGCGGACACGCGACACCGATGTGGGGCCGCTACGTTGCTTCATGGACGGACAGCGCGCGGGACCTGAAGCGCCGCGCGTTCCTCGCGGTCGACCGGCGGTTCCAACCGGTAAAGCACCAATTGCGCGCTGCCGATTTGCATTTGCGAACAAACCATCAACGGTATGCGCCGCGGATCGTCGCTGATCCAAAACCACATTCGACCCTTGTTGGCGGCGACGATGGTAAGGGTGGGATGCGGTTCGACGCGCAACGCCGGTACTCTGCCGAGGGGGCGCACTTCGACCTTTTGCCGCACATCCGGTCGCAGCCTGACCGTCCAAATCTCCTGCCCCGCCACGAGGTCGAATGTGAGCTCCTTGTGTAGATCGAGAGGTTGGGCGCGAACATAATAGAGGCTGGAGATGATATCTTGCGTGGGTTGGGCGAGCGGCGTCTGGCGTGATTTGCCGCTCCGTAAGTTGCGGATTGTGGCCACGCCGGCAGCGTAGTCGAACAGGATTTCGGTTTGTCGGTGCCGACGTC
>JANWVU010000221.1 GCA_025056465.1 Verrucomicrobiia bacterium | reverse complement strand
CTTCGGTCCTACCGGGACTGCGCCAGACGCGCGAGCTGGACCTGGTCATCGCCAACGGCGAAAATAGCGCGCACGGCGCCGGGCTAACGGCGGCCACGGTGGCCGAGTTGCAGGCGGCTGGAGTAGATGTGGTCACCGCCGGTGATCACGTGTGGGACCAGAAAGAATTTGAGACCCAAATCGCGACCCTCGATCGCGTCATCCGCCCGCTAAACTACCCTGACGGCGCACCTGGTCGTGGCTCGGTCACCGTGTGCGCGCGGGATGAGACACCGGTAGCAGTCATCAACGCGCTCGGGCGCGTGTACATGCACCCGCACGTGGATTGCCCCTTCCGCAGTCTCGAGGCCGAGGTGACGCGCTTACGACAACTCACACCCATCATCGTTGTGGATTTTCACGCCGAGGCCACCAGCGAAAAAATCGCCCTCGCGCGATTCCTCGACGGTCGGGTCACGGCAGTGCTCGGCACCCATACTCACGTGCCGACCGCCGATGAACGCATCCTACCGGGCGGCACTGCATTTATCAGCGATGTCGGCATGACGGGGCCGTACGATTCCGTGCTGGGCCGGGAAGCCAACGCCGTGATTCGACGGTTCACCACGCAAATGCCCCAGAAGATGGAAGTCGCCACCGGCGACGTGCGGTTCTGCGCGGTGTTGATTGAACTGGACGCCGCTTCTGGGCGCGCACAGAATATCGAGCGGATTCAACTACCGGTGCCCGACGCGTCATGATCATTCGCGCGCGTTACGTGTTGCCGATGGCCACGCCGCCCATCGAAAACGGTGCGGTACTGGTACGCGACGGGCAAGTGATGGCGTTCGGACCGGTCGCCTCGATTACCGGCAGCGCGGGCTCCGAACAAGTTCTCGACCTCGGTGACGTGGTTGTTGCTCCCGGATTGATCAACGCACATTGTCATCTCGAATACACCTGTTTGCGTGGCGAAGTGGAATGGCGCGGTTCGTTCGTCGAATGGCTTACTCAGATGGTCGCCGCCAAAAAACTTCACTCCCCGCGCGAGTATGCCGAGGCCACCGCACGTGGCGCCGAGCAACTGTTGGATTTCGGCACCACCACCGTGGTCAACATCGTCGCCTTCCCTCGCGCTTTGGATGAGCTACCGGGTTTGCCCCTGCGCACCATCTGGTGTCTGGAGTTGATTGACCTGTTTCAGAGCAAAACACCGCAGGAAATCCTCGCCGACGCGGAGGGGTTCCTCGATGCGCGGCCTCATCTGGCGGGTCAGTACGGTTTCTCACCGCACGCGCCCTATTCGGCGAGTGCCGGCCTCTACATGCTGACCGCTCGTGCCGCCGCCGCTCGCGGCGTCATTCTTACTACCCACCTCGCCGAGACCGCCGAAGAAGACGACATGTTTCGACGCGGTACTGGCCCGATGTACGACTACTTTCTGCGTGCCGGTCGCGATATGAGCGACTGCAAACGGCTTGGCCCCGTCCAGATGCTCGCCGAGTTCGGGGCGCTCGGCCCAAATTGCCTCGCCGTGCATGTCAATTGCCTGACGCCGGCCGACGTCAAAACCATCGCGCGGACCGGCACGCACGTCGTGCACTGCCCAAAAAGCCACCGGTTTTTTGCCCGTGGCGTCCCGATGCTCAGCGCATTGTGGGAACAGGGCGTCAATGTCTGTCTCGGCACCGATAGCCTCGCGAGCAACGATACACTAAACATGTTCGCGGAAATGCATGCCTTCTCGCTCGTGTACCCGCGCCTGCCGCCCGATCAAATCCTCGAGATGGCGACACGCAACCCCGCCCGCGCCCTTGGCCTGGCTGGT
>JANWVU010000220.1 GCA_025056465.1 Verrucomicrobiia bacterium | reverse complement strand
ACCCGCCGACTTCAACCGCTCCGCGACGTCGGCCTCGGCTATCTCCGCCTCGGCCAACCGGTACCCACCTTATCCGGTGGCGAGGCTCAACGCCTCAAACTCGCCGGCCACCTCGTCGAAACCTCCTCCCGACCCACCTTGCTCATCTTTGACGAGCCAACTACCGGCCTGCATTTCCATGACATCGCCACGTTACTACGGGCGTTTGACCAACTGCTCGCACGCGGTCATAGCCTGCTCGTGGTCGAGCACAACCTCGACGTAATTCGCTGCGCCGATTGGATCATTGACCTCGGTCCTGAAGGAGGCGACGCCGGCGGTCAACTCGTATGCGTCGGCCTACCAGCCGACGTGGCCCGCTGTTCTCAAAGCCACACCGGCGCCGCGTTGCGCCGCACGCGGCCACGGTCAGCACGGCGGAGCCGGTAGCGCCTTCCTACGGCCACGGTGCCCTGCCCGGTTTCTGCGACCGCGCCCACAACTGAGGCGGTGCTGCGCCCAAACACCGTCGCACGGTCTTATTCAAAAACTGCAAGTCCGACTACCCCACCTCCGTCGCCACCGCCTTGATCGGGATTGTCGTATCAAGCAACAAAATGTCGCGGCCGCTCCACTCGACGTCAAAGGATGCATTGGAGCGAGGTCAGCGCCAATTCCCGCCGGAACAACCCTACTAGGCATGGGCTGACACACACCGCAAAGTTTACCCGGTAACCCGTCCTCTCAGATCCCCACCCAACGCGACGGTTCGCCTGTGTAATGTTCCTTTTTCCAAATCGGCAGCCGACGCTTTAACTCATCCATCACATACCGGCATGCGCCAAACGCCGCATCGCGATGCGGCGCGGTTACTCCGACCCACACCGCCACCTCGCCCACCTTCAACGTGCCCACGCGATGCGCCACGCGCACCTCGCAGATCTGGTACTTCTCCCGCGCCTCGCCAAAAATCTTATCCGCCTCGCTCCGACACAACTCCTCGGCTGCCTCATACGTCAACGCCATCACCGACCGGCCCTCGCTCTCATTTCGCACCCAGCCCTCAAACGTCACGAGCGCCCCCGCTTCCGCCTTTGGCGTCAGGCTGGCGCGCAACGCGGACACGTCGAGCGGCGTAGCCGACAATTCAAACATCCCCTACCCTCCCGCCACCGGCGGAATAAAAATTACCCGGTCGCCCTCACGCAGTGGTGCGTCCCAATCCACAAACTGATCGTTGATCGCCGCCCGCAATTGTCCTACCGGCAACGTGAGCCGGTACACCCGCGCCAACTCCTCGTACAATGCACCCACCGTCCCCGCCGTCGTCTCGCGCGACTCCTCATTGCGTCCCGCCTGCTCACGCAACATCGCGTAGTACTGCACCGTCACGCGCATCGCCTCGCTCCACGCGCCGCTTCCAACCGTTGCCGCGCTTGCTCCCACTCTGCCGGCTCGTTCACGTTGTCCAGAGCGCGCGGATCCGGCAGCTCCAACAGTGGCACGGCCAACTCCTGCAACGCCCGACGCGGACATGTCACGCCGCGCGCGCGCAACTCCGCCAGCTTACCGGCTATCGTTGGCTCATAAATTGCACACAACGGTTCCGGTAATCCATCATGCGCGCTGCGATACGCCGTGGCGTACGCCGTCGGATTCCGACGTGTCAGCAAATCCCGCAACAACGACTCGGTCACAAATGGCAAATCACACGCCAAAACCAACCACGCCTTGTCGGGATACGCTTTCAACGCCGCCAGAATACCGGCCATCGGCCCCAAATTCTCCTCCTCATCTTCAACCTGCGGCAAACCAAACGGATTCACCTGCCCCTTGCGACACGACAAAAACACCGCCGCGCAACAGCGCCGCAACAGCTCATACGCCACCACCGCCTGCGGTTTCTCCCCGTAGCACAGCATCGCCTTGTCGCGCCCCATGCGCCGACTCCGCCCGCCGACCAACACCA
>JANWVU010000021.1 GCA_025056465.1 Verrucomicrobiia bacterium | reverse complement strand
AACACCCGCCGTGGTTGCGGTTATGGGCAGCGCTGCCGGTACGACCGCCGACTATCATCACCAACTGCCCCGTGCCTCAGACCGGAGATGCATGGTTGTTTTTCAACCAGTTTCTGTATGCGCACCATTTTTTGTATGAGCTAAACGATGCCGACCGGCTCCTGAACCGTGCACGATTTCAGAACGCGTTGTGGGGGGTGGTCTTGGGGTTTTTGCTGTTCGCTTTTGTGCGGGAGCGGTTTGGTTACTGGCCGGCGACGATTATCCTTGGGGTGTACACACTGGAGCCGAATTTGTTGGCGCATGCCGGGCTAGTCACCACGGATTTTGGTCTGACGGTGCTCGTGTTTGGGACCGTGTTTTTTTTATGGCGGACCTGCTGTCAACCGGTGTGGCTCAACTGGGCCGGGTTGATCGGTTTTTTTGCAATGGCGCAGGTGAGCAAGTTCACAGCAATCTTGCTGTGGCCGATTGTTGTAGTCGCCCTGGCGCTTGCGGTATGGCGCGGCCGGTGCCGGTGGACGCTTGCCGTGGTGGGGTTGGTCGTGTTGGTTGGGGTGACATGGGCGGCGATATGGGCGGTCTATGGTTGGCGGTATCTGGCGTCGGCTATTAGTCAGGATACGTTGGGTGTGACAGAAATTCCGATGGTTCGCGAGAGGGTGCCGGCTTTGTGTCGTGCGGTGGAATGGGCAGGCGAACACCGATTGCTGCCCAACGCGTATTTGGAGGGGTTTTTGTTGGGCCAGGCGAAAGCACAAGCTCGGTCGGCTTATCTTGCCGGGCGATATAGCGTGGAAGGTTGGTGGTATTTTTTCCCGGTCGCGATGTTGTTAAAAACGCCGTTAGCGTTGCTCGCGTTGTGGGTGGCCGGCGTCGTTCAGTCGGTGCGACGCTGGCGAAATTGGGAAGACGCTGAGTGGCTGTTGTTGGGTACGGCCGCAGTGTTTCTCGGGGTGGCCATGATGTCGCGGCTGAACATTGGGCTGCGTCACGTCCTGCCGGTTTATCCGCTGCTGATGGCGCTTGTTGCCGGGACGATAGCCGACTGGTTTCGTCAATCGCGACAGGTCCGCGCATGGGGGATAATGGGTCTGATGGCAGTGGAGTTGGCCATTGTGTATCCGCATTGTCTCGCGTTTTTCAATGTGGCGGTGGGCGGGCCGTGGCGTGGCGGGGATTATCTTGTGGACTCAAACTTGGATTGGGGCCAAGACCTGAAGGGATTGAAGCGTTGGATGGAGAAGCAAGGCCTGGAGCACATTAACCTCAGCTACTTTGGCACGGCCGACCCCGCATACTATGGGATTCGCTGCACGCACCTACCCGGTGCGCCGCTGTTTGCAACCGCGCAGGCGCCGAGGCTGCCGGGCTACGTGGCGGTGAGCGAGACGAACCTGCGAGGCGTTTATTTTTCGGAGGAGCTGCGCGCGTTTTATCGGCCGTTGCTAATGCGTGAACCGGTGGCGGTCATTGGCCATAGTATTCGCGTTTACTGGGTTGAGAAACCTTGGTGGTAGAAGATCAGATCGATTGCGCGGTGATCCGAGGTTTCTCTTCGTGCCGTAACCGTTACTCGTTCTCGGTTTGTTCTTCGCCGCCGGGCAGATTGTCGTCTTCGTTCTGATTTAGCTTGTTGAAATGCTCGGAGACGTCCTCAACAGCGTTGAACACCGCCGGTACGACGTAAATGGGGCTTTTCTGTTGGATGGCGATGGCGATGCAATCGCTGGGCCGTGCGTCAATCTCGATGAATTTCTTACCGAGCTCATTTTCGACACGTAAGAAGAGCCGTGCGAAGAAGGTGCCGTTCTGCAACGCATTGATCACAACACCGTCCACGCGCACGCCCAGCCCGGCGAAAATGTTTCCAATCAGGTCATGAGTTAGCGGACGTTCCTTCGGCGTGTTGCGCAGGAACATGATGATGGCCATGCCCACGCTGTGGTCCACGTAGATGACGAACGTTTTCTGTTCGTTGCCGAGGAATATCGCGCATCCGTTGGCTGCCGGCACGGCGCCTCGAACCTGAATGGGTATCAGGTCGGTTTTCACGGCTTTATTGTAGCGGCAGAATCAAAAGAGGCAAATCGCGGCTGCGACCACGGTTGTGTAGAGTCCTTGAGGATGGCCCACGGCCGTCTGCGTGCAATTGCTGGTGCGGACGATTTTCCCGCTGAGTCGAAAGACTTTTTCCTGTTCGTCCCAGCTTTCATCCTCATTGAACTCGATGCCTTGCGTGGATGCCAACATGGCGGCGGCCATGCTCTCGGCAAACTCACCGGCAGTCGTGTCGTTCATGCCATACGCATGCAACTCGCTGAGATACCCGTATGCGTCTTCATCGGCGGGCTGGGCGACCCCGATAGATGCCGCGATGAGCCGGTGGGGTTCATTGGTGGAAATGCGAGCCAGGACCGCGAAGGTGATTTGACCTGGCTGGAGCAACTGTTCGCCCTGTTTTCGCGAGATGATCCGGCAACGCGGGGGCAGGATGCTGGAGACGGTGACGAGATTGCATTTCTCGATGCCGGCATCACGCAACGCCAGCTCGAAACTGCGCAGCTCGTGTTTGTGAGTGCCGACTCCCTTTGTGAGGAAAATTTTAGATGGAACGAAGTGCATGGGCGCGCGGAGAAAAACAAATTCCTTGCGGCGTTGCAAGAATTTCATCATCGTCGCGCGCCATGACGGCGGTGGCGTTGATTCAAATGGCTTGTGAGGAATCCCCGTCGGCCAACCTGAAAAAAGCGTTGGCCATGATTCGGCAAGCGGCCCGGCAGGGAGCACGCGTGGTCTGTTTACCCGAGTTGTTTCGCACTCGGTATTTTTGCCGGACGGAAGACCACCGGCATTTTGCTTTGGCCGAACCGATACCGGGGCCTACGACCCGCGCGTTGGCGGCCGCGGCGCGGCGCTACCGGCTCGTGCTGATCGGGTCCATCTTTGAGCGGCGCGCGGCGGGAGTGTACCACAATACCGCGGTCGTCTTTGATCGTAATGGGGAACTGGTGGGCCGGTATCGGAAGATGCACATTCCCGATGACCCGTTGTATTATGAGAAGTTTTATTTCACGCCCGGTGACCTCGGCTTTCAAACGTTCAAAACCTCGGCAGCGCGTTTGGGGACGTTGGTGTGTTGGGATCAATGGTATCCAGAAGCAGCGCGGCTGACGGCATTGCAAGGCGCAGAGATTCTTTTTTACCCCACCGCCATTGGCTGGCATCAAGATGAGAAAGCCCAGTGGGGCGCGAAGCAGTACGATGCTTGGCAAACGATCCAGCGGGCTCATGCGATCGCCAATGGTTGTTTTGTCGCGGCGGCCAATCGCGTGGGCGTGGAGGGGACAGTTGAGTTTTGGGGTGGGTCTTTTGTTTGCGATCCGTTCGGCGCGCTCTTAGCGAAAGCTTCCCATGACCGGGAAGAGGTGGTGTTGGCCGAGTGTGATTGGCGTGAGGTGGAACGCACCCGGCAGCATTGGCCGTTTTTACGCGATCGCCGCATTGATGCATACGCCGGATTGACGCAACGATTGTTGGACGCATGACGCCGCGTCAGCTCGGTTACCGGATGCCGGCAGAGTGGGAACCGCACGCAGCCACATGGCTCAGTTGGCCGCGCCCCGACGGCATCAGTTTTCCAGGCCGGTATGACGAGGTGTTGCCGACATTGGCAGAAATGGTGCGGTTGTTGGCCCCTCATGAAACGGTCTGCATCAACTGCCGCGATGAAGAGGTCGAAGCCATCGCGCGCAGAGCGATTGGTCCCGTGCCGAATGTCGTGTACCACCGAATTCCGAGCTACGAACCATGGTGCCGGGATCACGGACCGATTTTCATCAAACGCAACGGCGAGCTGGCGATTGTGGATTGGGATTACAACGCCTGGGGGGGTAAGTATCCTCCGTTCGATGACGATGACGCGGTGCCCCGCCGCGTGGCCGAGGTATTGGGGCTGCTGGTATTCCGCCCCGGTATCGTGATGGAAGGGGGGGCGCTTGATGTCAACGGCGCGGGACAACTGCTCACTACCGAGTCGTGCTTGCTGAATCCGAACCGCAATCCGCACCTTACCCGCGCGCAAATCGAGCAAATCCTCTGCGACTATCTTGGCGTGCGGGAGGTTTTGTGGTTGGGCGAGGGGATCGTTGGAGATGACACGGACGGACACGTAGACGATCTCGCGCGATTTGTCAGCCAGGACACCGTTGTGGCAATGGTGGAACCGGACCCGCACGATCCAAACCACGAACCGTTGCAGGACAACTTGCGCCGGTTGCGCTCGATGCCGGTAATTCAGCGCGTGGTGGAGCTGACGATGCCGCGTGTGGTGGAGCATGAGGGGCAGAGACTGCCGGCGAGCTACGCCAATTTTTACATCGCCAACGACATCGTTCTCTTACCGACATTTCGCCAACCGGACCGAGACGAGGCGGCGCGCGCGACGTTGCAATCGCTGTTTCCTGACCGACGTGTCGTTGGGTTGGACAGCACGGGGTTGATCTGGGGGTTGGGGTCTTTTCATTGCCTGACGCAGCAGCAACCTCGCTGATCAAGCGAAAAGGCAACCGCCCCAGCCAAGAAGCGCTAGACGAATGCGTGGTTAGAAGAGCCGTAACCCGCGCGCGCGGGGACAACCAAGTAAGTACATGCCAAGGAACACATCCGCTGGCTCTAGTTGACGCGAGGGGTGACGCAAGCGTCGCAACACTTCGCTAATCGCTTCATCGTTAGGTAACGACGACGCAGCCTCGCATAGCAAAGTACCCGCCAGCGCCATTTGGCGATTCTCCCACGCGCGACCTAATTCTCGGATTTTTTCCTGTGAGGCTCCCCGCTCGCGCAACGCATCCAGCAACCGGTCGGCCTCTGAGCCCGGCTGGGCCCGCTCGCGGTCCCAAAGCCGATAAAATTCACCTCGCTCACCGAGCATGTCAGCAATGTTGAGTCGCAAGGCTCCACGAAGTGTGGGATTTGAGGTGGTCATCCAGCGGTCGAGCACGATGGGCAAGGCGCGTTGGTCACGCAACCGGGCAAGGCCATCTGCGGCGGCCGCAAAGATCGCGTCGTCAGCGGTCGCGGCAGCCAGTTGTCGGAGTGCCTCGGCAGCTTCAGCGTTGTCACGATGATAACCCAGAGACCGGGCCGCTTCGCACACGGTCGTGCGATCGGCTCGCGTCAGCAACGTGACGAGTTGTCGGGTAGCGTCGGGATGGCGAGCATAGCGCAAGGCACGGGCGATTTGCGGTTGCAGATCGCAGTGGGGTGAATTGAGTTTTTGAATCAATGCCTCAAACGCCTCCCGGGTTCCCAACTGCCCCAAAGCATACGCCGCCTCTTCGCGCACCTCAAATGAGGGATCATCCAAGCGAGCCGCCAGGTCGGCGGTGGCGATCGTGGCGCGTTGGGTGGCGATGTGGCGAATTGCGTCTGCGCGTCGAGTGGCTGTCACTGCCGCCGTCAGTGCATGGAGGCTGTAAACATGTCGCACGGCGCGGAGGGGATTGGCCAACCACAATCGCGGTAACGCCTCGCCGACCGGTAGGTCGCCTTTTCGGATGGACAATTGCGCATACAATGGGATGCAGACGCACCACGTCAGCGCCATGAACAGGGCGACCAGCAGGTGAAAGTAGGAAACCGGTACGCCGCTGGGCAAAGTGAAGGGTAGGGGACGCTCGACCAGCAGGTCCTTGATTAGGCCACCGATTATCGGCCCGGTAGCTCCCAGCAACGCAATCACCGTCCAATGCAACGCGATGGCTACCGGGCGGCCCTCGCGCGGTGTTAGAGCACTGAGCAATCGTACTTGGCACAAGGCCAAACTCGCTCCCAGCGCACCCGCGGCGAGGTTGGCCAAGCAAATCAGGACCACCGGCTGCGGCAGACTAAACGCACCTACCCAAGGCAGTAAAAACGCCAAGGTCTCATGGCTGAGGAAAAACCACGACACCGACAACACGGGCAGCAACCCGAGTAATACCATCCCGTAGGCTCGTGCACCCAGCCGGTCGATGATGTAGCCGGCCTGCATACCGGCGACCACACTGCCCACTCCTGCCACGATCTGCGTGGCGAAGATGTGTTGATACGTAATCTGGAATTCCTCACGTAAATACACCAACGCAAACGGGCCCGCCATCCCCGCCGCAAAACCCCATGCCCCAAACGCCAACGTCATCCAACGAAAATCCCGATTGCGCCACGGGGCTACCACCTCATCCCAAAGCGACCTGCGATGAGGCGCCGAGGCTACCCGGATTTCGGGTACGGCACCGTGAACCAGCACGTCCGCAATCCCAAACAACGTGGCGAAGAAAAACACCACCGCAAAACCCGCCAGCAATCCACGCGGCCAACCACCCCCGGTCGCACGGTCCAGCAGGTAGCCGGCCGCCCAGGTGCTGATCAGAAACGTAAGCGTGGCCAACGCGTGACGCCGACCCCAAAATCGTGCCGCGTTCTCGGTTGGCACCAAGTCGAAAATCCACGCCGCGCCAGCCGGCGCACCCACATGGGCCATGACTGCACTGACGCTTACGATGATGAGAGTCCAAGCAATGATTCGCTCGGGATCATTGGGAATCCACCAAACCAACAATGCTGGCACGAGCCATAACACCCGGTGAGGTAGCGTTGCGATTATCCAGAACCACTTGCGCGAGCGGAATCGTTCGGTGAGCAATGCGCCCGGTAGTTGAGCTACGACCGCCAGTTGCTGCACCATGCTGGCCAAACCGATCGTCACACCGCTGGCACCGAGCGCCTGCCAAAACATCGTGAACGGCGCGCCCACGGCCACCGCGGCCCAGACGTTGCCGAGCGCGACGGCGAAAATATCGAGTCGCAGACCTCGCCGCAGTTGGCGGTCGGTCAACGGAGTTCCATCCGCCCGTTCGCGAGTAGGTGGTGGTGCCTCCAGCACGGGCGCGTTTATAGACCTCGCCTCCTCAAAGTCAATGGAACCCGGTTCGACACTGGCGACTCATCTCGGGGAATGTCCGTCTTGGAGAGGTGACACGGGGAAAAAGAGAGGATTGCGCAGTCCACCGCGCTGCCGGTGGCCTAGCCCACCGGTACAGCAGAGGGCCGAGGCGATGACGTGACGGCCCGGGTGGTCGAAGTGGGAGCCGAGAGTGGCGCTGAGGCGGGTTCGTCAGCAAGCGGTAGGCTCACCTGGAAGGTGGCACCTTTTCCTTCAATGCTGCTTACCGTGATGATACCGCCATGGTCGCGGACAATTTTTTGTGAGATGGACAATCCTAAACCGGTGCCTTCCTTTTTCGTCGTGAAGAATGGGTCGAACAGCCGATTGCGAATGTGGGGTGGGATGCCGGGGCCGTTGTCGCTGACCTCGATGACCCCGGCACGACGTCTCGACTCTCCCGGCAACAACGGCTCAATCCACCGACTACCGGTTGCGATGCGGATTTTGCCCCCGCTTTCCGGTAGGGCATCCACCGCGTTGTTAATGAGATTCAACAACACCTGCAGGATTTGTTGTTTATTGGCTTTGACCACGGGCGTCTCGTGAAATTGTTTGGTTAGTTCAATGCGTTTCGACTTCAGGCGCGGCTGAGCCAGTAACACCGCTTCCTCCACCAATTCTTGCACCGAATGCGGCGCCACGGTCACCTGGGAGGGCCGCGCAAAGGCGAGCATGCTCTCGATGACCTTCGTGATGCGATCCACATCCTTCATGACCAACTGACTGAACTCGTTGCGGAACTCGGGGTCGTCCATGCGCTCGCGCATCAACTGCGCGAAGGTGCGAATGGAAGCAAGCGGGTTGCGGATTTCGTGGGCCACACCGGCCGCCAGCGTGCCCAGCTCGATCAATTTGTTTTTGCGTAAAATTTCCTCTTCCAACCGCCGGTACTTGATGGCGAGAGCAACCTCGGTCGCCACGGTTTGCAACAAGCGCAGGTCGCTCACAAAAAACATGTCGTTGGTCGTCTTGGGACCGAGCATCAAAACGCCGATCAACTTCTCGTCGAGAATCATCGGCACGCAGAGCACGGCTTTGAATTGTTCAAGCTCGCGACGTAGCCGGTTGGCCTTGTCTTCTGTCTCGCGTCGCGGGAGCTCGTCCAACACGAGTGCATCGCGTTTGGACTGTAACCAGCTTACGATCGCCGAGGTCTCCATAAGATCGGCGGTTTGTGACGCTTCCTCGGGAGTTAGTCCGCTTTGTGCGCGCAACTGATAGTTCCCGGAGAGCGGATCCTGCAGAAGCAACAGCACACGGGTGACCCGCATTTGCTCGTGCACGGTCTGCACAGTCACTTGCAACACCTCGTCCACGCTGTTGAGCGAGCCTAGTCGTTGCACCAACGCGGCCAGAGCATCCTGGTAGCCGTACCGGCGCCCAAAGAATCGCTCCTGCATGATGCGCTCGGCGCGGGGCAACCAGCGCGGCAGCACGACAGCCAAACCCAACCCAACCCCGGTAACCAACATCACGGTGAAAAGGATTTGTTGCTGGTTGAGAAAACCGGGCGCCAGCACCGTCATGGCTGCGATGAAGACCAAGCTCACACCGGTAACTACGATGAGCGTAACAGAGTGCAGGAGAAAACGGGCAATGACGATGTTGTAGTCGGCCAACCGCGCTTTCGCCATGACGTAAGCCAGAAACACCAGGTTGAACGGCAACACGAAGAACCCAAACGGGGGGATGTTTACGTTGTACTCCAGCGGGATGATGATCGAGGTGGTTGTCAGAAAGATCACACACCACGCCACGAGAAAGTAGGTGAGCTGTGTGCGTTGGTACCCGACTTTTCGCTGGGCAGTCCTCCAAACCAGCCCGACGCCGAGGAATTGCCAGCTCAGCAAATACGTCATCAACCACGGGTACAATGCGCGGTTGTAGTGGACGTAGCGCTCCATGTAAGGGCAGTCACGTAAGCCGACAATCAAGTGACCGCTCCACAGCAACGCCAGAAACACCACCCCACTGAGGTATGAGGCCACGATGAACCCGCGCAGCCGCCTATGTTCTTCCGCCAGCGCACACAAAGTGTGGAACCAGGTCGCGTGGGTAGTGATGGAGAAACTCAACGTAAGATACGCCGCCCACCGCGCCCACTCATCGGCCAACGGGTAGTAGTAAAATGCAAACCCGAACATCCACGCCGCCATCAATGTGAGCGTCACGCCAAAGAGCGGCCCCAGCAAACTCTGACGATTGCGCCGCCACACCGCAGCGGCGGCGGCCAGCGTCACGACGCCGTTGAGCAGGACCAAAAAAAACAACACGCGCGTCATGTCTTGGTGGAAGCCAATCGTCGAACCGGCAGGAACGCCCACACCTGTTGCCGGTAGGCTTCATACTGCGCGCCGAATTTGGCGATCATCTCGGCTTCTTCGCGTCGCCACCGCGCCAGCAACAGCGGCACATACAAAAACAACGGCACAAGCAGGGTGTAAAACGCATTGGCGACGAGCGGAATTGAGACGACCTCCAACATGATGGCGGAATACGCCGGATGACGCATCCAAGCGTAAATCCCATCAGTGATGAGCTGGTGTCCCTCGCGAATTTCAAGGTTCAGACTCCACATTTTGCCGAGCGTGCGAATCGCTGCCAACCGCACCACGAGCGACACCGCGAAGAGGGCGAGGCCCACTGCCATGATCGCCCAGTTGAAATCCCATTGTCGGCGCAAATAAAAAAACTCAAAACCGCTCAGCACGTAAATCAGCGCGTGCAGAATATGAAACACGATGTACGACCAAGCCATTTTTACTTCGCCGCGCTCGGCTCGCTGACTGAAGCGGCGTTCATACAGCCGCTCGATGATGGCACACACCAAGAATGTCCCCACCACCCACTCCTGTATGTTCATACAACAAGTATAATCACTGGTCGGCGCCAACTCAAAACATTATATTCGCGGTCGGCATGCGACGGCGCATCCAGATATGGTGGCCGGTAATGGGATGGGCACTGTTCATTTTCTTGTTGTCCTCCCTACGCGGCGACACGTTGCCGACGGCCCCAAAATGGTGGAGCTGGTTGCCGGTCGATAAACTGGTGCACGTCGGCCTTTTCGGAGTTCTGAGCGGGTTGATGATGCACGCACTGCGACGGGGACACACGTGGGCTGCTGCCGCCGCTGCGCTGGTGGCGATCAGCGGCACCGCTGCATACGGCGCGTTCGACGAATGGCGGCAAACGTTCGTTATGCTGCGCTCGCCCAGCATCGCGGATTGGCTGGCCGACACCATCGGCGCAGTGCTCGGGGCGTGGTTTTACCTTCGGTATGAATCGCGATCAGGCCAGAAAACGCATCGCGTATCTACGTGACGAAATCCGGCGGCATGACCGTCTCTACTACGTGGAAGCGCAGCCGGAGATCACCGATTACGAGTACGACCAGTTGTTTCGCGAGTTGCAAGAACTGGAGGCAAAGTTTCCGGATCTGGTCACACCGGATTCTCCAACCCAGCGGGTGGGCGGCGCGCCGGTAAAAGAGTTTCCCAGCGTCCGGCACACGGTGCCGATGTTGTCGTTGGAAAAGACGGACACGCTTGAGGGGTTGCGGAAATTTGACGCAGACGTCCGAAAATACCTGGGCACCGAACCGGTCGCCTACGTTTTGGAACCCAAGGTGGACGGTGTTTCGATCGCCGTCCGATATGAGAAAGGACAGTTGGTCCTTGGAGCGACGCGCGGCGACGGTACCACTGGCGATGACATCACAGCCAACATCAAAACCATCCGCGCAATCCCGTTGGCATTGCCGCGGCCACTTACCATTGAAATACGTGGTGAGGCTTACATGCCGTTGAGCGCGTTTGAGCAGTTCAACGAAAAACTTCGTCAGACCGGCGAGCGACCGTTTCCCAATCCTCGAAACGCGACCGCCGGTACGCTGAAGCAACTTGACCCGCGCATTGTGGCGCAACGCCCGCTCAGTGCGGTGTTCTACGCAGCGATTGGAGGGTCGTTCACGTCGCAGGCCGAGACACTCACGGGATTGAAGGAACTGGGGCTACCGGTGCCGCCCTGGTGGCTCTGTCGCGACATCGAGGAAGTCTTGGAGCGTTACCATCGGGACATCATTGCCGGTGGAGACGAGACGCGTGACCTCCGCACGCAGGTGCCGTACGAGTTGGACGGCATTGTGCTGAAGGTGAACTCGTTTGCCCAGCAACAGCGTATTCCCGCGAAAGCACGCGCGCCGGGACATGCGATTGTGTTCAAACCAGAGCATTGGATCAAACCGGCCGAGACCAAAATCCGCGACATCACCGTGCAGGTTGGTCGGACAGGCGTGCTAACGCCGGTGGCGGAGCTGGAGCCGGTGTTTGTTCAGGGAAGCACGGTCAGCCGGGCCACACTCCACAACGAGGAGGAAATTAAACGCAAAGACATTCGCATCGGCGACACGGTCATCGTGCGCAAAGCTGGGATGGTGATTCCCGAAGTGGTGGAGGTGGTGCGCTCGAAGCGTACCGGCCGCGAGCGGGTCTTTAAAATGCCAACCACGTGTCCTGCTTGTGGCGGCCCGGTGCGTCGAGACCCGGAGTTTGTTGCGGTGCGATGTGAAAACATTTCATGTCCCGCCCAACTCAAACGCACAATTCAACATTACGGGCAACGACGGGCGATGGACATTGAAGGTTTGGGTGAGGTTTTGGTTAATCAACTTGTGGATGCTGGGCTTGTGCGGGATGTGGCGGATTTATACGGATTGCGGGTTGGACAGTTAGCTGCGCTGGAGCGAATGGGCGAGAAAAGCGCAGCGAACATTGTGCGCGCCATTTCAGAAAGCCGGCAGCGCCCGTTGTGGCGTTTGTTACACGGACTGGGCATTCAACACGTGGGGGAGGAGGCCGCCCGGAAGCTGGCATCCCATTTCGGTAGCCTCGACGCCATCGCGCAGGCGTCGGTCGAGGAATTGCAGCAATGCGAGGACGTAGGACCCGTCATGGCAGCCAGCATCCACGACTTTTTCCGCAACCCTCGCAACGTAGCGGTGATCGAGAAATTGCGCGCTGCGGGCGTCAACATGCGCGAAGAAGCGATTGGGTCCCGGGCCGCTACTGGGCCGTTTGCTGGCAAAACGGTGGTGATTACGGGAACGCTCGCCACGATGAGCCGCGATGAGGCGCAGGAAAAATTGCGCGCCGCCGGCGCCAACGTTACCGGCAGCGTCAGCAAAAAAACTGACTACCTCATCGTGGGCACCGATGCCGGCAGCAAGCTAGAGAAGGCGCGCGCGTTGGGTGTCCGAACGCTCTCGGAGCAGGAGTTTCTCGAGATGTTGAAAAAATGACAGAGCGCGGACTGGATGGTCCGCGCTCCGTGACGGGGTTGAAAATCCACCAGGCCCTATCGCTTCCTGCGGAGGAAAAGGGCCGGCAGCAAGCCCAAGACGACCAGTGCAGTGGTCCCAGGTTCCGGTATAATCTCCAACCGGTTGAAAAAGAGATCGCGTGGCGAATCGGGCCCCGCAAAGCGGTTGTACAAGGTGATGCTGTCCAGCGGTCCGCCCGGCGGCATCGTGCCATTAATGACGTAGATCTCGGAATCGTCTTCTTGCCTTTTGACCTCGAGCGTAAAGGTGTCTTGGCCGGTCCGAGTGAACTCAATAAATAACCCGTCGTCCGTGAATGGAATGCCGGTCCCGTAGAGGCCGAGGGTGTCGGCAGGGTTGCCGTTACCCACTCGGTACTCGGTATCGCCTGCACGGAAGAAGAAGGAGAACCGATTCAGCGAGAACCCGACCGCGCCGGGCACTCGGAAACCTTGCTCGACCCAACCGTTGTCCATGGCGAGCCGAAGGGTTTGCCCGATACCCAACTCGCCGCCCGTAAAGGGACGAACGGCACTGACGCCGCCTATTTGCGGACCACCGGGCCCTGTTGTGAAATTTGCGTACAGCCCCCAAGATCGCCCGGAGGTGTCGATGTTGCCCGAGGGCGCCTCGCCGTTATTGGCGGAGGAGCCCATAAACACGCCGTTGCGATCTAAGTCGGGATGCAGAAAGAAGAAGGTCCAAGGACCGAAGCCGGTTCCTCCGTTATCACCCGCTTGCCAACCGTCGTTGTATGCAGAGTCGTCAGCGGAGTCGGAGGCGAGGTTTGCGGCAAACGATGCGGATAGCGGCAACAACGTGGTTGCCGTGATAAGGACCAGCTTGCTAAATGAGAAAAGTTGTTTTCCCCTCATGGTAAAGCGTTTTATCAAGCAAGTTTTCCGGTGTCAAGCCCCATCGCCGAATCGAATCGCCCACAGTTTCCCATTGCAGTCCAACGCCTTCGCCATACACTGCCGGCATGGATCCGTTACTGAAGCTTCTCGAGGAGCATGCGCTTCGAACACCGGCGGACCTAGCGAAGTTGCTCGACCTACCGGAATCGGAGGTGGAGCGGCGCATCCGCCAGTATGAGGACGAAAAAATCATCCTCGGCTACAAGGCGATCATCAACGACGATAAAGTAGACAGCGACCTTGTCAAGGCGGTCATCGAGGTCAAAGTCCAACCGGAGCGCGAGGGCGGGTTCGACCGGATTGCACGCCGCATAGCGCGCTTTGATGAAGTGACGTCGTTGTTTCTGATGTCGGGCGCATACGACCTGCTTATTTTCGTAGAGGGTCACAGTCTTCGGCAAGTAGCTCAATTCGTCGCCGAAAAACTGGCCACGCTGGAAGGTGTCACGAGCACGGCGACGCATTTCATGCTCAAGACCTACAAGGAACAGGGCGTGATGATGGAAGGCGGAGAAGATTACGAACGCCTCAAAGTCAGCCCGTAACCCCGACGCAGCATCAGCGCCCCCACCGCACGTCCCCAGCCGTGCTCCCGGACAAGCTCTCAGGATTTCCGGCGGAACAACAGCGCGTCGAGCGACAGCCTACCGGGGCCGGCAAGTAATAGCAGCAGCGCGATGCACAGATACAGCAACGCCAACTCATAAGACCCACCGGAGCCTCTCGCAACAAACGGGTCGCCCTGCACCACGGCATGGAAATGTGTCGCCACGGCCATCGTGCACAGAATTCCAAAGGACGCCAACGGTGTCAGCAAACCCAGAATCCAAGCAAGGCCGCCACCAAATTCGCTCAGAGCGGCCAGTGCTTGGAGCCAACCGGGAAACGCATCGCCCATCCAGTTGAACGGTTTTTGGATTTTGGGCCAGCCGTGAAGCATCATTCCCAAGCCACCCACGATGCGCAGGACGAGCAGTCCAATCGCGACACGGCCGCCGACGAAGTTGTTGAAGATCCATTGAATCATTTTTGCCTCCTGTTTGTTTGCGTGGGGTGACGAGCCGCACGTTGGCATGAACTTTGACCGCCGACAAGGCTGGGGACCGTGCTTATCGGGTCAATCGTGCCAGCGCTTCGAGGTATTTTTCGCTGGTGCGCGCGATGACCTCGGCCGGTAGGCGAGGTGCGGGTGGTTGTTTGTTCCACGGGAGGGTTTCGAGATAGTCGCGCACGAATTGTTTGTCGAAGGACGGTTGCGGGCCACCGGGTTTGTATTGGTCGGCGGGCCAAAAACGTGAGCTGTCGGGGGTTAGCACTTCGTCAATCAACACCAGCCGGTCGCCGTCGAAGCCGAACTCGAATTTGGTGTCGGCAATCAGAATACCGCGCTGGCGAGCGTAATCACGCGCGAACAGGTACAACATCAGGGCGCGGTCGCGAACCTGCCGGGCCACGTCCAGGCCGACAAGCCGGGCGGCCTCATCGAAAGTGATATTGAGGTCGTGGCCTTGCTCGGCCTTGGTGGCGGGGGTGAAAATGGGATGAGGAAGCTCCGCGGATTCGGGGAGGCCGGGCGGGAGTGGCACACCGCAAACTTGACCCGTTTGCCGGTATTCTTTCCAACCGGAGCCTGCGAGGTAACCGCGCACCACGCACTCGATGGGCAAGGGACGGCATTTGCGCACCAGCATGGCGCGTCCCACCAACTCCGGCCGCGTCCCGATTCGCGCGGCAATCACGTGCGGGTCGGCTGTCAGAAAATGATTCTCGACCAACGCGCGCGTGCGGGTGAACCAAAACTCGCTGAGGGCGGTCAAGACTCGACCTTTTTCTGGGATGGGGTCCGGTAGGATGACATCGAACGCGCTAATTCGGTCGGTGGCCACGAACAACAACGCGTCGCCAAGATCGAAAACCTCGCGGACTTTTCCGCTTTTGAGCTTGGGGATACCGGGTAGTTCGACCTGGGTGATTGTGTTGCTCATGTTGGCGGCTTACTATCGCGATGGCATGTGGAAGCCAAGCCGTGAATTCAAAGCCACCGTGACGGCGTGGGGATTTTTCGTGTTGAGTGTGGGCGTGGTGGTGTTGCTGGTTTGGGGCATCTGGAACGCGCGCACGTCGCGGCGCACGGCCCCACCCCCGCCGATGGCGACGCAATGAACCGCGATTGGTTGTGGGCGGGCCTGGCGGTAACCGCGGCCGTCGCCGCGTTTTATTGGGATTGGCTCACAGGGCGGGCGCATATCTGGGGCGATACGATGGCCGAATATTTTCCCGGACTGCATTATTTCGCGACGAGTGTGCGGTCGGGTCGGTTTCCACTCTGGATTTCAGAAGTTCGCAACGGGCTCCCGTTTTACACCGACATTCAGTTGGGGATTTTCTATCCGCCGACGTGGTGTTTGGTTGCGGTGGCCAGTGAGGAGCGCTTGCCGTCGTTGGCATATCAATGGTTCATCGTCGCGCACATCGCCTGGGCCGGGATCGGGATGTTGTGGTTTCTTCGGGGCTTGGGAGTACGGCCCGAAGCCGGTGTGCTGGGCGCGATGACGTTCGTTCTGAGTGCGTTCATGTCGTTGCACACGGTGCACGCGGTGATGTTGCAGGGGTACGCGTGGTGGCCGTGGTTGATGGAGTGTGTGCGGCGCGCGGTCACGCGGCGCAGTAAAACGGCGTTGGCAAGCTTGTTGACCGTAGCGGCGATGATGGTTCTGGCCGGCCATCCGCAAATCGCGCTTTATGGGTGGTATCTCGCGACGGCGTTTTGGATTTACTTGGGGTGGAAATCGTCGAAGTGGTGGCGTTGTGTCGCGGAACCGGTAGCAGTGTGGGCCATCACGCTCCTTGTTTTGGGCGTTGTGCTGTTGCCGGTAGCAGAGAACTGGTGGTTGAGTGGGCGAGCAGAAGCAGCGCGCGGGGCGATGACCGAAGGGTCGGCACCATGGCCGAACCTGGTGAGTTTGGTCGCACCGAATTTTTTCGGGACGCTGCAAGCTGGCGAGTCGCCGGTCATGTTTTGGGGCGACGCGCCATTTGGCTCGCGGCCGGTCGCTCCGTGGAACTACTGGGAGTTCGGGATTTATGCGGGGCAGCTCGCTGTGGTGGCGCTTGCGGTGTTGATGTTCAATCGTCGCAAGCCGGTCGTGTTCTTTTTGGTGATGTTTGCGCTCGGGCTTTGGTTTTATCTCGGCCGGTACGGTGGGTTGTTTTCCGTTGCGTCGTGGGCGTTACCGGGGGTGTCGCTGTTTCGTGTGCCGGCACGAGCGGCGAGTGTGATCTGTTTTTGCGGGGCGGTTTTAGTGGCGTTTTTGGTGGAGGCGTTGCACGGCCGCGAACGGTTGCGACTGGGATGGCCGCTTGCGGTGTTGGGCGCGGTCTATGGCATGATCGCGGGGCTATGGGCTGCGCGAGTTTTTCCTCCGCTGCGACGTCCGGTTAGCTTCTGGTGGTCGGGTGAGAGTATCCTGCTGTCGGGAATTTTAGCTGGTGGCGTTGTCCTAATTTTGTGGGGGGTCTGCGCCGGTAGGATCAAACCCTCATTGGCCACGGGGGCGCTGGTGGTGTTGTGTTTCGCGGATTTCTGGCTGGCGTATGGCGAGTATCATCGGGGACGGACATCGCCTGAGGAGTATTTCGCGGATGTTCGCGGGGTGATCGTGGCGGTGCGAGAGCGGAGTGAGCGGGAGGGGCCGTTTCGGTTGGCGCAATACAAAGAGACGGGTCTGGCGGAAAAGGTCGTGTTCCCAATCAATATCGGCTTCCTGCATCGTGGATTTGAGACGCCTGAGGGGTACACATCGTTTGCGTTGCGGCACACCGCGCGCGTGCAAAACCTGACGAATCTGCCGGTGAAGCTGGTGTTGCAGAACGTGGGTGCGACGTTGCGGGCGGTGGAGGGAACAAAAGAGTTGGTGCTGGCACCGTATCCGGCAGGGATGAAACGGGCGCGGTTTTATTCGCAGGCACGCGTGTTTGCGAACGAGGCAGAACTGTTTGCCGCTCTTGATCGAGGTGAGCTGGATGTGGAACACGAGGTGGGACTGGTGGGTGTGGCGTGGTCAAACACTCACGCGGTAGGCGAAGTGGACTTTTTGTCGCGAACGCCTGAACAGGACGCGTTGCGCTACCGGACCACCGGGCCAGGAATTATTTTTGTTTCCGTGACGGATTATCCGGGCTGGGTCTCGAATTACCCGATGGTGCGGACTTTTGGCGCATTTCATGGCGTAATTATTCCGCAAGCCGGTGAGGGAGTGGTGGAGGTTCGTTTTGAACCGACGATTTGGCGCTGGGGCGCGTTGCTGAGCACAGTCGGGGGTGCGCTCGCGTTGTGGTTCACGTCCAGGTACGGAGCAGCTCCATCGTGAGGCGGACGCCGAAACCGGTGGCGCCTTTGACGAGGTAAGGACGGTTTTCGGTGGCCCACGCGGTACCGGCAATATCGAGGTGCGCCCATGGGGTACCTTTGGCATACGCGGCGAGGAACGCCGCGGCGGTGATCGCGCCACCGTACCGGCCGCCGGTGTTCTTGATGTCAGCGATGTGGCTTTTGATTTTGTCCTTGTAAGGTTGCCACAGAGGGAATGGCCACACGCGTTCGCCAGTACGGTCGGCAGCGGCACGAATTGCTTCTTGAAGGCGTTCGTCGTTGCCAAAGAGGCCGGCAGCGAACTCACCCAACGCGATGACGCACGCACCAGTCAGTGTGGCGAAGTCGATAATAGCTGCGGCGCCGCGTTCGCGGGCGTACACGATGGCGTCGCCGAGCACGATGCGACCTTCGGCGTCGGTGTTGAGCACTTCAATCGTGAGGGGCCGGTCGTCTTTTCCGCGATAACTGGTGACGATGTCGCCGGGGCGATAGCTGGTGGCGCTAGGCAGGTTTTCGGCTGCAGCCACGATGCCGAGAACGTTGAGCGGCAATTTGAGTTGGGCGAGGGCACGCATGCAGCCCAGAACAGCGCAGCCGCCGCTTTTGTCGAATTTCATCTCGTCCATCTTGTCGGACGGTTTGATGGAGATGCCACCGCTGTCGAACGTGATGGCTTTGCCGACGAGGGCGATGGGGGATTTGGAGGCGGGCGCACCCCGATATTCGAGCACGATTAACCGGGGCTCATGGTGACTGCCACCACCAACGGCGAGGAGGCCGCCGAACCCACGTCGTTCGAGTTGGGTGCGGCCGAATACAGTGCATCTAAGCCGGTATTGTCGGGCGAGTTGTCGGGCGTGGTTGGCGAGAGTTGCCGGGTAGATGACGTTACCGGGTTGATCGGCGAGGTGACGGGTGTAGTTGGCTGATTCGGCGATGATGCGCGCGCGTTCGACGGCGCGGCGCGCGGCGGGTAGTTCGGAAGCCGGGAGGCACAGGATGAGTTGTTGAACGGGGCAATCGTCGTCGTTTGATGGTTTGAAATCTCGAAACCGGTAGTTGGCGAGGATCGCCGCATCGGCGATAGCCGCGGCGGTGTCTGCGAAGGGTAGGGTGGTTTGAGGGACGATGATAGCCGCCCGCGAATGTTGGGTTTGTCGGAGTTGCAGGACGACGCGGCCGGTGGCTTCGCGAAGGGTTTCGGCGGTGACGGCATTTTGTTTGCCGAGTCCCACCAAGAGGAGTCGATGCGGTAATTTGGCGTTAGAGTGATACAGCAAGACGGATTGACCGGTTTTGCCGGAGAACTCAGTGGGGCGCAAACCTCCAACGAGCGTTCCCCAAGGAGCCGGTAGGCGCGGGCGTTCATTTTCGTGCGTGAACGTTACGGCGAGTGGCACGTTTTGTTCGAGGGCAGAGCGATCGGAGAGCGCGAGATTCATGGCGGCGGATTATATGGGGGGAGTTAGGTGTGGCAAGCGTTGTGCTAGTTCCGTGGGGAGAGGAATCGCGATGGCGTACGGGCTTTCATGGCGTGAACTTGCACAGGCAATGGACGAGGTATTTCCGTCCGACTGGGTTCGCGCGGCGTTAGTGTTGGCGTTTTTCGCTGTGTTGGTGGTCGTCGCGTTGTTTCTCTATTTGAACCGCGCGACGCGGAAGACCTACTTCGCGCGTTGGACGATGGCCTGGATTTACTACGCGACGTTTCTCGTTGCTTCAATCGGGTTGGAGGACGCGCCGGGACATGAGTGGTTGATCATGGTCAAGCGTGCCTGCATTGGGATCGCGGCTTGGTACATGTTTTGTGGGAATCTCGAATTCATCGAGCGAGGCCGGCCCCAACGGGAGTTGTATCTCGGTACGGTTTTGTTGGTGATTTGGGCTGCGGTGGCGGCATTTGTGGTGAAGGAATGGTTGTGGATCACGGTGCCGGTATTTGTGCTTTTGGCGGCGGTCAGTGTCTACACGGGGGCATTGTATGGCCGATTTATCCGCCGATACCTTGGGGCACGATTGCTGTTGTTGGGGTTTATGCTGTGGGGGTTGCATCTCGTTGCGTTTCCTTTCATGGGGCAAACCCAGGTTACCGCGGCGGCCGCTTACTTGATTAGTGCCGTGCTCGCGTTTTTCATCGCGATGGCGATGATGATTCAGGTGCTCGAGGAGGCAAACGAACGAACCGAACGATTGATGGATCAGTTCGAGCGGGGCTTGGCCCGATGCCGCGCGCTGGAAGAGGAGGTGCGGCTCAGCGATGAACGGTACCGGGCTCTCTTTGACTCCTCGAGTGAGGCCACGTTTGTGGTGGACCTGGAAACGCTCCAAATCGTCGAGGCCAACCAGGCCGCGCATCAGCTCATCGGCGCTACCGATGGGCCGCTGGTCGGTCGTGATTTTGGGGAGTTCTGTCCCTCGGTGCGGACCGACACGTCAAACCTGATGGAGCGCAAGAAGCGATTCGATGCCGTGTTCTATCCGAGCCATGAGGTGAAGGTTTTTCGACATGACGGCTCGCCGGTTGTCTGCGAGGGCGAGGGGCGGTTGGTTCAGGCACATGGACGACCGGTTATGCAGGTGCATTTGCATGAGCTCACCGAGCGCAAACGGATCGAACAACAACTGCGGCGGGTTGAGAAACTGTCTGCGCTGGGTCAATTAATTGCCGGCGTGGCGCATGAGTTGAACAACCCACTTGCGGTGATCATGGGCTATGCGCAGTTGCTGAACAAACGAACGGACGTGCCGGAGCGCGCACGGGTTGAATTAAAGAAGATTCTTCACGAGAGCGAGCGCGCGGCAAAAATCGTCCGGAACCTGCTAACGTTTGCCCGCCCGCGCGAGCCCGAGATGGTCACGGTGCAGTTGAACCAAGTGATCCAAGAGGTGGTGGATGGATGCAGCAGTGAGCTGAAGTCGCACAACATCCAGTTGGATCTGCGCTTGTCGCCGCAATTGCCCCGCACCAAAGCGGATCCAAATCAGATTGAGCAGGTGCTCACGAATTTGATCTCGAACGCGGTACATGCGATGTCACGCCAGTCCACGCCGCGTCGGTTAGAGATTTCAACCAAAGAATACGGCGCCTACCTTCGCATCACCGTGGCCGACACGGGGCCCGGCATTGCACCCGAGATTCAGCACAAGATTTTCGAGTCGTTTTTCACGACCAAGGCGCCGGGGCAAGGAACAGGTTTGGGCTTGGCAATCTCACGGGCGATTGTCGAGGAGCATCATGGAAAAATCTGGGTTCAGAGCGAACCGGGGCAAGGTGCGCGTTTCTTTGTTGAGCTACCGATCGTGCCCTGCGGCGATGAACCAGCGGAGACGGCATCGGCAAAAGAATCCGAACCGGTAGCCGAGCCTACCGGCAAACATCGTATCCTGATTGTGGATGATGAGCCGGGTATTGTGGAGGTGGTCAAGGAAGCGTTGTCGGCCTGCGGCTACCGGGTGGACACGGCCGGTAACGGCGCGATTGCGTTGCAAAAAATCATGCAGGAGCCGTACGACCTGATCATTTCCGATTTGCGGATGCCCGACATGGACGGCGAGAAGCTTTACCACACCGTGCGACGGCTGCAGCCCGAGTTGGCCTCCCGCATCGTGTTTCTAACCGGAGATACAGTCAGCCAGACCGCGCGGGCGTTTTTGGAGTGGACCGGCAATCGCTGGTTTAGCAAACCGTTCCAAGTATCCGAGCTGGAGCGGGTGGTGAGGAATTTCTTGCAACCGCCCAAATTGTTGGAAGTGGTGCAATAATTGTGCACCCGGGGCCGGGCGTATAGTGCAGCTCCATTTGGGGGCGCGCCGCACAGGAGGGCGGAACATCCGGCGAGTCCGCGAGCGGGCGTCGGCGAAAAATCCGGTTGGGTGCCGCGAGCCGCGCCAAGAAATTGGTCGCGGCGACGCCGCTCAAACCCAATGGTCGGTAGTTGCAATGAAGCGGTGCGTTGTCGCGTGCAGCGGGTGTCATCGGGCAGTTGGCTGCCCCACCGGCCGCCCGACGTTAAAAAGGTTTTCTACTTCCGTTTCTGACAAGGCGCGCCGCCAGATTGCGAACTCATCCAGCAACCCAACAAAGTGTTCGCCCATCCTCTCGTCTGTGCCGAGCAACCAAGGATTAGGGCTGGAACAATCGCATTGTGCCGCGTCGATTGTCGCCTCTCGACGTCCGTTGAGATACAGCACACCGGTACCTTTTTCCCGCGTGACCACCACGTGGTACCACTGACCGCTGGTCACTCTTGTCTTGGACGAAAATGCCCCGCATGAGGGATGCGCGAAGTAAGCGTTGATTGCTCCGTCAGGTTCGATTTGGATTTCGGGATTGAAGTGATGCCAGGCGAGTTGCTGACGTGAGCCCGTGCTTTCTGCGTTGAACCAGAACGCGTAACTGAAATCCTCACGACCGAAATCAAGTTGACCCTGATTCGGAATCAAAACGTGCGCGCCCATACCGGGAAAGTAGACTCCGCCACCAACCTTCCCTTTGGGCACCCAACGCGCGCGATTATAGGTGCCATGACACAGGTTGCCGGCCTCATTTCTCACGTCTTTTTCGTGCTGATGATCAAATGAGTAGTACAGCACCAAGTCGGCCATCAACCGTTGCCGTTCCACGACCATCCTCTTGATAAGAGCACAGGGCAGAGTGATTTCCCCGAACGAAGTGTGTAGTTTGACTTCGGCGATTGGCAACTTTCCTCGTAAGCGGTCGCCGTTCTGCAGAAGGACCAACGCCGTGCCCTCCTGATGATCGAACTCGATCGCTTCTAAGAGTGCAGGTTCCAACGCCAGTCGCGCATAGCTGGTTTCCAGCGGTACACGCGCGAGCAAAAGTTGACCCCGCAACAGCGATCCATCGGATAGCGAAACAGACACCGACACATGATCTGCGCTCGCCGACGCGCAAACGACGAGGATAAAAAGCCACTGCCAAGGCCGCACGACCGTTGAATAAATCTTTGTCTTTCCGGCATGGCAAGACCAAACCTTGCCCACATGACGCGCCGCATGATACCAGTTCGTGACGTATGGATTTCGCCCTGCCTCAACGCATCGTCGTGTTTTGTCTGCCGGGGATTGGCGATGCTGTGCTCTTCACTCCCGCGCTGCGAATGTTACGACGCGCTTTTCCGAACGCACGCATTCTGGCCGTGACGATGTTCCGAGGCACATACGACATCCTGCTGACCAACCCCCATGTGGATGAGGTGCGACACTTTGATTTTTTTCACGCGCGGTTGCTCGAGGGATTGCGATACGTCTGGGGGCTTCGACGCGAGGGGTTTGACCTTAGCATCATGCCATTTCCCTCAAATCGGCGGGAGTACAACGTGGTGAACTGGTTGGTGGGGCGACGCTGGCGAGCGGGACATCGATACCGTCATCACAATCGCCGCAATCTATATTTTCTAAACAACATCGTGGTGCGCGAGAACGGCTCGCTGCATAACGTTGAGGAGAACCTTCGGCTGGTGCGTGCGATCTGTGAACGTATTGGCGTGCCCGTGCCGCTCATCGAGGCGCAACCCCAAACGGAACTGGTGCTCACAGCAGCGGATGAGCAAGCGGCGGAAGCATGGCGCCGATCCGAGGGCATCCCGACGGACGTGCCGTGGCTTGGATTGCATACGTACAGCAGCACGTTCAAAAACATGCATCGCAAGTGCTGGCCCAAGGAAAAATTTGTAGAGCTAATCCGCGAATTGTCAGCCGCGCACCCTCAAATGCGTTTTTTAGTTTTCTCTGGTCCATCCGATCGCGAGGTCAATGCGTGGATTTTGCAGCAGGTGCGGGAGCGGGTGCATCTGGTGGAACGTCCCAACTTGCGTGAGGCGTTGGTATTGTTGCGGCGCTGTCGCGTGTTTGTGAGCAATGATTCGGGGCTGATGCATTTGGCGGCCGCGGTGGGGGTAGCGGTGGTGGCGTTGTTTGGGCCAACGGATTGGCGGCGTCTGCATCCTTGGACGGCTCAGTATGTTGTGGTACGGCGGGATTTGCCCTGCATGCCGTGTTTTTATTACTCGCGTCGGCCGCTGCAGTGTCGCGCCGGTTTAGATTACGCCTGCATGCGCGAAATCGAGGTTAGGGATGTGATGGGGGCGGTCGAGAGATTGCTTCAGCCGGCATCGGTGGCCACCTCATGAGTCGGCGTACAGCCTGGAGCTTTGCCGTTGCCACGCTGGTTTACGTGGTGTGGTTGGGGGCGCATTGGTTGCCTTTGGATTATTCGGACAAGGAGTTTGGGGGATTCGTCTCGCGGTTATGGGATTTGCGGCGCGAGTGGAGCGAGACCGGGCAGCTGGCGTGGTGGACACCGTTTTACATGAGCGGGTCCAGCTACGGATTGCATCACTCGCAGGGACTTTATCTGCCGGTCGCCTGGGTTTTGGCGCAATGGTTTGACCCGTTGGTGGCCGTGAAGCTGACGGCGTTGTTGGCGGTGGCCGCCGGTGGGCTGGCGATGTACGGTTGTGCCCGATACTTTTTCGGGGATCACCCACATGCCAGTTGGGCCGCGTGGTTGGCAGGCGCGGCGTACTTGGTTCACCCCCAACAAATCATCCGTGCAGCGGGTGCCGAACACTTGGGCATCATTGTGTTCATGCCATTCGTGCCGCTTTCCTGGTGGGCAGTGGGGCGCTTGTTGGACCGCGGTTCTTCGGGTGACACGGTGGCGGCGGCGTGTGCCGTGGCCGGTAGCATGTGGGCGCACAACAAGATGGCGTTTGTGAACGTATTGTTCTTGGCCGGTTTTTTTGCCTACCGGCTTTTGGGCCAACCGCCATCGGATCGCTGGCAATTTGCGCGTCGGGCGACTCTGCGCGTGGTCGGGGCCGGTGTGTTGGCGGCGTTGG
>JANWVU010000219.1 GCA_025056465.1 Verrucomicrobiia bacterium | reverse complement strand
GAATTGTTCGAGGGCAGCGATGGCGGCGGTTTTGAGCACGGGGTCGTTGGCCAGGCCAAGATAGTCGTTGCTAGAGAAGTTGATTAGATCGCGCCCGGCAATCCGGATACGCGTGCTTTGCGGGCTCTCGATGTCGCGCAGCTCCCGGTACAATCCAGCGGTGCGCAGTTGGTTTAGTTCATCCGCCAACTCGTCTGGCAGGCTACCGGTTTTGCTGCACTTGTCGCCGGCGGAGTTGGGTTCGGCCGCCGATGGAGCTGTACTTGCGCACTTGGTCGGCGGCTTGGGTGTGTCTTCGTCATCATGCATACCGGGGTATCTTCCTCTTGTTGCGGTGAATGAAACCGTCGCACAAGCCGCGCGGTCAACAACGAAGCGTGGGCTCCCGTTCACCAAAGAGTCGCATCGCGGTGTCGGACTGCCTCGGGGCTTGACCGGGTGTGGGGCCATTGGTTTAGTGCGCCCGCATGGGGACGATTCCACTGGAAGATTCATTTGCGGATGTGGTGGGCAAGGCGCAACGTGGGTTGGGACTGAGCGATGCGGAGTTGGCCAAGCGCGCCGGTGTGTCGGTGGAGGCGTTGGCACAGGTCAAAAGTGGTAAGCCGCTTGATGACGTGTTGCGGAAAATTGCCGGACCGCTGGGGTTGAATGCCACCGCGTTGATAGAACTGGCGAATCAACGTTGGCGACCGGCCACGGTGTCGCTCGATGGGCTGGCGCAATTCAACACCCGCTACGAGGACATGACGGTCAATGCGTACGTCGTGTGGAATCCGAACAGCCGGCAGGGATTCGCGTTTGATACGGGTGCCACGGCGGAACCGATGTTGGATTTTGTGCGGGAACGAGGGATCAAGATTTTGGCGATTTTGCTCACCCACACGCACGGTGATCACATCGCGGACCTTGACCGGCTGCGGCGGGACACGGGCGCACCGGTGTTTTGCCCTGAGCGCGAGGCGCTGCCGGGTACGGAGTTGTTCGGCGAGGGGAAACAGTGGTCGGAGCCGGGCGGGTTGCGCGTGGAAGCACGGTTGACCTGTGGGCATTCGGTGGGCGGAATGACGTTTGTGGTCAGCGGGCTTGGCCGGCCAGTGGCGGTGGTCGGCGATGCGCTGTTTGCGGCAAGCATGGGGGGTGGGCTGGTGAGTTTTGCGGAGGCGTTGGACAATAATCGCCGCAAGATTTTCACGTTGCCCCCGCAGACGATTTTGTGTCCGGGTCACGGACCGATGACGACCGTGGGCGAGGAATTGCAACACAATCCGTTTTACGCACGGTAACAAAAATTCAACATCATCGGCGCGGCGCGCACAGGCGGCTGCGTGGTCGAAGAAAGGAGTCAGACAGATGGAACGAATCGGTTTTGTGGGAGTGGGGCGAATGGGCGCCAACATGGCGCGACGGTTGAAAGAGGTTGGGTATCCCGTCACAGCGGTGTACGACGTGCGGGCGCCGGTGGCCGAGGAGTTGGCGCGGGAGTTGGGAGCGAAAGCATGCACACGCTTGGCGGATGTAACCGCGAATGCAGATGTCGTATTCACGGTGGTGACGGATGACCGCGCGCAGTTGGAGGTGTTCACCAACCGTAAGGACAACCTGCTGCAGCACGCGGCCGGTAAGGTGTTCATCAACTGCGCCACGATCAGCCCCGAAACGCATGTGAAGGTTGAGAAACTGGCGCGGCGCGCCGGTGCGGCTTCGTTGGAAGCCTGCATGGCGTCGTCCATCACACAGGCGCGGGCCGGTACGTTGTATTTGATGTGCGGCGGGGATCGTGCGGTGTTCGATCGGGTGCAACCGATTCTCACCAAACTCAGTGACGAAGGGAAGCTGATGCGTTACATCGGGCCTGCCGGCCAGGCGGCCAAGGTCAAGGCGTTGGTCAACATGGTCATGAACATCAACACGGCCGGCCTGGCAGAGGGTCTGGGTTTGGGTGCGGCATTGGGCTTGGACCTGAAAATGTTGATGGAGGTGTTCTCTCAGACCGGTGCCAA
>JANWVU010000218.1 GCA_025056465.1 Verrucomicrobiia bacterium | reverse complement strand
GGAGGATGTGGAGCGGGCATTGGAGCGCGCCGTGGAGGGTGCGCGCGTGATGGCGAAGATGCCGGCTTGGGAACGTGCACAGGTGTTGCGACGCACGGCCGATTCGATCGAGCGCGAGGCGGAGCAATGGGCACGAACGATCACGTTGGAAGAGGGCAAACCCATTCAGGAGGCGCGCGTGGAAGTGGCGCGCGCGGTGGAGACGTTGCGGTTGTCGGCTGAGGAGGCGCGTCGGATTCACGGTGAGACGGTGCCGCTGGACGCGGTGTCAACGGGTGTGGGTCGGTTCGGGTTTACCTTGCGCGTGCCGTGCGGGGTGGTGGTGGCGATTTCGCCGTTCAATTTTCCGTTGAATCTCTGCGTGCACAAGGTCGGTCCCGCGATCGCCGCCGGCAACGCGGTGATCATCAAACCGCCGTCGAACACGCCGTTGTCGGCGTTGCGGTTGACGGAGCGGTTGTTGGCGTGCGGGCTGCCGGCGGTGGCGATTTCGTGTTTGACGGGGCCGGGAGGCGAGGTGGGCGAGGCGTTGTGTCGGGATGCGCGGGTGCGCAAGATCAGTTTTACCGGCAGCCGGGAGGTGGGTGAGCGGATTTGTCGGGTGGCGGGACTGAAAAGGGTGACGATGGAGTTGGGAAGCAACTCGCCAATCATCGTGATGCCGGATGCGGATTTGGAGAAGGTGGCGACGGCGGTCGCGGCGACGGGGTACAACAATGCCGGGCAGGTCTGCATTTCGACGCAGCGAGTGCTGGCGGCGCGGTCGGTGTACGAGGAGCTGTTGGCGCAGTCGAAAGCACGGGTGGAAGCGTTGCCGGTGGGCAACCCGTTGGCGGAAGAGACGAAGGTCGGGCCGATGATTCGCGAGCGGGAGGCGCAGCGGGTTGAGTCGTGGGTGCAAGAAGCGTTGGCGGGCGGAGCGCGGTTGGTGACCGGCGGGATGCGAGAAGGTGCGTTGTATCGGCCAACGATTGTTGCCGATGTGCGACCGCAGATGCGGGTGGTGTGCGAGGAGTTGTTCGGGCCGGCAGTGGCGTTCATGGCGTTTGAGTCGGTGGACGAGGCGTTGCGGTTGGCCAACGACAGCCGGTACGGGTTGGCGGCGGCGGTGTTTACGGAGCGGTTGGAGACGGCGCTGCGATTTGCACGGGAGCTGGAGGCCGGCAATATTCATATCAACTGGGGACCGCAGTGGCGAGCTGACCTGATGCCATATGGGGGGTTGAAGGAAAGTGGGTTTGGCAAGGAAGGGCCGCGATATGCGGTCGAGGAAATGACGGAGTTGAAGATGGTTGTCATTCATCCGTAACACTGTGGTGTTGACTACGCGAAGCGAACAGGTTATGAAGCGAAGTGAACCAAGGAGAGACGTGGGAGGTCGCACGCCACAGCAACGAGGGGGAAGGTACAGTCTAAGGAATGATGCGGACAGCAACACAGCCACGGATGGAGAACGGGCAGACTGTGGACGTCCAACTACAAACCCACAGCATTCGGGTGGAGCGCAAACACATCACGTTTGACCTGCGCGAGAATCCGCGCGGTCGGTTTTTGCGCATCACCGAAGAAGTGGGGGGACGACGCGATGCGGTCATCGTACCGGCATCGGGGTTGGAGGAGTTTCGGCAGGCGCTCGACAAAATCATCGCCTACGCCAAATCGTTGCCTGAGAAACCCTGATTACGGTCGCGGGGTCGTCTCGATGCGTTCACGGAGCGCGCGCTGGGCCGCCGCGCGCAACTGTGGCTCATCATCGCGACTGAGCGCAACGAGTGCATTGGTCGCCTCGGGGATGCTCAGGTTGGCCAACGCCTCCAATGCGCGACGACGAACCTCAACACTGGAGTTGGTCACCGCGGCAGCAAGTGGCTCCAATGCCAGCGGATCATCGAGCTTCGCGAGAGCGACCGCCACCTCGAATTTCTCCCGCACGCTCGGCAACTGCAGGGCGCGGCGGAGTGTCGGCTGATTTTCGGGACAGGCCAGCTTGTGCAACGCGGTTGCCACTCGGTAACGGACAAACCC
>JANWVU010000217.1 GCA_025056465.1 Verrucomicrobiia bacterium | reverse complement strand
GTAAAACGCGCGAACTTCAGGTCGCCGTTGGTGCCGTCGTAGTACGAGATGGCCGGCTGGCCATCCGGCCCAAACGCCAGCGAAGTGTCCTGGCCCACGTTGCCGGGCGAGTCCACAGTCTGGATGTTCCAGGTGCTGCCGGTAAAACGCGCCAACTTCAGGTCGGCGTTGGTGGCGTCGTAGTACGAAATGGCGGGCTGACCATCTGGCCCAAACGCCAGCGAGGTGTACTGACCCACGTCGCCGGTGGCGTCCACCGTCTGCAACGCCCATGTCGTGCCGGTAAAACGCGCGAACTTCAGGTCTCCGTTGGTAAAGTCTTGGTACGAGATGGCCGGCTGACCATCCGACCCGAACGCCAGCGAGGTGTAGCGGCCCACGAAGCCGGCGGCGTCCACCGTCTGCAACGCCCATGTCGTGCCGGTAAAGCGCGCGAACTTCAGGTCAAGGTTGGTACTTTCGTAGTACGAGATGGCCGGCTGACCATCCGGCCCGAACGCCAGCGAGGTGAACAACCCCACGCTGCCGGTGGTATCCACGCGGCTGAGCAGCCACGCAAGCTGCACGCTGCCGGCGTGGAACAGTTGCAACTGCTGCACCTGCGATTGCAGGGAGAGCACCTGCGATTGCAAGGACAGTACTTGCGCCTGCTGATTGGTCAGCACCGTCCACAATTGCTCCAGTGTCTTCATCGTCGGCGCGGGCGCGCCCGGCGGGGTCAACGGACCTTGAGCCAAGGCGGTTGCCGTGAGCAAGCAAGCGGTCAGAATGTGTTTTTTCATGGGCCTCCTAATCGTTGAAGTTGCGCCACGGGTTGGCGCTGGTAATTTCGCCCGTCACTGTGTTGGTGGGACCATAGGTGTTACCGGCGGCGAAACTGTAATTGGTAGTGTTCCCGCTGGCGGTATTGGCGAGAATCTTGTTGTCCGTCCCGACCACGCGGATGCCAAAATCGTTCGCGGCGACGTGATTGCCCTCGATGCGGTTCTCAAAACTGCTCGCCAACAATCCCGCGCCGCTGGCAGTTGCGACGCCGTTGTTGATTGCCGTGTTGCCCACGATGAGACAACGGTCTTGGAACTCAATCCCGTCCGTGCCGTTGAGCGTGGCGAGGTTATTCCGCACCGTGCAGCGCGCCTGCACGTTGATGCCCCGCCCGCTGTTGCGCGAGGCGACGCACGACTCGACCAGACTATCATCATCGGTCACCATGCCGCCCCCGCCGTTGCCGATGGCAATGCAACGCTGCACCGTGCCATTCTGAGTCAGCACCGCCCCGCTACCGCCATTGTCGAGCAGCACGCTGTCGAGGAGCGCGCTGTTCGAGCCCAAACTCACGCCGGTCACGTTGTTCGACACCACGCTGCAGAACTGCACCAGCGCCCGGCCCCCCGCCAACAAACCAACGCTGTTGCGCGTCAGCGTGAGGTTGTAGAAGCGAGTGTGTGTGGCGGCACCGGCGCTAATGCCGGGGTTGCCGCAGTCACGCACGGTACCGTTATGGACGGTGATGTTGGCCTGCGGTCCGCTGACGATAATCCCCGCCACTGCGCCAGTCGTGCCCGTGATGGTGAACCCATTCAGATCAAGCTGCACGTCGCTCGCGGCAATCGTGATGCCATTGACCGTCGAAGTGATCGTCAAATTCCGGGTCAGGTAATAACTGCCCGACGCATTGATCGTGAACGGCACGGACGAAATCGGCGTGCGCGGCTCCA
Source organism: Verrucomicrobiia bacterium (assembly GCA_025056465.1). Taxonomy (GTDB): domain Bacteria; phylum Verrucomicrobiota; class Verrucomicrobiia; order Palsa-1439; family Palsa-1439; genus JANWVU01. The sequence continues at coordinate 548 of JANWVU010000217.1, read as the reverse complement.
CCTGTTCCAACGTACGCATCGTTGGGGCCGGTGGCCCCGGTGGGGTGAGTGTCCCTTGTCCCAAAGTGGTGATTGCGCCAAACGCGCCAAGCAAAAATCCGACACCGAGCTGGATAGTAGTATTCATCACAACGGTCCTCCATGGTGTTTGCAATCGAGGGGAAAAATCGAACGACCTGCGCTGCAGAAGAGCGGGCGCACAATCTCACCCCCGCGATACCCTAGCCAGTTCATTGCGACCCCAGGATGTACTTCCTTGTACAGCCTTTTTTGCCTTCAACTCAAGCTTAATCCCGGTGATTTTTGCTCGATTTGAGGCAGATAAAGCGGCAATGAACTTGGTTCTTGGTTGTGGTCACCAGCCGCTCGGCTTGCGTGTGTCGCGTCGGCAGACCAGGTGTGGCGTGATTTGACCTGCGCGGCGAAAGCCGGTAGAGGTGGCCCGTCATGCGAGCGGTCTCGATGTGGCCAGGGCGCGTGGGGGCGGCGCTGGTATTGCTGGGGTTGGTCGGGTGCGGGGGTGAAGACGTGCGCGTGTACGACGTGCC
>JANWVU010000216.1:241-2268 GCA_025056465.1 Verrucomicrobiia bacterium | reverse complement strand
GCAACCGGCGGCGTGGGATGCCTAACCACCGCCATTCTCGCGCATCTCGGCTACCGGGTGACGGCGGTTACCGGCAAAGTTCACCTCATCGGCTGGCTGCAAACCATCGGCGCCGCCGAGGTTGTCCCGCGCGATGTGTTCCTCCAGACGCCCAACAAACCGTTATTGTCGGCCCGTTGGGATGCTGGGGTGGACACCGTCGGAGGCGCGATCCTGCCGGTCGTGCTGCGACAAATCCGTCATCGCGGTTTGGTTACCGCCTGCGGCAACGTCGGCGGCGCCGAATTCACCAGCTCGGTCTATCCCTTCATCCTGCGCGGCGTCACGCTCGCCGGCATCGACACCGCGCAGTGTCCGATGGAACAACGACGTATGCTTTGGACAAAACTGGCCGGGGACTGGCGGCCGCCCGTCCTCGACATGCTGGCGCGCGAGTGCACGCTCGACGAATTGAACCGCGAAATTGATCGGATGTTGCGCGGCGAGCAATTTGGCCGCGTGATTGTGCGGCTCGACGGTTGACCGCAGCGTTCAGACATCCAACGCCGGTATGTGAAGCTCGACGAGGTGAAGCACGCGGCGATGCTCCGCTTCGTGCGGTTGAACTCGCATCGCCTGCCGGCAGGCAAAACGCGCCAACGCCCAATCGCCCTGGTGAATCGCACAGTGCGCCAACCCCGACCACGCGCCGAAGTGCCGCGGTTTCAATTCCAGCACGCGCCGACACAATGCGGCGCTCTCCGCGTATCGTCGCTGCCGGTAGCGTAACATCGCCACGCCATTAATCGCCTCCGCCCAATCCGGGTGCTCATTCATCAACTCCACCAACACTTGTTCCGCTATCTCCCAATCACCTGCCCGCACCGCCGCCAAACCAGTCTCCAACTGTTCTCGCGCGGCCGCGCCGCGCTCGCTGAACCAGTGTTCCCACAATGCCGCCGCTGCGCGCTGTGCGAGCACCGGGTCGTTGCCCATCAACGCCCGGTACATCGCCTCTTCCCGGTCGGCTTCGCGCCACCAAAACCATGGTCGCTCCCACGGCACCCGATCCCGGAATTCAACCCGGTAGTGCGCCGCGGCCAGCACACTCACCACCAGCGCATACAACCACCACCGCACGCACTCCCAAAAGCTCACCGGCCTGTGAAATACCCACCGCATTTACGATCCGTTTAGCACAAATCCGTGGTCACTTCACTCTCGAAACCGGTGCGACTCGAACCCACACGGCGGACGCTGGGGCGCACAAGCTGCCGGTCCCTCCCGCCAGGAATACGCCCGGCTCAGCCACCGGCAAAAAGCTGTGTGACATCGGCCGCCCGGCGCAACCGCACCGCACCGCGCCGCAGCACCCAGCGCTCAACATGTCGCAGCGTCTCACCAGGCCGCAACGTGCGTTCTGGCCCCATGGACTCCATCTCGACCATGAAATTTTTCGGGCCGATGTAAAACGCCAGGTTGCAACCAAGTGGACAAGGGGCCGACACATCATGGGGCACTTTTTTGGCGAACGTCACAGCCCGCGCCGGATCGCTCATGGCGATGATACCGTGGTGGGATTCAATCATGCGTTTGTTCTCCAACCCACGCGGCTCAATCACCAGCAGATCAGGTAAGAATCTCATCTGGGTATCAGCAAACCCGCCCTCACCATGGCCGGCCCATCGCCGGAAACACACCATTCGAAACGCATCCCACTCGCTACCGTCGCCCAACGGCACGGCATACCGGGTGCCCTTCGCCGGCACGGTGCACGTCAACGCCCAAATCCCACCGCTGTACAACATGTCGCTGGTGTTGTGGACAAAGTTCTCCACCTCCAACAAACCGTCCTCCAACACCCGCACCGCAAACCCGCGTCGCGTGCGGTTGACCGGATTTTCGGCGCCAGTCAGGCGGAATCCATCCTCGAACACCTCCACCTCGCATCGGTCGTTGTCCGTGGCGTAGGTGTCCTCGTTTTCGTCGGCTCCCGGCCGCGTCACCCACACACGATGCCCACCGCGCAAATCCCACTGTCCGCGCCG
>JANWVU010000216.1:0-231 GCA_025056465.1 Verrucomicrobiia bacterium | reverse complement strand
GGTTTCCACAAAAACAGGTTCGGCCCATCCACCAGCCCAAACGACGCAATCCGCGGCCCGTACTGCGACACCGCCACCAAACGCACCGCCGCCGTCGTCAACGTCACCGCGTCCACCCCTTGAAACTTGCCGGTTGTGATTTTGGTCATGGCGCCTTCTTACGAAACCCGTCCCGAGCGGTCAGCAAAAAACGGGTCGTTTTTGGTTGCTTTGCCGCGACGCGGTCACCAT
>JANWVU010000215.1 GCA_025056465.1 Verrucomicrobiia bacterium | reverse complement strand
TATGTTCACGACTTTACCATCGCGCCCGGCTCACTGCTGATCATCAGCAACAATGTCGAGTTCTACTTCATGAACAGCAACGGAGTGACCGGCGTCTCCCTCGGCTCGCTCAACCCCGGCGACAACGTCCTCATCCTCGGCAACGGCTCGTTCCACCAACTCGTCGTGGTGCCCGAACCCAGCACGTTGCTGTTGTTGATGGCCGGTGCCGCCGCCATTCACTACTACCGGCAGCGCCGTCGTCGCTAACCTCGCCTACCGGCAGTGCGTACCTCGTTGCGCACGCAGCGCCGTTGGCCGTGGCACTGGTTTCCGCGTGCCGGTTTGATACACTGCCCCCAACGTGAAGCTTGCGCTCGCGCAACTAAACACCACCGTCGGCGACCTGACCGGTAACCTCGCGAAAATTCGCGACGCTTACCGGCGCGCCGTCGCGGCGGGGGCCGACCTCGTGCTGACTCCCGAGCTGGCGATCACCGGTTACCCACCGCGCGACTTATTGGTGAAACGCCGATTCATCGCGGACAATCTGCACGCACTGGATGAGCTGACCAAAACCGTCGGCGACACCGCTTTGGTGGTGGGCTACGTGGACATCAACCCGCATCGCCCCGGCCGTGAATGTTTCAATGCCGCCGCGTTGATCGAGCGCGGCGCCATCGTCGCGCGCCGGTATAAGACGCTGCTCCCCACATACGACGTGTTCGACGAAGACCGCTATTTCCAACCGGCATCCTCCAACGAACCGCTCACCTGGCGCGGACAGCGAATCGGCCTGACCATTTGCGAGGATATTTGGAGCGCACAGGAAAAATGGTCGTTGCACCGGTATCCCCGCGACCCCGTACGAGAGCTGGGCGCTTTGGATTGCCTCCTAAACATCTCGGCCTCGCCGTTCCATTTGGGCAAAGAACGACTACGGCGCGAAATGTTGCAAGCCGTGGCCCGCGATTACCGGTTCGTATTGGCGTATTGCAACCAAGTCGGCGGCAACGATGAGTTGGTGTTCGATGGTCACAGTATCGTCCTCGATGCCTCGGGCCGAATTCTCGCAGAAGCTTCCGGGTTTCGAGAGGATTTGCTGGTCGTGGACCTCGCTTCGGCCATGCCGGTACCCCCGCGCGAGGTGCCGGAAATCGAATTACTTTACGACGCACTGGTTTTGGGGCTGCGCGACTACGTGCAAAAATGCGGGTTCCGCTCCGTGGTGCTGGGACTCAGCGGCGGGATTGACTCCGCCGTGACCGCATGTCTCGCGGTGGAAGCGTTGGGCGCGGCCAATGTCACGGGCGTGTCCATGCCATCGCAGTTTTCGTCGAAGGGCAGCATCGAAGACGCGCGGCAATTGGCGGAGAATCTCGGCATCCGCTGGTTGATGGTGCCCATTCAAGACGCGTTCGAGTCAGTCAAACGCGCGCTGGCACCTGTGTTTGCAGGGCTACCCGAGGACATCACGGAGGAAAATATCCAAGCGCGCTTGCGCGGCATTCTCCTGATGGCTCTGTCCAACAAGTTCGGTCATCTGCTGCTGACCACCGGCAACAAAAGCGAGTTGGCCGTCGGTTACTGCACGTTGTATGGCGACATGGCCGGTGGGCTGGCCGTGATTGCCGATGTGCCGAAAACGCGCGTGTATGAGCTGGCGCGCTACATCAACCGCCACCGCACCATCATCCCACCGGCCTGCTTGACCAAGCCGCCGTCCGCTGAGTTGCGCCCGAACCAGACGGATCAAGACACGCTGCCACCGTATGAAGTGCTCGACGCGATTTTGACGCGATACGTCGAGGAAACGAAATCAGCCGCAGAAATTGTCGGCGAGACTGGTTTCGACGAAAAACTCGTGCGCGAGATCGTTCGCAAGATTGACCTCAACGAATACAAGCGCAAACAAGCGCCACCTTGTTTGCGGGTGACCACAAAAGCATTCGGCATCGGACGTCGCGTGCCCATCGCCCAACGCTACGTCGAGCGGTAGCAGGTGGTTTCTAGTGAGAAGTAGTTTTGGGGTCGGCTCTGAGACTCGCCGTCCGCTCCTGCCGGGTTCCGGTTTCGGGCATGGGGTGTGCTTGGAAATGATCTCAGATGGACTTCCTGCCGACAATTCTGCTCGTGGACGAAGACCCGCAGGTGCGGTCGGTGATGGCGGCGCGGTTGCGACGTCTGGGCTACCGGGTGACAGAGGCGGATTCTGCGACCGCGGCCCGCGCGGTGGTGTTGCGCGATCCGCCAACGTTGATCTTGATGGATCGAGGGGTACCAGGTGATGGCCAGCA
>JANWVU010000214.1 GCA_025056465.1 Verrucomicrobiia bacterium | reverse complement strand
CGTTAGCCGACTGGCTGGGCGTACCGGTGCAAACCGCGTCGGCCCTGCGGTACACCGACGTGCAACGTTACGTGCGTGAGGTGGGGCGGGACGCGGTGCGGCACATCGTGGCCTGGGGCGGCGGACGCAGCTTTGCCGAGTATGGCATTCACCCGGTGGAGTTGGTGGTCAGTTGTCTCGGTGCGGAAGCGATCGGCGTGATGCGTCGCGGAGACGACCAATTTTGGCAGTTGCTGATCAACTTTCGTAGCGGTCGCACGGCAGTAGTGAATTTGTGTTTGGGAACTAACACGGCGTACGCCGCCGCGGTGACCACAACGACGGAGACGAAGTTGATTACGGTGGATGCGGGGCGGCTGTTCCTGGACACGTTGGCCGGTATTTTGGACTTTTTCGAGGCCGGTAGACCGTTGATTGATCGGGCCGAAACGTTGATGATTCGGCAGATTTTGGACGTCGCGCAGGAGGCGCGGGCGTCGGAAGGTTTCATCCCACTGGAGGTGATCCGATGGGCCAACGAAAATGGCGTGTGGCCGTGAGTGGAATTGGTTGGTGCGGTTGCGCACACATCAAGGCATTTCAGAAACATCCGCGGTGTGAAGTGGTGCGCTTGCATGGGCGGGATGAAGCGCGCGTGCGCCGCAATCTGGAGCAGTACGGTGTGTCGGGTTGTCGGGCAGAGATTGTGACGCGCGTGGAGGATTTGTTTCGGGAGGGGATTGATATCCTCAGCATTGCCGGGTTGAACTCCACGCACACGCCGTTGGCGCTGGAGGCGGCACGACGCGGGATTCATTTGATGATCGAGAAGCCGGTGGCGCGGGATGCGGAAGAGTTGGACCGATTGGTGCAAGGAGTGCGGGCGGCCGGCGTGAAAACGGTGGTCAGTTTTGAATTGTATTGGAACCCGCTGTTGAAAGTAGCGCGGTGGTTGATGGAGAGCGGGCGGTTGGGTCGGGTGATGTTTGTGCGGGCCAATTATCATAGTCGAGTGGGCGCGTGGTATTCAGGCTGGGACTGGTGCCGCACGCGGGAAGAAGGTCACAGCATGTTGCTGAACGCCGGTTGCCACGCGGTGGATGCGGTGCGCAATTTCACCAACGATCGACCGTTGGCGGTCAGTGCCTTTCACACCACCGGTTGGGAGCAGGGATACGAGTATCCGACGACGATTCATCTGAACATTCAGTTTGCGCAGGGGCAGCTTGGTCAGGTTTCGGCATCAGCGGACGTGGCTACGCCGTATCACTTCGGGCTGGAGATTTATGGCACGTTGATGTCGGTAGTGAACCAATATCTAAGGTGGCCAACCGACGCCCAAGTAAGTGTGGAAGAGTTGCAAAAGGAGTGTCCGGTGCCGGATGTTCGGTTTTTCCTGGAGCCATACAACGAGAGGTTTTCTCAAATCCGCGTCGAGTGCATTTTGCCCAACAGTGTAAGCGTGGATCATCATCCGTTCCTTGATGAGGTGTTCGCATTGGTGGACGCAATCGAGAGGGACGACGAGACGCCGTTGTCGCTGGAGCGAGCGGCCATCACGCACCGCATTTGTTTCGCGGCGGACCGGTCGGCCGAACAGAACGGCGTGCCGGTGGCCCTGTGATTTTGTAACGCAAAAAGCGGGTGGGTCACGGGAGAAACTCTCGCATTCGGAGGAGGGCCGGTAGGGGGCGTCGTAGACCAAAAACGACGTGGTTGAAGCCGGTAGTGTTATCGAAGCGCACGGCGCAAGCGCAGTGATGCGGCGCGAGGGTAAAGTGCGATAGTTTGGCCTCAGCAAGCAGAACGACACCCAAATCCAAAAGTGGCGCAGCTACTAGCGATTTCCACCCTCCAAACTCGCTGCAACTTGTTTGGGCGGGACACGGAAAGGCGCGAGTGTCCTTCCTATCTCGAACATGGTACCGCCACGTTGATGTATTCACCGTTGGAAGTCGGGCTGTTGACGAGTGCAGGCCCCAAGTGATTTAGTCGATTGTCTTAAGGCGTGGCGCGAGGCGGAGTGATCGCTGGCTGTCACAGGCCGTAGGCCACCGACATCAGAACGCGGTGTCGGTAGACCTAGGCTTTCGCTTTAGTTTTTTAGAAACGGCGAATCCACTCTGCGGATTCGTGTTGGGCAATGCGTTCGGGCGGGATGCTGGGTGGGTCAATCGGCTCGGTCGCTCGCCACATGGCCGCCAATTGTTGTTTCACCACGGCCGCCGGTAGGGGCAAGTTGCACAAAAATTGTTCGTGAGGGCGATTTTGCCGGTAGGCGGGCTGACGTGTTGGCATGTG
>JANWVU010000213.1 GCA_025056465.1 Verrucomicrobiia bacterium | reverse complement strand
GGTCGCGCAAGGTAGCCCTGTTGGCATAGTGGCTTGAGCGGAATGGCGCGCTCCGGTAGGGTCACGGTCATGAAATACCTGTGGCGAATTTGGTTGCTGTGTTGTGTGTTGGCGGGCGGGGCGTCGGCGCAGAACGCAGCGGTGCTGTGGATGCGACCGTGGGCGGATGTGCCGCATGTTTGGGAATCGAAGAACAAGTTTGGAATCCAAGACCGGGCGGACACGCGCAACAATACGTCGGCTGGCATTTTTTCGTGGGAGAGCGGCGGTCGGCTGAAGTTTGACGCAGACGAAACGCTATCGGGCTTGGCGGTAGGGTACCGGGTGGTGGCGTTGGGTGTGGATTCGTCGTTGGCGGCGATTGATGGCACCTTTTGGGATGTAAGCGCGGGGTTGGGCGTGCGGTGGCCGGCGTGGGCGAATGGTTGGCAGTTTCAAACGTGGCTTGGTGGCGGCACAGCCAACGATGGCGACTTCAGCAACGGGGATGGGTGGTATGGTTTGGCGGTCGCGGATTTCTCGTACCGTTGGGGGGATGATGCGCAGGTGAACGTCGGGTTGTCCTACGACGGCAATCGGTTGTTCCTACCGGATTTCCCGCTGCCGTACGTCGCCTACCGGCGGACGCTGAGTGATGAATTGACCGCGGTGCTCGGCCTGCCGGTAGGTGGCGTGGTGTGGCGCCCGGCCGATGTGTGGCGGTTTGAGGTGACGTATGTGTTGCCTACCGGGATTGAAGCGCGTGCGGGCTACCGGCTGACGGAGTCGTGGACTCTTTTTGTCGAGTATGACAGCCAGGCGCAGGCGTTTGCGATTGAGCAACTCGATAATCGCCGGTTGTTCTTTTCGGTGCGTCGGGTGCTGGGCGGCGTGGAGTGGCAAACGCAGCGATTGCGGGCGAGCGTGGGAGCCGGTTTGGCTTGGGACCAAGAGTTCGAGCGCGGGTTCGACGTGCGTCGGTTGCGTACTGTGACCAAGGTCGAAGACGTGCCAGTGGTGCTGGTGCGGTTGGATGCGCGGTTTTAAACCGGTCGCGGAGTCCGAGTGAGAAGGGCGGGGCGCGTGAGCGCTTTTTCACTTGAGCGGAGAGGTGGTTTGCGCATGATGCGCGGCGGTTTCACCCCACGGTAAGATCATGGCGCTCGTCGTGCAGAAATATGGTGGCACGTCGGTGGGCAACACCGAGCGGATTCGGAATGTTGCGCGGCGGGTATTGGAGACGCAGCGGGCGGGGCACCAGGTTATCGTAGTGGTATCGGCAATGAGTGGGGTGACGGACGCATTGATCAAGCTGGCTAAGGAGGTCAACCCCGAGCCGAGCGAGCGGGAATTGGATGTGTTGCTAGCGACCGGCGAGCAGACGACGATTGCGTTGTTGGCCATGGCGTTGCACGCGTTGGGTGCCAAAGCGGTGTCCTTGACCGGGGCGCAGGCTGGGATTGTGACGGATGGGCTTCACACAAAGGCGAAAATTGCGAACATCACGCCCAAACGCGTGCATCAGTTGCTGGACGAGGGCAATATCGTCATCATTGCCGGGTTTCAAGGGGAGACGCCGGATGGGCGGATTACGACGTTGGGTCGGGGCGGCAGTGATTTGAGTGCGATTGCCATGGCGGCCGCGGTGAAGGCCGATGTCTGTCAGATTTTTACGGATGTGGATGGTGTGTATACGGCTGACCCGCGCATCGTGCCCAACGCGGTGAAGATACCGGAAATCAGTTACGACGAGATGCTGGAGATGGCGGCGTTGGGGTCGAAAGTGATGCAGGCGCGGTCGGTGGAATTTGCAAAGAAGTTCAAGGTGGTGTTTGAGGTGCGCAGCAGTTTCAATGACAACCCCGGTACGATCGTGAAAGAAGAAACTCCCAAAATGGAAGATGTCGTCATCCGCGGCGTGGCCGTGGACAAAAATCAGGCCAAGGTCACGATTGCCGGCGTGCCGGATCGGCCTGGCATCGCGGCGAAGGTGTTCAAGGCGATTGCGGACGCAAATATCAACATTGACGTGATCGTGCAGAACGTCAGCGAGAACGGGCTGACCGATATCAGCTTCACCGTGGCGGCCAACGAAGCCGGTAAGGCGGCGCGTGTGCTGGAACCGGTAGTGCGCGAGATTGGAGCGCGGGAGGTGCGTTCAACGGATGGGATCGCAAAGTTGTCGGTGGTGGGCATCGGCATGCGAAGCCATCCCGGTGTGGCCGCGAAAATGTTCGAGACCCTGGCACAACAGGGCGTACTTGAGGTTCGTGCAAATCGGGCAAATAACGGCAGTTTGTGCTTAGGTATA
>JANWVU010000212.1 GCA_025056465.1 Verrucomicrobiia bacterium | reverse complement strand
GGTCTGGCCGGTCGGCTGGGCGAAATCTCACCGGGCGCCTATGCCGATCTCATCGCCGTCCCGTGCGACAACAGCCCCGACCCGTATGAGGCCGTCGTGTTCGCTGAGCAACCGGTGCGCTGGGCCATGGTGGCTGGGAAAATCGTTCGCTCATGAATCCCACCCAATTCAGTTCTGCCGCACGTCGCATCCTGATCGTTCTGTGTCTGATTCCGTTGTGGGCAATGTCCCGACCGGCCGCCCGCGCCACCGACACCAACGCCATCCCCGCACACGAACAACGTTTCCTCGAAGCGGTGTTGCTGATGCAAAGCGGATTCTACGCCGAGGCTGAGCAACGCCTCCAACAATTGCTCACCGAATTTCCCGACAATCCCACCCTCAAGGAGATGCTTCAAGAAATCCTGCGCCGACGCGGCTCGAGTGCCGACTCAGCCACCGGTCTGCGCGAGCAGTTGCAACGTCTCATTGTTCCGGCACTCGATGCCCGCGATCAACCCATCCACGACCTGCTCGAACATCTCCGCGCACTGAGCCGGCAACTCGATCCCGCCACCAATGGCGTCAACATCGTTTGGCTCGCCGCACCCGAAACCGCGCAGAAACGCATCACACTGACGCTGCGCAACGTGCCGCTGGGCGAAGTCCTTCGCTACGTCGCGCAGGCGGCCGGTGTGCAAATGCACGTGGAACCTTACGCCGTTGTCTTCCGTCCATTCCCACCGCCACCCGCCAAGCCCAACGCCGAGTCCGCACCCACTCCATAAGGTCGGCTGACGTGACAGGTCGCGGTCGTGACAACGACACGGCGTTGCGTTGACGTTGACACTCGCTCCGCGTCCGATTACGGCAAAACCAACTCCGGGTCAGGCGGCGGGGTTTCGGGCTTGCCGTCGCGGAATCGTTGTTCTTGGTCGCGAAAGTACGTGGACTCTGGGTCGAGTTCGATGCAGCGCGCAATCAGCTCGAGCGCCTTCTGCCGGTCGCCTCGTTGGAAATGCACTTCGGCAAGGGTATCGAGATACGCGGGCTGCCGGGGTTCCAACTCTACCGCTCGTTGGGCATGATGCAGCGCTTCGTCCAATCGCACACGGCTGACGGCGAGCAACCAAGCGAGGTTATTGTGCAACTCCGCGCTGTCGGGAGCGCGTTCGAGTCGTTGCTGCTGCACGCGCGCGGCCAGCTCGACCACCGGGCGCGCTCGATCCTCGCCGTGTTCGCGTAACCACACCACCAGATTCAACGGCGTGGTCAAATCTTCCGGCACCACCGCCAGGTACAGGTCCAACCCTTCGATTAAGGCGGCGAGTTTTTCGTCGCGTGGCGGCATGTCAGCGGCGACCGACTCCAAAACCTGCCCCAGCATCAACTCCCCCACCGGTGCAAACACCACGATTCGCTGCTCCACAGATGGCAGGCGCTGAGCCAACTGGGCCAACAGCGTTTTGGTTTCTACGCTCGGAGTCTGCAACAGGCTGCTGACGATCAGGCGCCGACATTCATCAGAGTCGCACTGATGGAATCGGCGGATCAACTGCTGCACCGAGTCCGGCATGTCAGGACGCAGCCCCAGGTCAAACTTTTCCAGAACCGCGCGGGCGCGTTGCCGCACTTCAGGATCGGCACTTTGCGCAGCTTGCTCAAGAAATGGTCGGGCCGACTCCCCGCACAACCAGAGCTGGTGCTCCGCGTGTTCGCGCTCACGGTGTTTCGCCGCACCAAGCTGGGCCACGAGCGCAGGAATGTCGTTGGTGGCTGATAAGGACGTCGCTTGTGCGGCAATAACGAAAACGACACTCAGCAACCCATACCGGCCCTCCGATGCGCGGCGCTTCCTGACAGAAGTGATACGCTTGGTGGTGGACTCAGTCATTTGGTCCATCACCTATAGCATGATCCTGCGAATGCTTTCCACTACGGGAGCCTTGCCGGGATGTTCCCTGAATATAGTGACGGGCGCGGACACCCGCATGGGAACCCTGTGCGCACGGCCGTTTGTATCGCACGGGACATCTGATGAGAGGTTAGAGGACTTTCGCTTCGTTGTGGACGGAGGGATCAGCGAGGTTTGAAGCCGGTCACGATGGTGTACGGGAGGCGCGGGCTAAGGGAAGTCGTGCGCAGGTCTGTGAACCCGGCATCGCTGAGCCATTGACGCAACTGCGGCTCGGGGAACGTGGCGCCGCCATGGCTGGTCAGCAGCATTTGTAGCGAGAACAGCGCGGAGAACAGTGGTTGGGTGCCGCTTTCGTCGAGCATCATGTCGCTGATGATGATGCGCCCGCCCGGCTGCAACGCGGTGAA
>JANWVU010000211.1 GCA_025056465.1 Verrucomicrobiia bacterium | reverse complement strand
CTCTTCCGATCTCCAGCCATGGCGCTTACAAGTTCAAAGCCGAACCCGGCAAGAAGCTCACCCTACACTTCGAGGTGATCCAGGAAATCCAACGGCGCCTGCCGGGCTTTCCGATGGTCATGCATGGCAGCTCCAGCGTGCCCAAAGAGGAGATCGATCGCATCAACGCGGCCGGGGGCAAACTTTTCGACACCAGCGGCGTGCCAGAGGAGCAATTCTTGCCAGCGGCCCGTATGGGGGTGTGCAAGGTCAACATTGACACCGATGGCCGGTTGGTTTGGACCCGGGTGCATCGTGAGTTTTTCCGTGATCACCCGGACAAGTTTGACCTACGGGAGCCCGGAAAGATCTTCATTGAGGAATACGCCAAGATGATCGCCCACAAAAACCAGGTGCTCGGTTCCGCGGGTCAACTCGACGACGTCCGCTCCAAAATCAAAAAGTAAACAGTTCATCAAGAGCGCCATGAACCCGGTCATCACCTGGGTGGCGGTCTCAGCTGAGGCGCTGTTGCTGGCATTGAGCCATTTGACGACCGGCTTGAACTACTACCGGGCTGGTCAACTCGAACAGGCCGCGCACGAATTCCAAATCATCCTCGAGCGACACCCCGACTCGCCGGTCGCCGATGATGCGTTGTATTGGAACGCGCGTGCCCTTGAGGAGAGCGGTCATGCCGACCAAGCGGCGGTTTTGCGCGTGCGTCTCGCGCAAATGTTCCCGCACAGTCACTATTGTCGCGACACACCCACTGACGCGATTCTGGCGACAGCCTCTGCGCCCCCACCGGCTGCCAACACCCCACCGGCTGACGTCCCCGCAGCCCAGCCTCTGCGCCTCCTCGTGCGCACCGTGCGCGGGATCACCGTCGCTCAGTTCGACGGTCAAGACTACTCCACAATCCCTACGTTGCGCGCGGCATTGGTCGAACGTCGCCAGCGTCAACCCGACTTACGCCTCGCGTTCCGCCGCGAAGCCGACGTGGACCTGCAAATGGTCATCGACGTCATCAATCTTTTGGACGAACTGGGACTTAAGTACCGTATCGAACCATAAAAAACTGCTTGCGGGTTTGCCCCGCACCGGCCTATTGTCCGCTTCGAGTTACCGGTCGTGAACATATGAAACAAGGCATCCATCCCGAATACGTGGAGGCGATCATTCACTGCGCTTGCGGCAACGTATTGCGCACCCGATCCACGAAAAAAGACATGCACATCGGCATCTGCTCTCGTTGCCATCCGTTCTTCACTGGGCAAGCCAAGTATGTGGATACCGCCGGGCGGGTGGAGCGGTTCCAAAAACGCTACGCCAAAAAATCTAAGTAGCACAGTTCTTCACTCCGGACGCGGTCATCCACTGCCGTGTCCGGTTTGTTGTTTATGGACTACGCAACCATCATCGAAAAGGTCCGCCAACGCGTCGCAGCCCTCGAAACGGAGCTGGCAAACCCAGCTGTCTTCAGCGATCAGCGCCGCGCCGGTGAGCTAGCCCGCGAACTTCAACGCCTCCTACAAGTACTGACCGACTTTGAGGCGTGGCAAACGGCCCAACAGCAACTGCATGAAACCGAACAGTTGGCGCGACACACCGATGCGGACCTGGCGGAGTTGGCGCGCGTGGAACTACCGGATCTGCGGCAAAAGTGCGCAATGCTGGAGCGACGTCTCCAGACCAGCTTGCTGCCGCCCGACCCGGCCGACTCGCGCAACACGATTGTGGAGATTCGCGCCGGTACCGGGGGCGAGGAGGCGGCGTTGTTTGCAGCCGATCTGTTTCGCATGTACTGCCGGTACGCCGATGCGCAGGGCTGGAAAGTGGAGGTGCTCGACAGCAGCCCCAGCGAACGCGGCGGGTTCAAGGAAATCATCTGCGCCGTGAGCGGTCAGGACGTTTACAAAAAATTGCGCTATGAGTCCGGCGTCCACCGGGTTCAGCGCGTCCCCGTCACGGAAGCACAGGGACGCATCCACACCAGCACCGCGAGCGTGGCTGTCCTACCGGAGGCCGAAGAGGTGGAGGTGGAACTGAAACCCGAAGACCTCGAAATCACCGTCTGCCGCGCCAGTGGTCCCGGTGGCCAGGGCGTCAACACCACCGACAGCGCCGTCCAAATCCTGCACAAACCGACCGGCCTCATCGTGCGTTGCGCCGACGAACGCAGCCAGTTGAAAAACCGGCTCAAGGCCATGCGCGTGCTGCGCGCCCGGCTACTGGCCGCCCGCCGCGAAGAGGAACAGGCCAAAACCGCCGCCGCACGTCGTAGCCAAATCGGCAGCGCGGAGCGCAGCGAAAAAATCCGCACCTACAAC
>JANWVU010000210.1 GCA_025056465.1 Verrucomicrobiia bacterium | reverse complement strand
AGAATGATGTCGGTGGTGAACGTACCGGTATTCTTTTTGTTGATGTGGGCGATGACATTGGTGGTGGTTTGCGGAGCGAGGTTGGTTTCGGTAATTGCGATGTCGAAGCGGTGATTGCGGAACAGCATGTTGTGATACGCGATACGATTCCAACCGATGGGAAGTTTCGGCGCGAAGGAAGCGATGTTGTCACCGGCGTACGGTTTGAAGTCGAGGAACATGGACATTTGGTCCACCATCGTGGTGTCGGCTTCCCAGAGGTTGGGCCAGGAGGTTTGGAGTTTGAACCCGCTGTATTTCTCGGCGCCGGCCGGGGCGATTTGTTCGGCGCCGACGAGCATGTGATCCATTTTGTTGGTGAGCAGGTTCAGCAGGTAGAGGTTGGTGGTGATCATGAGTTTGCCGGGCACGTAATCCTGCCAACGGGAAAAATACTCGGCATACCACGAGGTGGCGAGGAACCACGGGCCGCCGTTCCAGTAGTTATCCAGCGAGGCGTCGGTGCTCTTGCGGTTGTAACGGCGGACGAGGCCGGCAATGTCGCCGGAGGTTTCGACGAGGTTGTCGGTGTACGGGCCGCCGGGACAGGAACCGCAGGAGGGTTGACGCCCGTGGATTTTCTCCACGATGTTCGTCATGAAGGCATTGGTCGGCGCAAAGACCTCATAAGGGATGGTGAGGCCGAGCAACGCGATGTCAGCGGCCTCGACATTGTTGGTGATGCGCGGGATGAGACCGTGGTCGCGGATGGTGACGGCGCGGTTGCTGAAGGTGGTGGCCCAAGAGGCTTGACCCACGATTTGCGCGATGCGCGAGGCGTCGAACAGACCGCGCACGACGGCGGCGTTGCCGTAGATGGAGAGCATGTTCTGATCTTCCCAAACGTTGTTGGAGAACATGAGGTTGAAGGTGTCGTCGTAGTACAGGCCGGAGGGGTTGATAGCGCTATCTTCGCTGGAGGCGCGGGCGGAGGTGTAGGCGAGATTCCAGTTGTTGGTGAGGAACGCCGCGTCGCCGGTAAGCGAGTAAATGTAATAGAGCGTCCACGGGACGCTGGCGGTCTCGTCCACCTGTGGTGCGGTCCAGACCTGATAACCGTCGGTGGTGTATTTTTGGTAGAAGAAGCCTTTGTCGCCGATGCCGGAATCGGTGTCGCGGTAAGCAATCTCGCGGAGGAACCGCACAAACTTGACGGCTTCGTTGGTGAATCCGTTTCGAGCGAAAGTGATGGCGGCATAGCAACCGTCGCGCGGCCAGCAGAAGTAGTAGGCCCCGTTGTGCGATCCGGCAATGATGGCGCCGGTGACGGCGTCTTGATGGGTGGCGGCGATGAGCATTTGGCGTTTCCACAGCCGGTCGTAGTAATCACCGGGGAAATCGATGGTGACGCCGGAGTTAACCCAGTTGGACCAGTAGCCTTCGGTGGTGGCCTGCACGGTGGCCATGTTGTTGGTGTAAAACCATTGGATGATGGGTCGGCCCCATGTGTTGTGCGTGCCGGTGGCACCCGCGAAATCGTCCCATGAGCCCACGATCATCACATCAATTTCCTTGGTCTCGCCGGGGCCGAGCGTGAGACGTTTGCCGATCCATCCTTCGTGATTGTCGCTCGGAGTGTGATCGCGCCAACTGCCATCGGCTGGCTCCCCGGCGCCCGTGACAGTGTTGGTGACCAGTTTCATTACAGTTGCAAAGTACACGGATGCGTTGCGGGTGTAGGCACCGAAGCTGGTGGGATTGTAGTTTTTATTCGGGTCGAAGTTGCCAAATCCGTCGTCGCCGTAACCATTCGGACCACAACCGGTCCCGGTAATCACGCGGGAGGTGTTGTCATAAACAATCATCGCCTTGTAGGGGAACCCGGCCACGGTGTCTTCCCAGTACATGGCGTCGTCAATGTTGGCGCCTTTGACGTTGAAGTTGACGTCGTAGTAGAAGTCGATGGTGCGGCTGCTGGATTCGAGGTTGGTCAACAGCACGCGCTTGATGTACACGCCATAGTTGGTGCGGCAGCCGGATCCAGGACAATCCGTGACTACCGGCAGCGCATTGATTGAGGGAACGAAATCGTATTGCTGCACGAGAATGTTGTGACCGGCGATGTTGAGCCGGTTCGTGGTGTAGACCACATTGACGTCATCGCTAAGCCATCGTTGGCCAACATTCACATAATCGGTGCCGTTTTGGTTTTTCAGCCAATGAATGCTGTTGGTGCCGCTTTGGATCAACCCAATCCCGCCCATACCGGCAATGATGTTCATCTGACCGTTGGCTTGGCGGTCGAGGCTGGGACAATTGGGGAATTCTTCCGGTCCCCGG